>JBOGIQ010000077.1:0-20247 GCA_050742535.1 Vicinamibacterales bacterium | reverse complement strand
ACGTCGAGAAGGGGCCGCACGAGCGCCTCCCGCTTCGGATAAATCCCGCCCAGGCCAGTCAGGCCCGCGCCGCGAATCAGCTTGAGCAGGTATGTTTCGGCCTGATCGTCACGGGTGTGACCAAGGGCGATCCGGTCTACCGCCATGTCCGCGGCGCTTCGATGCAGGAAGGCATACCGCGCGCGGCGGGCGGCTTCCTCGATGCCCAGCCGCTCGGACGCCGCATACTCGCGTACGTCGGCGCCGCCGACGACGATTGGGAACCCGATTCGAGCCGCGAGTGCGCGGCAGAACTGCTCGTCGCGATCCGCGGTTGGACGAAGATGGTGATTGAAGTGCGCCAGGCCGGCGACAGTGAATTCGGCGTTCGCCGCCAGGTCACGGAGGACGAAGGTGAGCGCCACCGAGTCCGAGCCACCGGACAAGCCAACGAGCAGACGCGTGCCTGGCGGGCAGAGGTCATGCCGCTTGATGGTGCGCCGGACCTGCTGGAGAAGTGCGTTCATCCGGGCGGTGCGATCTTGACGAAGCTGGGCGGCCCTTCGACTCGCTTCGCTCAGGGCACCATTCGACTCGGCCTGCCATGAGCGAGGGCTGCGCGGGAGCGCGGGCCGAGTCGAATGGTGCCGGAGGGCGGACTCGAACCGCCGACCCCGCGCTTATGAGACGCGTGCTCTAACCGGCTGAGCTACTCCGGCAGGAATCCTTGATTGTATCAGGCTGAACGCGTAGTTTTGGGCGCGCTGATGCACATTCGCGACGAGCGGCGCGCGGACGCGGAGCGCGTGCGAGCCGTCAATCTGGCCGCCTTTGGAACCAGCGCGGAAGCCGACCTCGTTGATGCCCTGAGGGAACAGGCCGCGCCACTCGTTTCCCTCGTTGCCGAAGACGCCGGGACGATCGTCGGGCACATCCTGTTCACGCCAGTGACGCTGGTGGATGGACCAAGTCTCCCGCTTATGGGACTCGGGCCTCTGGCCGTCGTGCCGGAACGGCAGCGCCAGGGGATCGGGTCACGCCTCGTGCTGGAAGGACTCGAGCGATGCCGCGGTGCCGGCGTCGCGGCAGTGGTCCTCGTCGGTCACGCCGCGTATTACCCACGCTTTGGCTTCGTGCCCGGGTCTCGATGCGGTATCCACTGCGAGTACGACGTGCCTGACGACGTGTTTCTGGTTCACGAGCTGAAAGAGGGAGCCCTGCGTGGCGTCACTGGAATGGTGCGCTACCATCCCGCGTTCGCAGACCTCTAGGCACGCACGTCGTCTGCTTCGATCACAGCTGCGGCAATCAGCGGAATCAGAATCTCGTGGTGCCCTACCAGCGAGATGCCAACACCGTTCGTGCCGGCGACCGGGCGCGTCACCACGTTCGTCTGCGGCCGGTACATCCGCATGAAATCGATGTTGACGGTCGTCAGCCCGTCGAGATCGACGCCGCGATTCCGTGCGAGCGCGACAGCCTTGAGAAAGACTTCCGGCAGCACGACAGCGGATCCGCAGTTGAGGTAGACACCGCGCTGCAGCCGCGCAACGCACGACGTGAAATAACGAAAGTCGCGCAGGCTCACGTCGCCGATCGCCGCGCCGGATGCCTGCGGATGCATGTGAATGATGTCCGTGCCGAGCGCGACGTGTACGGTGACGGGCACCCGCAGTTCGTGCGCGACTGCCGTCAGACTGCGCTCGCCGTGCGGCGCCTTCGCCCGCGAGAGGTACCGCCCGACGGCCTGGCCGAGCCCCAGTCCCTCCTTTGCCGCCTCCGCGATGATCTGATTCAGGAGCCGGCCGGTTTCTTCAGCCATCCCGAAGCGGCCGGGACCGAGCGCCTCGTCAACGTCTTCGGACGTCGCGCCGGCAAGTGCGACCTCGAAGTCGTGAATGATACCCGCGCCATTCATTGCCAGCGCCGAGACGTAACCGCGGCGCATCAGATCGATCAGCACGGGCGACACCCCGGTCTTGACGACGTGGGCGCCGATCCCCCAGATGACCCCGGCTCCGCGCCGACGGGCGCCAACCATCGCCTCGACGACGCGCCGGACGTCCTGTGCGCCAAGAATTGCCGGCAGCGCGTCGAACCACTCCTTGAACGTGGCGCGCGGCGTCACGGGCCGCGCGAAGTCTTCAATCTTTGCCTTGCTCTTGCGGCTGTCGAGTGGGTAGGTCCGAACGTCCGAGAGATCGAATTCCTCGTAAGGAAACGGCACGGCCATACGTTACACGATCAGCATTGCGTCGCCGTAGCTGTAAAAGCGGTATCTCGCCGCGATCGCGTGACGGTATGCAGCGAGCACGTTCTCGCGGCCGGCAAACGCGGCGACGAGCATCAGGAGCGACGAGCGCGGCAGATGGAAGTTCGTGATCATGCCGCTGACGATCCGGAACTCGTGACCGGGCGTGATGAACAGGTTGGTCTGCCCGGCCGCCGGGAGCACACGGCCGTCCTCGATCGTCAACGACTCGAGCGCGCGTGTCGTCGTCGTTCCCACGGCAACAACTCGACGGCCTGCGTGGAGCGCAGCCGTCAGCGCCGCGGTCGCGCCGGTGCCAACCGTGATGGCCTCCGCATCGACAACGTGATCTTCAATCCTGTCGGCGCGAACCGGCTTGAAGGTGCCGTAGCCGACGTGCAGCGTGATTTCCGCGATCTCCACGCCGCGCGTGCGCAGGGCCTTGAGCATCGCATCGGTAAAATGCAGGCCCGCGGTCGGTGCGGCGACAGAGCCGCGATCGCGCGCGTACACGGTCTGGTATCGCTCGCGGTCCGTCAGCCGATCTCCACGCTTGATGTAGGGCGGCAGCGGCATGTGGCCGAGGCGCTCGATCGCCGTTTGAACATCCACCTCACCATCCGTCCACAGCCGAACCGTCCGTTGTCCGAAGAAGTGGCGGTCGAGGACTTCGCCGCGAAGTGTCACGCCGGCGCCTTCGAACACGACTCGCGCACCGGGCTTCAGCTTCTGTCCGGGGTGCATGAGCGCCTGCCACTCCTCTGAACTCCCAACTCCCAATTCCCGACTCTCACGAGCGGTTCCCTGCTCGATTGGAAGTTGCGAGTGGGACGTTGGAAGCTGCCGAATGAGCAGGCACTCGACGCCGCCGCCGCTCGGATCACGCCGGCCGATCAGACGGGCCGGAAACACGCGGGTGTTGTTGAGAACGAGGAGATCCCCCGGCCGGACGTAGTGATCGAGATCGGCGAACGTCGCATCCTCGAGAGCTCCGTCCGTACGGCTGAGTTTGAGCAGTCGCGACCCGCCCCGCTCAGGTGGCGGTTCTTGTGCGATCAATTCCTCAGGTAGCTCGAAATCGAAGTCGGCGAGGTTCATATCCAACCGGCGAAGCAGGACTCCACAAACTATCAGTTGAGACTGGCCGTGCGCTTGCACGGCAGAGCACCACGACATGTACGAGGTTGTCATCGTCGGCGGCGGCCCTGCGGGGCTGAGCGCAGCGCTCATCCTGGGCCGCTGCCGGCGCCGTGTGCTGCTGTGCGACGCCGGCGCGCCCCGGAACGCAGCCGCCACCGCGCTCCATGGCTATCTGACACGCGACGGGACGCCTCCGCTCGAACTGCTCCGATTGGGCCGCAGCGAACTGTGCCCTTATGGCATCGACGTGCGCAACGCGTCCGTCACCGCCGTCGAACGAGGCGGTACGGGGTTCGAAGTCACCATCGGCGACGCCGAGCGCGTGCAGGCGCACGCCCTGCTGCTGGCAACCGGCATCTGCGATCAGCTGCCGGCGATACCGGGCGTCAGGGAGTGCTATGGCATCAGCGTCCATCACTGCCCGTACTGCGACGGCTGGGAACACCGCGACGAACCGCTGGCGATCGTCGGCCGCGGCAGCGGGTCGGTAGGACTGTCGTTGTCGATGAAAACGTGGACCTCGCGGGTCACACTCTGCACCAACGGCGGCGCCCTGTCGCGGTCGCAGCGCGATCAACTGGCTGCGCACCAGATCACGATTCGCTCGGACCGTGTGCTTCGCCTCGAGCATCAGGACGGCCGCGCGACGCGGCTGATCTTCAACCGCGGGGAGCCCGTGCAGTGCCGGGGTGTGTTCATCTCGCCAGCGCAGGAGCAGCAGGCGGACTTTGCGAAGCGCCTCGGCTGCGAGTTCACGCGCAAGGGAACGGTCAAAACCGATCACCTGGGTGAAACGTGCGTTCCCGGCGTGTATGTCGTCGGTGACGCCTCACGCGACGTGCAGTTCGCCGTCGTCGCCGCCGCCGAGGGCGCGAAGGCGGGTGTCGCGATCAACAAGGCGCTCCAGTCGCGAGCAGGTCTCGCGCTCAATGCGGAAGGCTGACGTGGGGGAACCTGTTCGCCGCATCGGGTCGCGGGGCGACGCCTCCCGCACACACCCCGCGATGATGGACTCGAACATCAGCGTCCGCAGCGTCGCGCTGACCGTGCTGGCCGTCGCGGCGACGATGTACTTGCTCCATTGGGCGCGGGAGGCATTCATTCCGATCGTCCTGAGCATCCTGATCAGCTACGCGCTCCAGCCGATCGTGGCGCTGCTCACGCGCATTCACATACACCGCGTTATCGCTGCCGGACTGGTCGTCACGATGACCGGCGGCGCGCTCGGCTACGGCGTCTACTCGTTGTCGGACGACGTCTCCGCAATCGTCGCGCAGCTGCCAGAGGCGGCGCAGCGGCTTCGACGCTCGCTGCCGCGGGACGGCGGCACTGGTGCAATCGACCAGGTGAAAAGGGCCGCGGAGGAACTGCAGAAGACAGCTGATCAGGCTGCTGGATCAAATCCGACGCCGCGCAACGTGACCCGGGTCCAGATCGAGGAACCGGCCATCAACGTGCGCGAGTACATCACATGGGGCTCTGCCAGCCTCATCGCGTTCACGGGGCAGGCGACGCTCGTCTTCTTCTTTGTGTTTTTCCTCCTCGCGTCGGGCGATCTCTTCAAGCGCAAGCTCGTCAAGCTGGCCGGGCCGTCGCTGGAGAAAAAGAAAATCACCGTCCAGATCCTCGACGAGATCAATCACCAGATTGCCAGGTTTCTGTTCGTCCGCATCGTCACCAGCGTGGTCGTCGGGATGGCGACATGGATTGCGTTCTGGACGATTGGACTGAAGCAGGCGGCGCTCTGGGGCACGGCCGCCGGCATCTTCAATACCGTCCCGTATTTCGGCCCGGTCATTGTTGCGGCGACGACTGCGATCGTCGCCTTCCTCCAATTCGGAACGATGGCGATGGCCGCCTACGTTGCGGGGATCTCGCTCGTGATCACGAGCATCGAGGGATGGCTGCTGACTCCCTGGCTGACCAGCCGCACCGCGCGCACGAACGAGGTGGCCATCTTCATCGGGCTCATCTTCTGGAGCTTCGTCTGGGGCATCTGGGGGACGCTGCTCGCCGTACCGATGCTGGTCGCGGTGAAGGCGTACTGCGACCACATCGAGGACCTCAAGCCCGTCGGCGAGCTCCTCGGGGAGTGAGGAACGTCCCCAGATCCGTTCTGCCCTTCACGGCCACGAGTGGTTTCCAGAGATCGCCGAGGCGAGCGATCCGCGCGCGAACGTTATCGAGCCTGAAGTCCTCGATGCGCACGCCGGCGGCGACTTCCTTCCACGTCAGCGGCGTCGAAACGGTTGCCTCGGGCCGCGGACGCACGGAGTAGATGCTGGCCAGCGTTCGGCCCCACGCGTTCTGGTTGTAATCCACGAGGACCCGCCCACGTGGACGCTTCGCCACGCGGTACTCAGACGTCATCAGCGCCGCGTTCCGGGCGGCGAGCTCGACCGCCAGTGCCTTCGCAAACGTCCAGACGTCCTTCTGAACCGGGCCCCGGACGATGGGAACGTAGACGTGGAGACCTTTGGACCCGCTCGTCTTCACGAGCGGCCTCATACGCAGCGCCTCCAATGCCTCGCGCACGATCACGGCGCATTCGCGGACCTGATCGAACGTTGCGCCGTCGCCGGGATCGAGATCGAAGTGGACGTAGTCCGGACGATTCACGTCGTCGCATTTCGCGTACCACTGGTTGAGATCGATGCATCCCAGATTGATGACCCACAGCAGCGACGGCATGTCGTCGATCACGGGAAAGTCGATGACATTGCCCGAATCGTGCGCGATCGCGCAGGTGCGAATCCACGCGGGACGCGGTACCGGCGCTCGCTTCATGAAGAAGAACGGACCGGCGGCGCCGTGTGGATATCGCTTCATCACCATCGCTCGATCGGCGATGTGAGGCAGAAGAACCGGAGCCACGTCCGCGTAGTACTGGATCAACGCGCCCTTGGTGATTCCCAGCGCCGGCCAGAACAGCTTCCGCAGGTTCGTCAGCCGGACCTCGCGCTGCGCCACCGTCATCGTGACGTTATCGGTATCTGTTGGGATCCGTACGGCCGGTACCTTCGCCACGTCAGCGCTTTTTGGCGCCCTTGAAAGAGCGCCCCACGATCTTCGGCGCGGCGCCCTTGAAAGGGCGCCCTACGGCCGGATCACGATCGTCGGGCACCCCTTCAGGGGTGCCAAGAATCCCTCTCATTGGCGCGAGCTTTGGCGGACGTTGTCCGTGACGTGTGGCACCGGCCACCGGAGCGTAATCGAGCTCCATCCCAGCCAGCACGCAGCGCAGCATCAAGCCGCCCCGGCTCATATCGCCGCGGCCGACAAACGCCGGGGGAAATACGAGGCGGTCACCAAAGATCGGCTGCAGGACCTCGACGTACTTTCCGGATGCAATGCTGCCCAGCAGCACGACATCGCACTCCGGCCCGACGGCGTCGCGCAGCGATCTGGCACCGTGTTCGAGCGGACCACGATACGCGGCGTTGCCCAGATCGATCGAAACGGCAGCAAACGCCTCGAGCGATTTCAGGGTGATCGGAGTGTCGGCGGACCGCAAGCCGGCGTTGGGAGTGATCACCAGCACGCCGCCGCCGGCGACAGGATCGGCCGGATCGGGCGGCCTGGCAAAGCGGCGCGCGTATGCCAGCTTGCCCCGGAAGTACAGGCCGCTGACGAAACTGAAGACGTCGCCGAGCGAGGTTCCCTCTGCCGAGCGCAGTTGACGCGCCAGGGCGAATTGCGCCGCCGGCGACATCACCATTCGTGCACGTACGCCGCCGCAGTTGGCGGGCGAAAGAAGGAACACGCGCCCGCGCTCGACCTGACGGCGTGAGGGCGCCCGTTTGCCCGACGACTGAGTACGTCGCGGCACGTCAGCGAAAGAAGCCGGCCATCAGATCGATCGCCCAGCCAAGAAGGAGAAACGGCACCGCCGCGATCACCACCAGCAGCGCCACGGAGACCGCGACGAACGCCCAGTCGCCGGCCGACGCTTTGTGCTCCTCGTATGCATGCCGCTCGAGGAGCGCCATGTTCCGGTTGTTCGCCTTCCATGCGAAGTCGAAGAGATCGCCGACGAGTGGAACGAAGCCGGTCAGCACGTCGATGGCCACATTGAAGATCATCCGCAGCTGAACGACGCGCGGGACGCGCAGGTCCCGCGCCTGGAAAAGAATCCCCAGGGCGAACAGCGGCGAGACGAGGTCCCCCACGCCCGGAATCAGGCCGAGGATGGGATCGAGTCCGAAGCGGAACGAAGTGCCGGGCACAGGCACCGCCGAATCCAGCGCCCGCGCAACGCGCCGGAGCAACTCGAGCCGCTGCTCCTGACCCGGCGTCAACCGGCGAAGGCGAGTGACCGGGAACTTCACCCCACTAGGGTACGGGACTATTCTTTGAGACCCCACCTCAACAGAAGCGAGCCGACCGTAAAGCCGGCGCCCACCGACACCATCAGCAGCAGATCCCCGCGCTTCAGCCGCTTGTCGGCAACGGCGTCGTTGAGCGCCAGCGGAATCGTCGCCGCCGTGGTATTGCCGAATCGCTCGATGTTGATGACGACTTTTTCCTCCGGCACGCCGAGCTTTTCTGCGGCCGACAGGATGATCCGGCGGTTGGCCTGATGCGACACCAGCAGGTCGATGTCGTCCGGACTGACCCCGTTCCGGTTGAGGATGCGACGGCACGCCTCTTCGGTGTTGCGGACGGCGAACTTGAACACCGCCTGGCCGTCCTGTTTCACGTAATGCATGCGCTTGGCGATCGTGTCCACCGACGCCGGCTGGCGGCTGCCGCCGGCAGGCATATAGAGCGCCCCGCCGCCGCTTCCGTCCACGTAATTTTCGAAATCGATGATGCCGATCCCCGGGTCGTCACTCGCCTCCACGACCGCCGCGCCCGCGCCGTCGCCGAAAATCACGCACGTGGCGCGATCGGTGTAGTCGATGATGCTCGACATCACATCGGCGCCGATGACCAGCGCGTGCTTACTGCCTCCGGCGGAGACGAGCTGCGCCGCCGTCGTCAGCGCGTACGTGAATCCGGAGCAGGCGGCAAAGAGGTCATAACCCCACGCGTGATTCGCTCCGAGGCGTTCCTGCACCAGACAGGCAGTGCTGGGAAAGAGCATGTCCGGCGTGGTCGTGCCGACGACGATGAAGTCGATGTCATCGGGCGTCAGATTCGCGCGCTCGATCGCCGCACTGGCCGCTTCAACGGCCAGGTCGGATGTCGCCACGCCCGCATCGACGATATGACGCTCGCGGATTCCGGTCCGCTGCAGGATCCATTCGTCGCTGGTGTCGACCATGCGCTCGAGATCGGCGTTGGTGAGCACCCGCGGCGGAACGTACGTCGCCAGGCTCGAAATGCGCGCACGGCACAGCGTGCGCGACGAGGGAGTTACCACAGTCGCGAATCCTTCTTCGGAGGTGTGAGGCCGAAATATTCGTACGCCCGCGTGGTCGCCACGCGGCCGCGCGGTGTGCGATCGAGAAAGCCGGCCTGAATCAGAAACGGCTCGTAAATATCCTCGATCGCGTCCTTTTCTTCGTGAATCGCCGCGGCCAGGCTGTTGACCCCGACCGGGCCGCCGTTGAACTTGTCGATGATCGTCCGCAGGAGCTTGCGGTCGACCTCGTCGAAGCCCCGCTCGTCCACTTCCAGAAGCTGGAGCGCGTCGTGCGCCACCGAGACGGTGATGCGGCCCTGCGCACGGACCTGCGCGAAATCGCGGACACGGCGCAACAGGCGATTCGCAATGCGCGGCGTTCCCCGCGACCGCCGCGCCAGCTCGACGGCGGCATCGTCATCCAGCGTCACGCCGAGAATCCGCGCCGAGCGCCGCACGATCTCCTCGATGTCATGGGCGGTGTAGAAGTCGAGACGATGGACGATGCCGAACCTTGTACGCAGGGGCGACGTCAGCAGTCCGGCTCTCGTCGTCGCTCCGATGAGGGTGAACTTCTGCAGCGGCACTTTCACCGAGCGCGCACCCGGCCCCTGGCCAATCACGATGTCCAGCTCGTAGTCCTCCATCGCTGGATAGAGAATCTCCTCGATGGCTGGCGACAGCCGATGGATTTCGTCGATGAACAGCACGCCATGCTCGGGCAGGTCGGTCAGCATCCCGGCGAGATCCCCTGTCTTCTCGATCACCGGACCTGCGGTCCCCCGCACGGGAACCCCCATCTCGTTGCCGATGACGTGTGCGAGCGTCGTCTTTCCCAGCCCGGGTGGGCCATAGAGCAGGACGTGATCGAGGGCTTCGCGGCGCTGGCGGGCCGCCGCTATGGCGACGTGCAGATTGTCGCGGATGCGATCCTGGCCGATGTATTCGTCGAGGAGCCGCGGCCGGAGCCCGGCGTCGAACTGCGCATCGTCCTCGACGCGAACGGACGCGACCAGACGGCCGGTCGGCGCAGGCGCATCGCTCATCGCATCAGTTCCCGCAGCGCGGCCTTCAGCGCCTGCTCGAATGTCGGATCGGACATGGTTTGCAGCGTCGCGTCGATGGCCTTCTCGGCCTGAGGCCGATGATAGCCGAGGTTCTGAAGGGCCGAGAGCAGATCGCCGCGAACGCGGTCTGCGCCGTTGGCCGGAACGGCCTCGACCGCAACGGCGCCGGGCAACTGCGCGAGCCGATCCTTGAGCTCCAGCACAATGCGCTCGGACGTCTTCTTGCCGACGCCTGGAATCGAGGTCAGTCTCGCGACATCGCCACGCTGGACCGACAGGAGCAGATCACGCGGATCCATGCCGGAGAGCACGGCGATCGCCAGCTTCGGTCCAATGCCGCTGATGCCAATGAGCCGTTCGAACAACTGACGCTCCAAGTCGGTCAGAAACCCGTACAGCTGCAGCGCGTCTTCCCGCACGTGCGTGTAGATGCGCAGCGTGATGTCCGCGCCTTCCTCGCCGGCGTCGTAGAACGTCGACAGCGGAACGTGGACCTCATAGCCAACGCCCTGGACGTCGACGATCAATCTGTTCGGTTGCTTGTCTGCGATTCGGCCGCGGAGAAATCCGATCATCCGTGGGCCGGCGGTCGATACTGGCGCCACGATCTCTGTTTCGTACGCGTGGAGCGAGCCTTGTCAGGCTCGCTCAGGCGGACCTTACAAGGTCCGCCCCACGCTGCACCGAGCGGCCGCGAATGCAGATGGCAAATTGCCACTGCGAGCGCGTCGGCGGCGTCATGCGGCGCGGGGGCTTTCGGCAGTCCGAGCAGCAGCTTGATCATCTGCTGCACCTGGTGCTTGTCCGCCCGCCCGTAGCCGACAACGGCCCGTTTGATTTCCGCGGGTGTGTACTCCACCACGTCGCATCCGGCCTCGACGGCGGCCAGGATTGCGACCCCGCGGGCATGGCCCAGCTTGAGCGCACTGCGTGCGTTGACGGCGTGAAAGATGCTTTCGACGGCCACGCAATCGGGCTGGTGAGACGCGAGCAGCGTCGCCAGCTCACGATGGATGCGGGCAAGGCGCTGGGGGAACGAGTCGCCGGCGGCCATCGTGATGGCCCCGCAGGCAATGAGTGAATGGCGTCGTCCATCCGTCTCGACGCAACCGTAGCCGGTGCGCGTCGACCCCGGGTCGATGCCGAAGATTCTCACCCCTCGACGCTGCTCGGGGTGACCCTGAGCTTGTCGAAGGGTCACGCGAGCGAGGCCTCGATCTCCTTTTCCTCGATGTCGAAGTTCGCCCAGACGTGCTGCACGTCGTCGTGATCGTCGAGCGCCTCGAACAGCTTCAGCATCTGCTGCGCTTCCTTACCCTGCAGCTTCACGTAGTTCTGCGGGATCATCGCGACTTCGGCGCTGGCCGGCTCGACGCCGAGCGCCTTCACCGCGTCGCGCACCTTCTCGAAGCTCTCCGGCGGCGAAATGATCTCCCACGCGCTGCCGTCGTCGTTCATGTCATCGGCGCCCGCATCGAGCGCGGCGTTGAGGAGCGCCTCTTCGTCGGCCTTCGACTTCTCGACAACCAGCTGACCCTTGCGGCTGAACATCCAGGCGACGCTGTTCTCGGCCGCGAGGTTGCCCGCATGTTTGGAAAAGACGTGGCGGATTTCACCGACCGTACGGTTCTTGTTGTCGGTCAGCGTGTGGACGAGCAGCGCGACGCCGCCGGGACCATAGCCCTCATACCAGATTTCTTCGTACGACACGCCCGGCTCCTCGCCGGTGCCGCGGCGAATGGCGCGCTCGATGTTCTCGCGCGGCATGTTGTTCGCCTTTGCCTCCGCCACGATGGTGCGGAGGCGGGGATTCATATCCGGGTCGCCACCGCCTGCGCGGGCGGCGACGGTCAGTTCCTTGATGAGGCGCGTGAAGATCTTGCCGCGTTTGGCGTCAGCGGCACCCTTCTTGTGCTTGATGGTGTGCCACTTGGAATGGCCAGACATGAGAAAAACCCCCGGAAATACGAGAAAATTGACCGGTCATTTTACCACGGGCTTTCTCGCCAGAATGATCCAGACGTCCGCACGCGCGTCCCACCGGCCGCCGCGGTAGTCGCCGAGCAGCGCGGCGATCTCGAAGCCCGCGCGCTCGAGCCGGCGCGTCATCTGCGGCACCGACAAGGTGCGGAACGCCAGCGAGAACCGATGCACGCTCGCCTGTCGTCCCCGCCGTTCGGTGAACTCCTGATCGAAGATCGTCCGCCGACGCGCCCGATCCTGGCGGACGGTCTCGACCAGCGTGACGTGCGACCCGCCGCGACGGCCGCGCCAGCCTTGCAGGCTCACGCGCTTCCGGTATTCCTCCCACGACGGAAGGTCCGCCACCAGTTCAAGACCGAACGTACCGTTCGGCTGCAGCACGCGATGGACTTCGGCGAGCGTGCGCGCGAGATCGCGCTCGTAGAGAAGCGACTGCAGTATCCCGTACGGAGCCATCACCATGGCCAGGCTGTCGCGGTGGCGCGTTCGTCTCGCCGGTGCGGCGGACGGAAACGGCAGGTGACGGATGTCCGCCTGGACAAGGCGAAGGCGGCGCTGGAGCTGGCCCCGGCGTACTCGGCGCCGCGCAAACGCGAGCATCGCGGCGGATCGGTCCACGCCAATCAGCGGGACACCCGCACGAGCGAGAGGCAGGGATATACGCCCCGTGCCGCAGCCGAGCTCGAGCACCGGTCCACCGGCGTTCAGCGCAAGGTTCCGCCAGAACGGCACGTCGCGGCGGCCCAGCGTCTGTGCGTTTTCCCAGTCATAGAACGGCGCGTAGTCGTCCCAGCCTTCGAATCCTTCCACTACGTCTTCTGTCCTACGGCCGCGAACAGCATCGTGTGCTGGATTTCGACGAAGCCGGCACCGGCCCCGGCGGCTTCCGACTCGTAAGTGGAAAGCGCGTGCAGCAGCTCGCGGCCGAGCTCGCGGACATCCTTGCGGCTGAAGCGTTCGATGACGCGCTGGATTGCGTCGCGCCGTTCTTTCCATTCGTCCGGGGATGGCGGTGCCAGCCTGGTGTGGGACACGGGAAACATGCGGACGTCTATGGTCTCGATTCCGTGCGCGGCAAACAACGTCGGCAGCTTCGGCCCGATGCGATCGTCGGTGCGCTCACCTCTGGCGTCCGCAGCGGCGGCAAAGAACTGCTTGGCAAGGTCGAACGCGTGGCCGCCTGTGGGCACGGAGCTGAAGAGATACCGCGCGGCGTTGTCGGGCTCCACCGCCATGATCCGGCCGTTTGGCGCGGTCGCGCGCGCGAACTCGGCGACGGCGGTGTCTGGATCGGCGATGTGCTGAAGGACCGCGATGCAGAAGAGGGAGTCGAAACTCCCGTCGGTGAACGGCAGCCGGGACGCGTCTGCCGCGGCGAATCCGACACGCTGGTTATGCGCCTTCGTTTCCCGAAGCGCCGCAATCACCTTTCCGACAACGAGGTCTATGCCGACAAGCCGTATCTGGGAGATGTGCAGGTGGCCGAGACTGACTTCCGCCAGCCCCTCACCGCAACCGACATCCAGGATGCGATTGCCCGGCCGCGGCCGGAGCGTCTCGGCCAGAAACTCGGTGAATTCGGCGGTCCACCAGCGTTCGCGCAGATCCTTGAGCGTGGCGGAGGTGAATCCGTCGATGGGCGCAGTCATTAATCGGACACGGCAAGCTCGCCGGGAACGATCGGCCGCGTCCGCGGCAGGACGCCCAGGCGCGCCAGATTCCCGACAACGACCAGGATGCCGACGAACACGATCAGCTTGGTGACGTCACCCACCGTCGTCTGCGGCAGGATCTTCCACAGCAACCAGAGGACAGGCTGGGCGACGGCGACGGCCCATACCGACCCGTAGAAATACCGTCGTTCGTGTCCTTCTCCCTTCGTGGAGCGCTTCACTCGCGGGAGCTGCCCCAGCGCTCCCAGCATCCAGAACGTTCCCGCGATCGGAAAATACGCCACTTCGTACATCTGCTTCAGGCGCCACTCGCCGGTCAGCGAGGCATAGGCCAAGCCGGCGATGTTCAGAACGGCAAACGCCACGACCTCACCCCACGCCATGGTGTAGCACACGCGCCGATACAGCGGGTTCGGCCGATCTTCCGTGAACCTGATGATGTACGGCGCGGCTTCACAGCCGGGCAGGCGTCCCCGCAGCCCGGCTATCCCGGTTGCGACGAGGACGACCCCCAGCCACACGATCATGCGGGTGTCGAATCCGCGCTCGAACAGATCGAACGTCAGGGGGCCCGGCGCAATGAAGAACACCAGGATCCAGATCGGCCAGTGGTTGAACCGGTAATAGAGTTTGTTGCGATACCTGATCTTGCGATCGCTATCCAGCTCGATGTACCGCGCATGGGTATCGAGTTGCGCCTGCGTCGTCATGCCGTCGGACGATTTTATGTCAGCACCTGCTGCGGTCGGCCATCCCCGACGATGTGGCCGTCGTGCATCATCAGCACCCGATCCACGCACGCGGATGCGAACGGGGCGTCGTGGGTGGAGATGAGAATCGTCGTGCCGTCCGACGAGAGATCGCGAACGGTGGCCGCGAGGTCGTCGCGACGCGCCGGATCGAGCGACGCGGTCGGCTCGTCCATGAGCAGCAGCAGCGGCTTCATCGCCAATGCCCGCGCGATGGCCACACGCTGCGCTTCGCCGCCCGACAGTTCGTGCGGCCGCGCGTGCGTCCGGTGACCGACGCCGAGCTGCTCGAGCAATGCCGTGGCCTGCCGTTCAGCGTCCAGCCGCGGCACGCCGGCGACGTGAACGGCTGCCAGGCATACGTTGTCGAGCGCACTGAGATGTTCGAAGAGGTTGTGGAACTGGAACACCATGCCGATTCGTGGCGTTCGTGCGAGCCGGGCCAGATTACCCAGGTCGTCAACGGCGAACACATCGGGCCGACAGACGCTGATCGCACCGCCAATCTGCGGCTCCAGGCCGGCGATCGCCCGCAAGACGGTGGTTTTGCCCGCGCCCGAGGCACCCATCAGGGCGACACGCTCGCCTCTGGAGGCGTGAAATGTCACGCCGTGCACAACCGGCTGCCCGTTCCTCGTGACGTAGAGGTCCTCTACTTCCAGGACAGGCGTCACCGGTGCCAACCCTTCTCGAGCCGGCGCGCGAAGCGGGCCAGTGGCAGCGACATCGCGAGGTACATCACGGCGCACATTACGCCGGGCAACACCCAGCTGCCGATGTTCGCCGCGAAGATCGACGTCTGTTTCGTCAGCTCAACGACCGTGATTACCGACACCAGCGAGCTATCCTTCAACAGCGCCACGAAGTCATTTGTCATCGGAGCCAACGCCAGCCGGAGCGCCTGAGGAGCGCGCACCAGACGCAGCGTCTGCATCCTGCTGAAACCGAGGACGTTCGCAGCCTCGAGCTGACCGGCGGGAACCGCCTGCAGCGCTCCACGGTAGATCTCGCTCTCGTAGGCGGCGTAGTTGATCCCCAGTCCAAGGAGCGCCGCCAGAAACGCGGGGAGCTGCACGACAGTCGCGAGACCGAAGTAGATGACGAAGAGCTGCAGCAGCAGCGGGGTCCCCCGTATCAGCTCGACCCATGCGGTGAGCAGGACTTCTACCGATCTCGGTCCGTAGACACGGCCCGTCGCGATGGCGGCACCAAGAAGAACCGCCAGCGCCATCGAGAGCGCCGACAGCAGCAGGCTGATGCCTGCGGCCTTCAACAGCGCCGGTAGATAACGTGCTGCGGCATCCCACGTCGAGCTGGATGCTGCGGTGCTCGCGACAACCGGAGCCGCATCACCCCCGTTTGTTATCCGCGCATAAAGTGCGGGCTGATCGTCGTTCCACATTTCCCATCTGCGGAAGATCGCTTCCAGGCGACCGTCGACCATCGCGCGGCGCAGGATGTCGTTCACCTGATCACGCAGCGCGGCGTGTTGCGGCGCCAGAATGCCGACGTAGTGGCCGACGCCGACCGCCGCGGCCTGATTCATCAATCCTGGATTCCGGCGGACGCCGCGCGTCGCCAGCACGTCATCCAGCAGCACCGCATCGACGCGGCCAAGCGCCAGATCGCTGTACGGATGCACGTCGTCTTCATACGTGACGGGGACAACGCCGTGATGCTTTTCGGCCGCGAGCAGGAGGTCGTAGGCAAGTGTCGCGCCGAGCGTCGCGACGCGGCGGCCGGCGAGGTCCGCCAGCGTCCGGAACCGCTCGCCGTCGGCCGCCCGGACCGTGAGAATCTCCCTGAATTCGTAATACGGAATCGTGACCGCCAGCCTGGACCGGCGCGCACGGCTGTCCTCGACGCCGCTCAGCCCGATGTCGAAGTCCCCGCGCGAGGCCGCCGCATCGAGGCTCGTGAAACCGACCTGGACGAACCGCGGTCGCCGGCCCAGGCCGTCGGCGAGGAGTTGTGCCACTTCCACTTCGAATCCGACAACGCGCGCGGGATTGGCTGGGTCAGCCTCGACGAACGGAGCTCCGCCCTCGGCGTCGCCGCCCCATCGGAGTTCGCCTGACGGCTGCGCCTGCGCAGATGACGAGATCAGCAGGACCAGCAGGAACGGGGTCGACCATCGCCGCACGGGCCTCATGATACGAGCGTCAGCCCCGCCGCCGCCGTTCGAGCTCTTCGAGCGTGCGTGGCCAATCTTCACGGAGGAGACGCGAGAGCGCCCGATCGGCGAGCAGGCGTCCGCCGGTCTGGCAGTCGGGGCAGTAGTTGGCTTCGTTCGCGGCGTAGACGATCCGCTGGACGGCATGGCCGCAGACCGGGCATGGCTGTCCATAGCGGCCATGAACGGCCATTCCTTCACGGAAGGCGGTGACCCTTTCTGGAAACTCGTCGCCCGCGTCCTCCTGGAGCATCACGATCCAGCGCGTGAGCGTCTGACGCGTCGACTCGTAAAGCCGGCGCAGTTCCTCGTCGGACAATGACGCGGTCTGCTTGAACGGAGAGAGGCGCGCCGCGTGGAGAATCTCGTCGGAATACGCGTTGCCGATACCGCTGAACAAACGTGGATCGGTCAACGCGCGCTTGAGCGTGTGGTTGTCCTGCCGAAGCGCAGCGGCGAAGCTGCCGACATCAGCTTCGAGGACGTTGATGCCGCCGGGATCGTGCTGCTGCAGCGCCTCGACTCCGGCGACAACGTGCAGCGACGCCTGCCGTTTCGTTCCGGCTTCCGTGAGGACGAGCGTGCCGTGGGCGAAGTCGAGTGCGAGCAGCCCGACCTTTCCTGGAACTTTGGCCGCGCGCTCCTTCCACCGCAGCCTGCCGGCAATCATCAAATGCAGGACGAGAAAGATCTCGCCCTCCAGCTCGAACACAATCCGCTTGCCGAGACGATTCAGGGCGACAACTGTTTGTCCCTCCGCAGACGACAACGGCGGATCAATCGAGCGCAGGAGGAACGGCGAGGCCAACCGGATGCGTTCGATTCGATGCCCGACGACGCGCGCGGCAAGCGCATGCAGGTAGAGCAGGATGTCGGGAAGCTCTGGCACTTCCTGCAGACTACTTGAGCGCCTCGCCCGCCGCTTAGAATCCAATCCGCCGCATGATGGACCGCGGCAGAGACCGGATGACGAGCATGATGGCAAACCAGATTGCCGGGGCGTACACCACCGGCTGACCGCGATCGATCGCGCGCAGCACTCGATCAGCGACTGGCTCGGGATCGCCGGCAAACGGCGGTGCGCTCAGTCCGGCGGTCATCGACGTGCGTACAAACCCCGGCTTGACGCAGACGGTTACCAGTCCCTGCGAGCGGTACTTGTGATCGAGGCCCTCCAGGTACCGCGTCAGCCCGGCCTTCGATGCACCGTACAGCACCACCGGCTTGCGGCCGCGTTCCCCCGCCACGGAACTGAAGACGCAGAGAGTGCCGCCCCCGCGGGCCAGAAGACGCCTGCGCGCCAGCTCGCAAAACACGATGGTGTTGGTGAAGTTGGCGGTCAGCAGCCGGCGCATCAGCGCCGGATCCGCCTCGAGCGCGTCCTGTGACGCGAACAGCGCCGCCGTCACCGCGACGACGTCCAATCCATTGAGCGCGGCCTCGGCGTGATCCAGCGCTGGAGCGAACGTGTCGGGACTCTCCAGGTCGCATCGTGCGAAGCCGGCCGCCGCGCCGGCGGCGCGCGCTTCGATGTCAGCCGAGCTGGTCCGCAAGTCTTCTTCGTTGCGTCCGAGCAGAAAGACGCGGTCTCCGCGTTCGGCCATTTTTCGCACCAGCGCGCGACCCATTCCTTTCGTCGCGCCGAGTATGACCACTCGTCTCACGGTCACCAGCCAAACAGACGGACGGATTGGGCGCTCCGAATCCGCCGGGCAGGGTCATATCGCTGCCGGACAGCGAGGAATGCGTCGAGTCGCGGCTCCATTGCCCGAAAGTGCTCGGCCCGCGTCAGCGCGTCCTTCGCCAGATAGATTCGGCCGTCCGCCTTGATGACGAGCTCGTTCATCGAATCGATCAGCGCTTGCGTCGTGTCCCCCATCGGGATATCCAGCGCGAGGGAGATCCCGGGCATCGGGAACGACAACATCCCGATTCCTTCCGGCCCGCAGTCCTTGATGACGCCCAGAAACGCGCCGCCGCTGCGTGTGAGCAGGTCGAAACACTCGTGCACGGCCTCCCGGCCAGCGGCATGGGGCAACACACACTGGTATTGCGTGAATCCACGCCGGCCGTACATCCGCGTCCAGTGCGCGATCCGATCGAGCGGATAGAAGTACGTGTACGGGTGGACGATGCCGCTGTGGCGAGTGGCGGAATACCGACGGTAGGTCACCGAGTTGAACAGGCGGAGGGTGAAGGGCGACAGCACGCTTTCCGGGAAGTCCACGGGCAGCGATATCTCGCTCAGCGGCGGCGGGTGGTGGCGAGGCGCTTCTCCGGCTTCCGCCCACCGCCCGCAGAAGAGCACGCCGCGCCCCATCGCGGGACCGCGCGTCAGGCCATCGATCCATCCGACCGTCATCGGCCAGCTCGGCGCGGCCGCCTTCAGGGCGTCGACGAACTCGTCCACGCCCGCGATCCGGCGCCGTTCCTCATAGATCCAGGGCGACGGCACTTTCGCCAGCCGGAAGGTCGCTTCGAGGATTGGACCCGTGAGTCCCATGCCGCCAATCGTGGCGCGGAACAGGTCGTGGTTTTCCGTCGTGGAGCACGCGACGATGCGCCCGTCGCCGACACGAACCTTGAGCGATACGATGTGCTCGCCGAAGCACCCATCGCGGTGATGGTTCTTGCCGTGGACATCCGCGGCAACCATCCCGCCGACGGTCACGAACCTCGTTCCCGGGGTTACGGGCGTGAAGAAGCCGCGCGGCAGAAACACGCGGCAGATGTGATCGAGCGACAGGCCCGCTTCGGCGGTAAGCAGGCCCGTCTCCTGATCGAACGCGAGGATCCGATCGGCCAGGCTCGTTCCAGCTATCTTCAGATCGCCTGGCGCGGGCAGCGCCGCATCGCCATACGCCCGGCCGAGACCGCGCGCGAGCGGCAGGTTTCGGGTGAGCTGCTCGAGGTTCTCCGAGCGGATTTCGACACCGGGGACCACCGGGACCCGGGCCCAGCCGGACAGGACGGCCGTTTTCATTTCGATAGAGGAGTGTCGCACAGGCGACCCTGTCTACCGGAACGGCTTGGTGCCGTTCCTCAGGTCTACCGGAACGGCTTGGTGCCGTTCCTCAGGTCTACCGGAACGGCTTGGCGACGCTCCTCATGCGTACAAAGAAAAAGGCTGCTTCAATTGCTGAAGCAGCCTTTTGCGTAATTAATCCCGGCAGTGACCTACTCTCCCACACACCTGCGCATGCAGTACCATCGGCGGTGGCAGGCTTAACTTCCGTGTTCGGAATGGGAACGGGTGTGACCCTGCCCCTATGACCACCGGGAAACTTATTCATTGATGATCTGTGATCTGCGATCTGTGATTGGCAGCGTTGTCATTCGCAACGTCTCCTATCACTAATCACTAATCCAAAATCACCAATGATCTTGTTGCCTGGGGTCCCGGAGGGTGGAGCGCAGTATTCCACCGCGCTGCATCGCCCTCTCGGTTCGTCCCAAGCTATTTCAAAGAGCCCCACCTTCGCGCTGTTCTCCCGGAACGCTGTCGCGTTCCTTGCTGGGCTACGGTGGGCAAGCAACTGAATACCCTGCAAACGGTAGTTCTGTTTCTCGGATCCACCCGCATGTGGCGGAACGGCGTCAAGCCGTTCTGCCAGATACAGAGAAGTCTCATGCGCACGATATTGCGCCTGAGAGATAAATATGGTCAAGCCGCACGGCTCATTAGTACCAGTCAGCTCAACGCATCGCTGCGCTTCCACATCTGGCCTATCAACCTGGTCGTCTACCAGGAGCCTTTAGGAGTCTTACGACTCGGGAGATCTCATCTCGTGGAGGGTTTCACGCTTAGATGCCTTCAGCGTTTCTCCCTTCCGGACGTAGCTACTCGGCGCTGCCGCTGGCGCGACAACCGATACACTAGAGGTC
>JBOGIQ010000076.1:0-20351 GCA_050742535.1 Vicinamibacterales bacterium | reverse complement strand
GCGCGAAGCTCACGGTGCAGGCGTCGACGGTGGAAGTGTCGGCCGGCATGGTGACGGTGAACGCCGGGATGAGCAAGTTCAGCGGCGTCGTGCAGGCAGACACGGTGATTACCAACTCCGTCGTCAGTGCGTCGTACACCCCCGGTGCGGGGAACATCTGGTGAGCCATGCGACACGACCTTGAATGGGTGACGGCGCCGCCGCTGTGGGATCTGGCTCAGGACGATCCGGGAGGACGCGTGCGCTTCCGCCAGCCGGCGCTGCTGCGGTTCGAGTCGGACTCGTTCATGGAGGAGCTGATCGGGTTAATGGCGCGCGGCGACGGCGGCGTGGCCGATCGCGTGGCCCGCCCGGAAACGTGGGAGCAGCCGTCGGCTGGATGGGCGCCGGCTGGCGATCCGTCACTCGTGCGGACGCTTCGGCTCTATCAGCCAGTACACGGCCGCTTCTATGTGACGGCGGCCAGCCTCGTTTGCCGGCGTGTCGGCCTGCCGGATCGTCGCGTCGACGTGGCGGCGGGCGAGCGGACGTCGATGGTGCTGCGTCGGCTGGTGCCCAAGCCGAACCGTACCTTTGACGCGACCGATCCGGAGACCTTCGTCGAGCAGGCATGGATTGGCGATCGCAAGGCCGGTGTGTGGCAGGCGGTGGCGGCAGGACTTGCGACCGGGGAAGAGCGGCTGCCGCTGTTCCCGATCCAGGCCACCGAAAGCGGCCGCACGCGGCGGTTGTGGGCCGGAATGCTGCCCGTGGCCTCGCGCGAAATCTACGAGGGCGCACGGCCCGCGGACGCCGTGGTGCCGCCGCCGGTTACCGGCACCGACCCGGACCCGCTCGAGCCGCTGTCCGATCCACGTCGCGCCACCTTCGCGGCACGCGTGATTGCCGGGCTCACCGCTCTGCTGGATTCGCCGCCGTCCGGCGCGCCGGCGGCGGCGCTCGACGCGGCCGCGCCGCAGATGCGCGAGCTGCTCGCCTTCGCGGCGCTCGATCTGATCGATTTCCTGAAAGCGGAGCTGCCGGCGGTCTGGAATGCCGTCGTTGCGTCGAGCTCCGCCGGTTTGCCTGATCCGCAGGAGGCCGTTTTCGATGCGCTCGCGGCGAGCTTCGCCGGATCCGGTACGTGGCGTGACGCATTGCGCCGTACCGAAGCGCACCGGCCGGCGCTGCTCGGTACGGGTGCGGGCACGGGTGCGGTGCCGGTGCCGGTGTCGTTCACGGCGCAGCAGGTGCGCACGGCGGCGATCGACCTGATTCATGGCGGGTTGTTCGAGGCAACGGTGTTCGTGGCGCTGGGCACGCCGCCGCAGGCATTGCCGGTGCTCTCCGGTGGTCCGCCGGTGTTGGGCGCGCGCGCCGCCGAAACCGCCGAAGTCGAGGGCGCCGTGTACTGGCTTCGCTTCGCCTATGAGCGGCCGCTGTGCGTGCCGTTCCACGATCCGCTGGTCAGTGCGCCGTCGCGGCCGTTCCGCCTGGCGCCGTTCTTCGATCCCGACGCCCCGGCGCGGCCGCTCGTCATCCGCATGCCGCTCGATACCAGCCCGAAGGGGCTGCGCAAGTTCCCGAAGGGCGTCGCCGTGCTGATGTCGAGCAAGCTGCGCCAGCAGATCGAGCGCGTCCGCAATAAGAAGGTGACGGACATCGAGGACGGCAACCTCAACGACGAACCGGGCTGGACGATCGGGATGATCTGCTCGCTGTCGATCCCGATCATCACGCTCTGCGCGTTCATCGTCCTGATGATCTTCCTCTACCTGCTGAACATCGTTTTCTGGTGGCTCGCGTTCTTCAAGATCTGCCTGCCGATCCCGGTGAGGAGCGAGTGATGGCGCAGAGCGAAGCCACGCTTCTTGGACGCGGGATCAGCTTCCCGCCGCGCATCGACGCCGACGGACGATTTGCCTATTCGGCCGGCGCCGAGAACGTGCGCGAGTCGATCCGCGTGATCCTCTCGACCGATCGCCGCGAGCGGATCATGCTGCCGGATTTCGGCGGCGCGCTGACCCGTTATCTCTTCGAGCCGAACACGCCGACGACCCATCGGCTCATTCAGGAGCAGATCACGCAGGCGCTCGCGCTGTGGGAGCCGCGGATCGAGCTCGAAGCCGTGCGCGTCACCAGCGACGCCGACGATCCGCGCGCCGCCATTGCCACCGTGCGCTACCGCCTGCGCGCGACCGGCCTCGCCGATCGCACCGACGTGCGCGTGCAACTGGCCGGATAGGAGGAGACGACGTGCCACTGCCGCCTCCGCCTGTCGCGCTCCTCAGCTACCGTCAACTCGTCCGCGAAGCACTCGAGCGCGTGCCGTCGCATACGCCCGAATGGACGAACCTCAACGACGCCGATCCCGGCGTCACGATCGTCCAGCTATTTGCCTTCATCGCCGAGACGCTCTCGTACCGCGCCGACCTCATCCCGGAGCGCAACCGCCGCAAGTTCCTGCAGCTCCTTGACGTGCCGTTGCTGCCGGCGCAGCCGGCGCAGGGCCTGGTCACGTTCGGCACGCGCCGGGGCCCGCTGACGGTGACGACCCTGCCCGGGGAAACAGAGGTGACGGCCGGCCGTGTGCCGTACCGCACGCGTGACGGACTGCAGGTGCTGCCGATCGAAGGCCGCCTCTATTACAAAGCGTCGCTCGACGCGGCGCGGCAGCAGGACGTCGAGCGGCTCTACACGCGGTTGTACGGCGATCTGACGCAGGCCGGGGCGCGACTCGACTTCTACGAGACGCGCCCGTTCAATCCGCCGGAGACCGGAGTGACGCTGCCGCATCTCGACCTCGCGGCGCAAACAACGGACGGCGCGATGTGGCTGGCGCTGCTCGCGCGGGAAGGCGAGTCGCCCGACGCCGTCCGTCCCGTGATTGCGAACCAGGTGCTGACGCTCGCCGTCCTGCCCGCCCTCGACGAGACGAGCCGTGCCATGCCGGCGCGGCGGGCGGCCGGCGCCGGCGTCAGCGCCGGTCTGTCGTTCGATTTGCCCCGGCTCGTCGGCACCGACGTCGTGTACGACCGGCTCGACGCGCGGCCAAGCGCCGATCTCGCGCTGCATCCCGGAACGGTCGAACTGCGCCTGCCGGGAGCGGACCGGCTCGCGTGGCGGGAAGACCTCGATCCGCTCGAGCCCGGTGTTGGCGAGTTGCCGCCGACGCTCGCCGAGTCGCAGGATGGCGAGCGGCTGATCACCTGGATCCGCGTCCGCACACCGCAGGGCGCGGCGCGGCTTTCCGGCATCTGGATCAACGGTTCCGAGGTGACGCAGCGGGCGTGGGTGGCGGCGGAGAGCCTTCCCGCCGGTACTGGCGAACCGGGACAGCGCGTCGTGCTGGCGCATACGCCGGTGCTTCCCGACACGCTGATCCTGGCCGTGAACGGCGAACGGTGGCAGCGTGTCGACGATCTGTTTGCCGCCGGACCCGAGATCCCCCAGGCCGCTCCGCGCCTGGCCGGAACCGCCGTTCCCGCAGTCGCGACGGCATCGTCGCGCGCGTTCACGCTGGACCCGGAGTCCGGCGAAATCCGATGTGGCGACGGCTTCCACGGCATGCGTTGGCCGCGCGGCTCGGCGATCGTCGCCTCATACGCCTACGGTGGCGGCCGTCAGGGAGTCGTCGGGATCGGCGCGATCACGCGCGGTCCGTCGCTTCCGGCCGGCATGCAGGTCGTCAACCCCGCGCCGACGTGGGGAGGCAGCGATGCGGAGTCCGTGACCGATGCCGAGCACCGTATCCCGCGCTGGCTCCGCCATCGTGATCGGCTCGTCACGGAGGAAGACTTCCGCGAGATCGTGTGGGCCACGCCCGGCGTGGAGCTCGGACGCGTCGACGTACTGCCGCTGTATCACCCGCGGCGCGCCGGCGTCGCGCCCGGTGTGGTCACGCTGCTGCTGGTACCGCTCTTCGACGCCACGCATCCCGACAACCCCGAACCCGATCGCCTGTTTCTCGAGGCGGTGTGCCGGCACCTCGAGCCGCGGCGCCTGGTCACGACCGAGCTCTTTCTGACGGGACCGGAGTACCGCGACCTGATCGTGTCGGTCGGCGTGGACGTCGTTCCCGGACAGGACCAGGGTCCGGTGATCGAGCGCGCCGGCATTGAAGTTCGTCGCTTCCTGTCGCCGCTCGCCGGCGGATTCGAAGGACGCGGCTGGCCGCTCGACAAGGACGTCGATGTCGGCGAGGTGCTGGCGGCGGTGGCACGCGTGCCGGGCATCGCGCGCGTGAATGGACTGCTCCTCGGCAACATCAGCGGCGGGCCGATCGCCAACCTGTCGCTCGGAGGGGTCCAGCTTCCACGTGTCGCGGGCGTTTCGGTCGTTGCCGGCGACCCGGTGCCGTTATCCGAAGTAGCCGGCGCGGTGCCGACTGGCGCCCCGCCCGAGACACGACGGATTCCGGTACCTGTGATTCCGGAGGAGTGCTGACGTGGACGTCAACGGCACTCACGTGCATCTCCTGCTCGGTGCGCGCGACTGGCTGCCGCGCCTGGGGGACGCGACTCCGCCCGTCGATGAACGCGTCGATTGGGATCCGAAAACGTCGCACGTCCGGTTACGGCCACAACTGTTCCGCTTTCCAGCGCGTCCCGCGGAGGCGCCGTTCACGCCTGAGCACCGTCGCGGCGCGGCGCGCGATCGGTTCGGACACTTTTATTGGATCTCGGCGGATCGGCGCTCGGTGCGGTATCGACCGCGTGACGCTGCGGCGAGCGCCGAATTCTGGTCCGTGTCGCAACTTGTGGCCGCCGACACTCCACCGCCGGCATCCGGAGCGTTCGCGGCCTGCGCGCCGCCGTCGCCGCCAACACTGCCTCTCCTGCGCGGGCTGGCGGTCACCGAGCGTCACTTCCTCGTCGTCGGCACGCTCGCGCCCGCCGGCCTGCTCGTCTTCGACCTGCACGGTGGCGGGCCGCCGGTGTGGCTGCGCTGGCCGGACGTCGTGCCCTTCGCACCGTTCGACCTCGCCTCGACGCCGGGTGGAGGCCTCTGGGTGCTCGATCGGCCGGCAGCCGGGGTCGGCCGTTTGTGGCGGCTCGATCGCGATCTGCGTGTGGTACGCGCCGGCGACGAAGTCGAGATCGCGGCCGCACCGCTCCCCGACGCGTTCCGCCCGGTCGGTGTGGCGCCGACGGCCGCCTGCGTGCCGCCACTGCGAACCTTCCCGAGCGGCATTTCGATCAGTTTCGCGTCGCCGGTGGTTCCCGGCGCCGGCGATCCGGTTGCCGTCGTCGCGCTGCCGGACGGATCGGCGCTGGTGATGGAAGCGGACGCGGACGCCGGCGACACGCGCCTTTACCGATGGACGACGTGCGGCTGGACCGGCGGGTCACCGCCGGCACCCGCCGGTGAGCTGCTGAGCGCGCCGGCGTCGCTCGCCGCCGCGCTCGCGATTCTCCTCGAAGGTCCGGCGACGCTCGTCGGGCACGACGTTGCGTTTGTGGCTGATGAGGCATCGCCCGCGGGCGTGATGACCGGGACGCTGTACGTCGCCGACGTCGCGGGCAACCAGAGCTTCGGGTTTGCGCTGTCGACCGGGATCCGCGGTACGCCCGAAAGCGCCGTGCTCGACATCAGGGCGCTCGCCGCGTATTTCCCGATGCGGCGCTGGGCGGGGAAGGCGCTCGTCTCCGGCGCCGATCGCGAAGCGTATTACGACCTCGCCGACGGCTGGCTGCCGCTCGCCGAGCTGCCGCGGCCCCGCTACGCAACGCGCGGCGTGCTCGATCGCGTGATCTTCGACGGCAAGGAACCGGGCTGTGTCTGGCACCGGCTGCTGCTCGACGCCTGCATTCCGCCCGGTGACCGTGTCGAGGTCGAATCGCGCGCGGCCGACGACGAGGACGATCTGCCAGCGCTGCCGTGGCGACGCGAGCCGGCGCTGCGGCTGCGGCCGAATGGGCCGGAGCTGGCATGGACGGCGCCGATGCACGCCACGCCACCGCCCGGTGCCGGCACCTGGGAGCTGCTGTTCCAGGATGCCGTCGGGCAGTTCGTCGAGCTGCGCCTGACACTGCGTGGCAGCGGCCGATCGAGTCCGAAGCTGCACGCGCTGCGCGTGCACTATCCGCGCTTCTCGTACTTGCGCTATCTGCCGGACGTCTATCGCGAGGACCCGAGCTCGGCGTCGTTCACCGACCGTTTTCTGGCCAACGTCGAGGGACTGTTCACCGAGCTCGAAGGACGGATCGCCTCCGCGGAGGTGCTCTTCGATCCGGCAACCGCGCCGCGCGAGGGGCTCGCCTGGCTCGGCGAATGGCTGGGCGCCTCCTTCGACAACGGATGGGACGAGGCGCGACGCCGACTGTTCATCACGCACGCGGCGGAGCTCTATCGCCGCCGCGGCACGCGTCGCGGGCTGCTGGCCGCCGTTCGGCTCGCGCTCGATCCCTGCCCGGACGGTGACGGCTTGTTTGACGACGATCGCGTTCCGCGCGCCGGCGCGGCCCGATCCGGTCCATTCGGCGTGCGCCTGTCCGAGGCGTTTGCCGAGGGAGATCCCGCCGCCGCGCATCGCTTCACCGTGCTCGCGCCGATCGACGTGTCCGCGTTGCCCGAGCGGCGGCAGCGGCTGCGGGAAGCCGTTGCCGCGGTCGTCGAGCGCGAGCGTCCGGCGCACGCCGCGTTCGACGTGCAGCTCTATTGGGCGCTGTTCCGCGTGGGCGGCGCCCGTGTCGGCTATGACACCGCGCTGGGCGAAGGAAGCCGGTTCACTGCGCTCGTTCTCGGCGCCGGCTACCTCGGACAGTCCCTGCTCGGTGGAGAGCATCCATGGGACGTCAGCGATCGTCGCGTGGTCGGACGCGATCGGGAAGGGTTCCCGCCGCCGCTCGGATGAGCGCGTGGCTTTGAGGTTGAGGAGACGCACACGATGTGCTGCGACTTTCGAACTGTCGCTCCTGATACCGCACCTCTGGATCCGCACAAGCGGGTACGGCACTTTGCCGGCCTCGTCCTCGGACCGGAGGAGTTCCAGCAGGACCAGCTCTATTTCATGGAGCGTGCGCGCCTGCACCAGCGGGCGGCGCACGGCTACGGCACCATGCTCGGGCTCGGCGTGCGCGTGCGCGACAACGCGTCGGGCCGCCCCGAGGTGCTGGTCGATCCCGGTCTGGCGGCGGTCCCGCGCGGCGAGCTGGTCTGCGTCCGCCAGGCGCAGTGCGCCGATCTCGACGCCTGGCTGACCGCTCACCAGAGCGAGCTCTCCGGTGGCGGAGGTGCGACGGGATCGCCCGCGTTCTCTCCGCCCGTCGGGTCTCCGCCATCGTCCGTGACGCTCTGGGTGGTGCTGTGCTGGCGTGAATGCGCGACCGACCTCGTGCCGGTGCTCGGCGATCCGTGCCGCACTGCCGAGGACGCGACCGCCGCCTCACGGTTCGCCGACGACTTCGAGTTGAAGCTGGTGACGACGCGGCCCGAGCACGTCGAGGAAGCCGCCGTCCGTCTGTTCGCCGCGTTGCTCCGGTTGATCGACGTGACCGACGTCGGCGGTCCGTTCCTCAGTCCGCAGGACATCGCGGCGATGGTCCGCAAGATCGTGCCGGTGGGATCGCCGGCGGTCCTGCCGTCGCTTGGCGATCTGGTCGCGACCGGCTCGCCGCCGGTCGTCTCGTCGCCACCGTTCGGCCCGCTCCTGGTGCATCCCCTCGACGCGCCGGCGGTGTTTCTCGCGGCATGGCGCGAGTGGATCTCGTTCGTGCGGCCGCAGCTGGCTGCGGGCGCGGCGGGCTGTGCCGGCGGCGGCGAGCCGTGCGTGCTGCTGGCGCGGCTCGATCTCGGCATCATCGCCGGCGGCGCCGGACTGCAGGTAGACGGTCCGGTCACCGTGGACGACGTCGATCGCCCGTGGCTGCTGCACACGCGCGCGCTGCAGGAGCTGTCTCTCACCGCGTGGATGGGCGCGGACCTCATCTGAGGATCGCCATGAGACAGCTACTCGAACCGATCCTCGATAACGGCGTCTCGAACCCGCATTACTTCGAGGGCCGTCTGCTCACCGCCGCGGCGCTGCGCGAGGACCAGGAGGCGCACCGGGCGCGGCAGCGGCAGCTTGGCCGCGCACTCGGTCCCGGCATCGCTGCAGGTCTGTGGGTGACGATCGAGTCGGCCGGCACGGCTTCCACCCCGCCGCTGCTCCGCGTCCAGGCCGGCCTCGCCATTAACGGCAACGGCCAGACGCTGGAGCTTCCGGCCGACGAAATCGTCGCCCTCGCGCGGACGACGCAACCCGAGACGGAGACCACCGGACTCTTCAAGACCTGCGAGCCGCCGTCCACGCAGGTCGAGGGGCTCGGCGAAGGCTTCTACGTGCTCGTGATCTCGCCGGCGTCTGCATTCAAGGGACGTGCGCCGGCGAGCGGCCTTGCCGATCCGACGGCTGGCGCCGGATGCGGAAGCCGTTCGGCGATCGAAGGCGTCCGATTCCGGCGCCTTCCGTTCGATCCGCTGACGGTGACCGGTGTATCGGCCATGACCCGGCAGCAGCTCCAGAACGGGTTGCTCGGTGCGACCAGCGCCGCCGGTCTTTCCCGCCTGCGCAACGTGATCGCGCATCTCTGTCTCGGCACGGAACCGTTGATGCGCTTCGCGCGCGATCCGTTCGAGCGCGAGGCCGAGGCATCGGGCGGCACGGAGGCGGCTCTTGCCGATTACGGCGTACTCGATGACATGACCGACGCGGGCACGCTGACGGAATGCGACGTGCCGATCGCGTTGTTGCACTGGCGCGTCGGTGGCCTGGCCTTCGTCGACAACTGGGCGGTGCGCCGGCGCTTGGCGCCGGCATCGATCGCCGCGTCATGGCCCACGCTCTCCGGCGGGCGCCGTCCCGCCGAGGCGGACGCGGTGCTGTTCCAGTTCCAGGAACAACTTGCGTCCGTGTTGCAGGCGGCTTCGACGCCGGCCACGATCCGCGCCACCGACTACTTCCGGTGGCTGCCACCGGTCGGCGTGCTGCCGGTCGGTGGCGGCGCCACCGGCAAGGCCGTGGACTACCTCACGTTCCTGCAGAACATCGTGTACCGCCCGCCGGTGTTCCTCGAAGGCGATCGGCTGCCGCCGCTCGTGCACGGCTCGCGCCGCTACGCCGCCTTCGACGTCGACGCGCCGACGATGCTCTGGCTCTACGCCACGCGCGAGAACTCGCAGGCGATTCACGCCGGCGGCGCGGTGCCGCCGGCATTCCTGGTGTTTGCGAACGGGCAGATGCCGTTCCACGGTCACGCCCGGTTCGACGTCTCGAAGTGGGATTACGCGAACGCCTCGCTGGCGTTCGACGAAGGCGTGTTCGCCTGAAGGAAGGACAACGATGCCGCCGATTCCGCACGTGCAGCCCGGAGAGGTCATCCGGTCGAGCTTCATCAACACCCTGATCGATCAGCTGAACGCGCTGAGCGGAGGAACCACGGCGCCGCCGTCAGGTGTCCAGGTGCCCGACGTGTTCGGACGCACGCTGTCGCAGGCGCGTTCGCTGATTACCGCGCCGTCGGTCAACCTGGCGCTGGGGACGACGCTCGACTCGTCCGGCACGCTCGTCGATCCGAACGCGCCCGGCTCCGCGACCCGGCTGGTGATTGGCCAGGCGCCGTCGGCGCAAGTGTTCGTGCCGGTCGGCTCGCCGGTGAACCTTGTCATCGCCTCCAGCAGCGGGAGCACCACGCCGCCGCCTCCGCCGACGATCACCCGCACCGAGAACCTCGGCGGCATTGCGCAGTCGTCGTTCCGCGTCGGCGAGACGCTGGTGATCTTCGGCAACAACTTCAGCCTGACGACGTCGCAGAACTCGGTGTCGTTCGACGGCACGCCGGCGGCATCGGTGACCTCGGACCCGGCCGATCCGACCCGCCGTCTGCGCGTCGTGGTTCCGACGGGAATTCCCGGAGCGCCCGTGAACCCACCGGATCCGGCAAAGCCCGGCGTCGTGATTTCCGTGTCGGTCGGAGGCAGCGCGGCGGCGACCGTCGCGATCACGGTCAATCCGCCGTCCGCCGTGCCGCAGCCGACGATTACGAACATCAACCCGAAGGCGCAGTTCGTCAATCAGAACGTCACGATCGCGGGGACGAACTACTCGAGCATCCAGTCGCGCAACCTGGTCCGGATCGGGACGACGAACCCGGTCAACGCCACGGTGGTGAGCTCGACGACGACGCAGATCGTCTTCACGGTGCCCGACCTTCCGGATCTGCCGGGGACCAGCCTGTCGACGATTCAAAAGCCGATCGTCGTCATTGTCACCGACGGCACCAACCCGATTGGCCAGGCGATATGGGATCCGGCAAACCCGGCGGACCGGTTCACCGCGATCCGTCCGTAGCGTGGGCACAGCAGGAGGAGTCATGTCCGTTCTTCGTTGTTTCGTTGTCGCACTGCTCGTCGTTGCCGGATGGCCGGCGGTTGCCGCGGCGCAACAGACGTTCACATTGACCGTTCCGTTCCGGCCGAATACCGCCGCCGGCCCGCAGCCGCAGATCGCGCGCGTGAAGGTGGCGTTCGACTCGGCCGCGATCGGCCCGGCGCCGCAGGTCGCGATCGACGGCGGCGCGGGAGTGTCGCCGGCGACGACCTGCGTCGCCAACGCGGCGACCTGCAACGCGGCGGGTGTCTTCGGCGCGGGTGACCTCGTCGCCGTGAAGTGGGTCAGCGCGACCCGCCTGGAGATGCTGCTGCAGTTCAACAGCGAGTTCGCGCCGAACTTCTGCACCTCGACGCGCGTCGCCGATCGCAGTGTGTCCGTGTCGATCACCACCGTCGCCGCGACCGGCTACCGGATGGCCAGCTACAGCGTGCCGGAGCTGGTGACCCCGACCAATCCGGCGCCGAAATGCGACGCCGCGATCCGCCGCGTCAGCGCCAACAAGGCGTTCATGACGCAGAACAGCGGCGGTGCGGCCACGCCTAATGGCCGCCTGCCGCTGGACGTGATCCTGGTGCTGGACAAGTCGGGAAGCATGGGTTGGGCGCTGCCCGACGGGCCGGCCGGCGAGACGCGGTTCCAACGGCTGACGAGCGCGATCGGCCAGTTCATGGGCGTGTGGAAGCAGGCGGTCGCCGCCGGCGTCGAAGGCAGCGCCGACGATCGTATCGGCCTCGTTTTCTTCGACAGCACCGCGCAGGACGGCATCTTGGAGGGCGCGAGCATCTTCAAGAAGCGCGGCGCCCTGCTCACCGGCTGGGACGACGCGGGCGTCGGCGACATCATCTCCGCGCATCTGCTGCCGCCGGCGCCGCAGGTCACTCCGGGTGGCGCCACCTCGATCGGTGGCGGCATCGCGCTGGCGCGGCAGCGGTGGGACGCGCTGGCGGCGGGCGGCGATCAGAACGACTCCGTGTTCGTCGTCTTCACCGACGGCGAGCAGAACACCGCGCCGTGCATTGTCGGTGCGGGTGAAGCGGACTCGCCCGGCTGCGCGACGGCGCTGCCGGCGCCGCTGCAATTGAGCGGCGTGAGGCTCATGGATTTTCCAGGCCCCATCCTGACGATCGGCCTCGGCGTCGGCGGGACGACCTTCGCGGCCATGCTCGAGCAGATCGCGCACGAGACCGCGGGCCGCGCGTCGATCGCGGCCACCGGCCCGCCCCTCGAAATAGGCTTCGTCGACCAGCTTGTTGGCGCGCTGAAGGGCAACACGCTGTCGCTCATGGCGCGAAAGATGGAGCCGCTGTCGACGACCGCTGCGGGCACCCTGCAGCCGTTTGCCGACGCCTCCGTGCGGCGACTCATCTTCGTGCTCGGGTGGGAGGGCATGCGCAGCCCGCGTGCGCTGTCGCTCCAGCTCCGGAACCCGAACGGCATGGTCGTGCCGCCGGTCGCGTCCGTCGAGCGCGACACGTTCATGGTGGTTGCGGTCGACACGCCGTCCGGCAGCCCGGTCGGGCAGTGGGAAGCGAGCGTGACGCGGCTGGCCGCCAAGGACGGTCAAGTCCCGATTCGCTATCACCTGTCCGCCTACGCGGTCGAAGGCGCGCTCGATTACCACTTGAGCGTGCAGCCGGCACCGGCAGGCACTGGTCTGCCAGTGAAGATTCGCTCGATCGTTGCGTTCAACGGAAGACCGATCGCCAACCTGCCAGGCGGCGCGCTGCGGGTACGGCCTGCGCGGCCGGGCGAAAACCTCGGCAACATCCTGAGCGCGTCGCCGACGACCGGTACGCCGCAGAACGACGGCCCCCAGACGCAGTCGCCGGTGACGGCGAAGGTCGATGCGCTGGGTCAAGGGCTGCTCAAGCAGATCGAGCCTGAAGAAGTCGGCACCCTCACCATGGCCGATCGCGGACAGGGACTGTACGAGGCCGAGTTCGACGACACGACCGTCGGCGGTGGCTACCGTTTCGTTGTCGAGTTGAACTGGAACGATCCGCGCACGGGCCAGATCCGCCGCGTCGAATGGCTCGAGCGACAAGTGCCGGTCCGGCCCACGGAGGACGACAGCGACGTGCAGGTGCAGCGCACCGGGACGACCGCGCAGATCACCATCACGCCCGGTGATCCGTTCGGGAACCTGGTCGGGCCCGGCTGGGGTGCGATGTTCTCGGTGCAGGTCACCCCGGCAGCCACTGTCGGGGCAATCACGAACCCCGGCGTGCGCGGGTCGTACGTTATTCCGCTCAGCGGTCTTGCGCCCGGGGTGGACCCGCGCGTGACGATCCGGTTCCGTGGTGAAACGCTGCGCGACGCACCGCTTTCCCAGTTGCCACGCCAGCCACGCCCGTTCTCGATCGGCATCCGCGCCGGTGTGGGCGTACCGCAGGGCAGCTTCTCGACGTTGTTCGACCCGGGCTTCGCGCTCGACGTCGACGTCGAGTACGCGTTCACCAGCGCGGTCGCGGTGCAGGGGGTATTCGGCTACAAGCGTTTCGGCACCACCGCGGGGCCGGACGAAGACCTCATCCACTTCGGCGGCAACGTCCGGGCGTACACCGGGCCGTCGGTGGCGCGCGTGTTCGCCACGGCCGGACTGGCCGTGTATCGCTTCGACGGATCCGTGACGGAGCCGGGAACGAACGTCGGCGGCGGCGTGCAGTTCCGCGTGGCGCCGCGCGTGTGGGTTGAAGGCGTCTACCTGTTCCACGCCGTCAACACGTCTCCGACGAACTCGAACTTCTCGACGTTCGAGGGCGGGGTGCGGGTTCGTTTCTAACGGGTGAGTGATGGGTCCGGGCACCCTGGCGATTGCGACGCTGCGGCTGCAGTCCGCGGAAGCCGATTCGGCGGCACTGCGGCTCCGCGCTGCACGCGAACTGCAGGCGGCGGATCTGATACCGCCGGCGCTTCCGCCGTCTGCAGTGCTGATCGTCCGGCGCGTGAGCGATCCGCTGCCTGGGGGATTCGGCGGCGAACGGATCCGGCCGAGTCCGCAGTGGGAAGCCGCGGTTCGGCAGGCGCTCGCCGCTGCTGCCAGCCGCGCGGCGCGGCCGGATGGAATGGGGCGCATTACCGGCACGCCAGCGGCGGTCAGGTTTGCCGACGAAGCGGAAATGATCGCCTGCCTCATCTGCGACATCGCGCGCGGTGAGGCCTCGGGCCGCTGGTGGTGGCGTAGCGTGCTGCCGCGGCTCGGCCTGCCCGTGACGGCGATCGAGCAGAGCGTTCGAGATCCGGCCGTCGCCCTGATCGCGCAGCCGCGCGAAACGCCTGCCGCGTTGACGATCGCGTCGCGGTGGGGCCAGGCGGCCGCCGTTGCCTCGCGGATCGGGCGTTCGCGCGCGTTGGCGGTTGTTGCCGCACTCGCGCGCACGCACCAGATTCCGGACGACATTGCCGTGCCGCCCGCGACGATGGACGGCCGCCACGACGACGAAATCACCGGCGGGCAGGCTGTTCGAGCATTTGTGCCGGTCGAGTCGTCGGTGGCCGCTATCGACGCGACCGCACCGTGGTGTCCGTGGCTGCCACCCGAGCTTGCCACCGAGCGCATCGCGCACGAAGTGCGGTGTCTGTTCGGCGTCGCGTTAGGTACTTACGCAGCGCCAGCGCGATTGCGCTCCGCGGCAGCGGCGGCACAAGGGAGGCGCTGGTGGATCGAGCGCGTCGCCGCGCCGGCAGCGACACCGCCGACACCAGCGTGGCGCGAGGTGCCCGGTGCTCCGCCTGGTGCGTCGCGCGGCGCTGTCGACAGCCGGCGACCGGGAACTGAGCGTCGCGACGGCATTACGGCGGCAACAGTTGCCGCGCCGCCGTTCGATTCCCGTGTGAACGCGTCACCGCACGTTCGTCGCGACCTCGCCCCGGCAGGGTCGGTTCCCAACGATGTGCCGCTGTCGCCGGCCACGCCGGCGTTGCTTCCAGACGATGTCGCTCCCGGGCGTGCACGACGCGTGGCTCCATCGCCAGAGGGTGGAGCCCGGGACGCCGCCGCTCCTGATTCCGGCCGAGCGCACGCAGCAGCGGTGGACGCGCAACGCGAGGCGCGCGATCGTGATGCGCAGGCGAGCAGCGCCGATGCCGCAGCTGACGAGGCTGCCGCTGCCGCGGCGGCGCTGTTTCCGGGCAAGACCGTGCACACCCGGCTCGGGGGCGTGCTCTACCTCGTTCACGCGCTCGAGAATCTTGGGTTGCCCGCCGCGTTCGAGGAGCAGTGGGCGCTCGCGTCGGCGGGCGGACCGTGGGGCACGCTCGACGTGCTGGCGCGAGCGCTGCTCGGCCGCCGTTACGCATCGTTCGCGGACGATCCGCTCTGGCGGCTGTTGCCGAGGCTCGCAGCGTGGAGCACACCGCGCCGGACCGGAATCGATCCGCCGTACCGCATTCCCGCCGACTGGGTGTCGCTGCTGGACGCTGGCGATCGATACGCGTGGGCGGAACGCGGCGGTCGTGTGTGGGTGTGGTCGACCGGCGGCTATCTCGTCGCCCACCGTGCGTGTCGCGGCGACGGCGCGGTCGCGGTGCGCCGTGAGCTGTCTCGCGTGCTGGGTTGGGACGCGCCACCTCCGTTGCTTCGACGCCGCCCGGAATCGTCGATCCCGTGGAGACCGTTGCCTGAGCTGCCGAAGGGATGCCCTCAGCGTATCGGCCGGCTGGCGGCGGCGATGGCACCAGCCGTGCGGCGGCGCCTGCTGCTCGCGCTCGGCATCGATCCGCTCACCCGCGGCGGTGCTTCCGACCGGCGCATCGCGGACATCCTGCTCCTGCCGGCCCAGCTGCACGTCAGCTCGAGCCACGTCGACCTGGTAACCCGTCTCGATCGAGTGGACCTTGGTGCACGGCGCGCCGGGCTCGATCGCGATCCCGGATGGCTGCCGGCGTACGGCCGCGTCATCTACTTCCATTTCACATGACGCCCATCACCGCGGATCCGCCCGTGGCGCCGCCTTCCGGCACTACTCCGGCGTTTGCGGAAGTGCCGCCGGCGCCGGCGGGCCATTTCGTGCTCTGTCTGTACGACGCGATCTTCCACCTGCTGAATCACGTGCGCCGGATCAACGAGGCCGCCGGCGGCACGCTGGAAGCGGCGTTCGAACGCTATCCGTTTCTCGCCGAGTACTTCGACGAGATGCGCGAACACATGCCCGAGGATCTCACCTGGGGCGACGCCGCTGACTGGTGGCGCGAGGCGCTCGCGGACTGGGAAGCGCACTGCTCACGGCGATTACCGCTCGTGGATCTGGCCGCGCACGCGGGCATCGGCTATGTCGGCCGATTGGCGTTCATGACCGCGGGCCTGGTGGAGGAGGACTCACGCTTCGGCACCGTGGTCGCCGACATGCTGGCGCCGCTGTCGTACCGACGGCCGACCCTCGAGCTGCTCGGACAGATGGTGAGCGACGGACCAATTCCGGGCGAGGCCGACGCCTGGTCGATATGCCGCGGCCTGCTCGACGAGGGCTATCTCGTCACGCCCGATCGCGAATCGCCGCGATCGGAGTGGGTGCTGCGTGTGCCGTCGCTGTTGTGGGACGCCGCGCGCGACCAACTCGCCGCCGGCGGCCGGAGCCGTCCGGCACGCTGGTTCCGGTACACGGCGATCGACGACCTGCCGCGCACCGCCGATCTCATCCAGCCGCCGGATCTCCTTTCCCGCATCGAGCGGCTGCCGGCGCTGCTGGCCGACGGGCGCGCACGGACTGCCGTCGTGCGTTCCGGGCCGGGTGCCGAGCCCGAGGTGGTGCTTGGCGCCGTCGCCCGCGGAATGGGACGGAACATGATCGCGCTCGACGGCGCGGTGGTGGACGACGAGGAGCGTGCGCGGCTGCTCGGGCCGTTGTGCACGCTGACGCGGTCGCTGCCGGTTGTCACCTACGAGCTGTCGCCTGGACAGAGCGCCGATCCGCCGTCGCTCGGCGGCTACCACGGACCACAGGGCGTGATCCTCGGACTCGAGGGCGGCCTGGGCGAGCGGGCGGCCGAAGGCGCGGTGACGCTGGTCCTGTCGCCGCCGCGCGCCGAGCTGCGGCAGGAATCGTGGCGGCGCGCACTCGACGGCCGGCCGGTGCGCGATCTGCCGGCCATCGCCGACCGGTTCCAGCTCGCCGGCGGATTCATTCGCCGCGCGGCGGCGATGGCCGCCGCCCACGCCGGGCTCGACGGGCGCGACGAGGTGCGCCTGGGCGACGTGCAGGAGGCGACGCGCGCGCTCAACCGGCAGCTGCTCGACACGCTGGCCGAACGGCTCGAGGCGCGCGGATCGTGGCGCGATCTGATCGCCTGCGAGGCGACGCGGTTGAAGCTCGACGAGCTCGACGCGCGGTGCCGCCACCGCGAACGGCTGCTCGACCGGCTCGGGCGCGGCTTCGGCGCCAGCGCCAACCGCGGCGTTCGCGCGCTCTTCACCGGCACGAGCGGCACGGGCAAGACGCTGGCGGCACGCATCCTTGGCGCGGCGCTCGACCTCGACGTCTATCGCGTCGATCTGGCCGCCGTCATCAACAAGTACATCGGCGAGACGGAAAAGAATCTGCACCGCATTCTGTCGCGTGCCGAAGCGCTCGACGTCGTGCTGCTGCTCGACGAGGGCGACGCCCTGCTCGGCTCGCGCACCGAGGTGCGATCGGCCAACGATCGCTACGCCAACCTCGAGACGAACTATCTGCTGCAGCGCCTCGAGACCTACCAGGGAATCGTTGTCGTCACGACCAACCTTGGCGACAACATCGATTCGGCCTTCCAGCGGCGAATGGACGTCGTCGTGCCGTTCTTCCCGCCGCGGCCGGAGGAGCGGTGGCAGATCCTCGATCTGCACCTGCCACCCGATCACGAGGCATCGCCGGCGTTCCTCACGCGGATTGCGTCGCTCTGCCAGCTGACCGGCGGCCAGCTCCGCAACGCGGCGCTGCACGCCGCGCTGCTCGCCCTCGAGGAGGGCGGCGGCTCCGTGGGTACGCGCCACCTCGAAGAGGCAATCCGCAGCGAATATCGGAAGGCAGGCGCCGCCTACCCGCTGGCGCGCGAAGGATTCGCCGACGGCAGCGAGGGCATGTCGGCGTTCATCGCGTCGCTCGGGACCAAATGAGCGCGGTTCCGCAGCAGCGGCGGCACAAGACATTTGCGCCGCGGGTGGCGCCGCCTGTCGCCGTCCGCACGCGGAAGAAGCGGCCCGACCGCGTGGCGGCGCTGCCGGTCGTCGATCCCCGCGACTGGAGTCCGGCCGATTCAGGACGGCCGCTCGAGCCGGAGGTGCGGCGTCGTCTCGAGGCTGCGCTGCAGCGGCCGCTCGGGCACGTACGCGTCCACACGCACGCGTTCGATCGCGATCGCGTCCACGGCATCGGCGCGCGGGCACTCGCGCATCGCCATCACATCTGGCTCGGGGCGCATGAGAGCCCGTCCGACGTCGCGCTGCTCGCGCACGAAGTCACCCACGTCGTGCAGCAGGGGTTCGCGCCTCGGGCGGCGCGGGCGACAACGGCGCCGGCACCGACGGTCACTCCGGTACTGGCCGGGCCGGGCTTTGCCGGAGTGGTGGTAGCGGGCCGTGCCGTCGCGCCTGCCCGTCCGGCCGCTGCTGCGCCGGTTGCCTCGGCGCAGCGCTGGGAGCTCGATCTGCTCGGGCGCGCGCGGCGTGCCGCGGGCGCCGTGGGATCAGGGATCCGGTCGGCGGGCCGCGCCGTCGCCTCGGGCGCGCGCGCCGTCGGCGGCGCCATCGTCGACGCCGGGGAGCATCTGCTCGAGATGGGGCGCGAGGCGCTGATCGGATTCGTGCGCGAGCGCTGGCCCGACTTCGCCCGCCTGCTCGAGCGCGACGGCATCACCGGCTTTATCCGCAACCTGGTCGAGCGCGGGCTGCGCGCGATGTTCGAGGGTCTGCTCGGTCCGCTGCGCGGCATCTTCAACTTCGACGCCCTCGGCGCGCGCGTCAGCCAGGCCGTCGGCTGGATGTCGGCCATTGCCGGCCAGCTCGCGCGGGGCGACTGCTCCGGAATCCTCGCGGCGGCCCGGCAGGTGCGCCAGTTCTTCAGCACCGCGCTGCAGCCCGTGTTCGACAAGATTCGCAGCATCGCGGACAAGGTCACCGGATTCTTCCGCAGCATCTGGCAGTCGATCGGCGCGCCAATCATGGACCTGCTGCGCGGCATCGGCGGGCGGATCTGGGAGAGCCTCCGCGGCTTCATGCGCGACGTCGGCGCAGTCATCCGTCGCGTCCGCGCGGCCGTCGGCCGAGTCTGGGATCGGGTCAAGGCGTTCTTTGGCGTGCGCGCCGAAGAGGGCGAGGAAGAAGGCGGCGGCATCTGGAACTGGATTCGCGACAAGGCGACGGCCGTCGGCGAGGCGATCTCCAGCGTCATCCGCCCCGTGCTTGGACCGCTGCGCAACGTGGCCGGAGTGCTGCTGATGATCGTCCCTGGCGGCCAGATCCTGGGCGTCATGCTGCTCTGGCCGCGGTTGCGTCAGGCGTGGGACTGGCTGGCACAGCGCTGGAACGACCTCAACCTGATTCCGCGCGCGCGCCATTTCCTGGTCAACACGGTCCTGCCGGCGCTGATGAACGCCGCCGAATCGGTCGGGCAGGCGCTCGTCAACGCCGCCGACTGGCTGCTCGGCATCATCAGCCGCGTTGCCGGAATCGTGGCGGTCGCCGCGGAAGCGGCGACCGGCATCCTGTCGCCGCTCGGGCGGGTGATTCGGTTCGCCCACCAGCAGTTCCAACGCATCGTCAACTGGGCGCGCGGCGGCCTTCGCTGGGCGTCGCGCAACATGCGCTCGCTGCTGCAGCGGCTGATCCGCTTTCTCGGCATCGTGCTCGACGGCCTCAAGCAGCTCATCGCCATTGTCGTCAACCCATTTGGCATCGTCGGCTTCCTGCTCGGCACGATCTGGCGGTTGATTCCCGAGTGCCTGAAGGGGCCGATCATCGACTTCATCCTCGACCTGCTGATCCGGCTGCTGCGAGCGCTGCCGCCGATGCCGCAGCTCGGCCTGCTGTGGCCGCTCATCAAATCGGCCGCGCTCGGGTTCCTGGAAAAGGTCCTCAGCTTCTCGCTGCAGCGCAAGGTGAACGTCTCGAACAAGATGGCCCGAATCATCTCGGGCATGAGTCCGAGCTTTGCGTTCGGCTATCTGAAGGGCCTGGCGCTCGGCGTGTGGGACGGCATCATCGCGCCCTTCCAGGCGATTGCGGCGATCTTCGAGCTGCCAACGCTGCTGCAGAACTTCCTCAGCAGCCTTGGCCTCAGACTCTGTGAGCTGATCGAGTCGATCCGTTGCTTCGGCGCCGAGCTTGCCGGCCGTGTCTTCGGCGGGATCGACGACATCCTCCGCGGCCTCGGCGAGCTGCTCGAGAACCCGAGCCGCATCATCGAGCTGATCCGCTGCGCGATCGAAGGCGCGCTGGCCGGCGCGCACAGTCTGGGCGGGAGTCTCGCCAACCAGATGATGGAGATCTTCGAGAGCGCCGACGATGCGATCGGCGAGATGCTCGGGAAAATTACCGGCAGCGTGCTCGTGCAGGCGGTGATCACGTACTTCACCGCCGGCGCCGGCGCCGCGGTCGGCATCATCCGGCAGATCTCGAGCGCGCTCGGCGCCGTCGGTCGCGCACTCGGTGCGGTGGTCCGCACGCTGTCGCAGCTGTTCGGCCGGCTGGTCGGATTCCTGCGCGGGTTGGCGTCGCGTTTTGCGAGCGCCGCCGCCAGCGGCGCGCGCAGCGTCCTCGGCCGGCTTGGCGGCTTCTTCCGCCGCGTGGCGGGCTGGTTCGGGCGTTTGCTCCGCCGGATTTTTCGTGGCGTGCGCCGCCGCCTGATGCTGACGCCGGCCGAGCGCGCGATGTGGACGGCATTCCGTTCGCGCGTCAGCGGCAGCTTGCTCGGCCACCCGCAGGGCATCACGAAGGGACACCTGCGCACGACGTATCGCGGCATCCTCGCCAGCCACCGGCAGGTCGCCAAATGGCCGGCGTTCATCACCAAGCACGGACCGTACT
>JBOGIQ010000075.1:0-20359 GCA_050742535.1 Vicinamibacterales bacterium | reverse complement strand
GTTCGTCACCGGAGCGCGCGACGGCACGCGCCGGCTGTTCATCGTGGAGCAGGCCGGCACGATTCGCGTCATGCCGATCGCCGGCGCCACCCATTCGCTGTTTCTCGACATCCGCTCGCGGGTGCGCTCCGGCGGCGAGCAGGGCCTGCTCGGCCTCGCGTTTCACCCGTCCTACTCGACCAACCGGCGCTTCTTCGTCTCCTACACGCGCGCGGCCGACGGCACGATTGTGATTGCCGAGTACGCGGCGTCGTCATCCAACCCGCAGGTCGCCGACGCGACCGAGCGCGTGCTGCTCACGATTCCGCACCCGTCGTTTTCGAACCACAACGGCGGCATGCTCGCGTTCGGGCCGGACGGCTATCTCTACATCGGCGTCGGCGACGGCGGCTCCGCCAACGATCCACCGAACAACGCACAAAACAGGAACGTGCTGCTCGGCAAGCTGCTGCGCATCGACGTCGACCGCCAGAGCGGAACGCTGCCCTACGCCATTCCACTGTCCAATCCGTTCTTCGGATCGATCGACGGGCGCGACGAGGTCTTCGCCTACGGTCTGCGCAACCCGTGGCGCTTCGCGTTCGACCGGCTGACGAACCAGCTCTGGCTCGCGGACGTCGGGCAAGGCGACCGCGAGGAAGTGAACACGCCGATCCAGCACGGCGGCAACTATGGCTGGCGCGTGTATGAAGGCTCGGCCTGCACCAACACCGACCGTACGCTGTGCGTGCCATCGAATTTCCTCTTTCCGGTCTTCGACTATGGCCACACGGGCGGGCGCTGCTCGATCACCGGCGGTTACGTCTACCGCGGCTCGCGCGGTTCGATTCCGGCAGGGCTGTACGTCTACGGCGACTTCTGCAGCGGCGAGATCTTCACGTGGAACGGCGCCGCGCAACAGGTGGCGCTCGACACCTCGCTCAGCATCTCCTCCTTCGGCGAAGACGATGACGGGGAGATCTACGTCGTGGGGCTGAACGGCGTCGTGAGCCGCATTGCCGCCGCGAGCGCGGGCGGCGCGGTGTGCACGCCGACAAGCTCGCCGTCGCAGCTCATCGTCGGCCGCGCAGGCCAGACGGCGGCGATATCCGTGACCGCTCCGGCCGACTGTGAATGGACCGCAACGAGCACCGTCGAGTGGATCACGTTCCCGTCGGGCGCGACTGGCACCGGTTCCGGCACCCTGACGGTTTCCGTACCGCCGCGCAGCGGTTGGCTCATGCCGCGCTTCGGCTTCGTCATCGTTGCCGGCCAGGCGATCGCCGTGATTCAGCGCTGAACGAGCGCCTCGCGCCAGACGCGTCTCATGGAGCCTTGAAGGAAATCCATGGAGAGGGAGACAAGGCAGGCTTCAGTGGCCTGAAGCTTGCTGAATTCGGGCAGCTCCCATGGTCTATTGCGCACGCCGCGGCCATTGCCTATGGGATTCACTCCACGGGCTTTTGATTCCCGCCGTCCTGATCGCTTCAGCCTGTGGAACAACCTCTTCTGAATCTGTAACGGGTCCAGACGCGCCGAAGTGTTCCGTGACGCTGATCGCTGCAGAAGACTCGATCGCGGGGAGCGGCGGAGCGGGTTCGATCACGGTGACCACACAACCCGAGTGTGCCTGGCAGGCTGTTGCTGAAGCCATCTGGATTACGAATCTGATCCCATCGCAAGGGCAGGGAAACGCGGAGGTGCGGTTTCAGATCAGCCAGAATCCGAACGCGTCCGCGCGCGAGAGCGTTATCGTCGTCAACAATCAGCGCGCGATCATCCGACAGGCGCCATTTACATGCCAATTCGGCGTCGGCGCTTCGAACACTCAGTTTGCCGCCGCGGGCGGAACGGGAACGATCACCATTACGAGTTTCGACGGCTGTGCCTGGACCGCGTCGAGCGACGTGAGCTGGATAGTGATCGCGCGTTCGGGGACAGGCAGCGGTAGTGTCAGCTTCACCGTTGCTCCCAATATCGGGGCGGTACGGACGGGAAGGGTCACCGTCGGCGACGCGTCGATCGCCATCGTCCAGACCGGGTTGGCCGGAGGCTCGCCGGCCTGCACGGTTACGCTCCAGCCGGCATCGATGTCAGTGGCAGCGTCGGGTGGACCAGCAACAGTTGCGGTGAACGCGGGATGCGCGTGGACGGCCAGCAGCGGCGTTCCCTGGATCACGCTGACCATCCCCGCCAGCGGCAGCGGGAACGGAACCGTTGGTTTCAACGTTGCCGCGAATACTTCCTCGGCCGGACGGGTCGGCAGCCTGACGGTCGGCAGTGCGGCCCTGACAGTGACTCAGGCCGGCGCGCCCTGTCCAGTGAGCATCAATCCGACTGGTCGATCGGTTACTGCAACAGGCGGCAACCTCAACGTCGCGGTGTCAACGGCAGCCGGCTGCCCGTGGGGGGCGACGAGCCAGGCCTTCTTCATCACGATTACGGCTGGCGCGAGCGGCAGCGGGAACGGGAGTGTCACGCTGAGCGTTGCCCAGAACACCGGTGGCGCGCGAACCGGAACGGCGACGATCGGCGGTCAGACGTTTACGGTGAACCAGGCCTGCCCGTCTTTGATCAGCCCGACATTCCGGGAAGTGGGCGCTGGCGTATACACGCAGCAGACCGTGGTCGTCACGACGATCGGCGGGTGCACATGGACCGCGACGAGCCATGCCTCCTGGCTGACGATTACATCGGGCGCCGGCGGTAACGGCAGCGGCCATGTGACCTATGACGTCGCCGCGAATTCCGGCGCCGTGCGTACCGGCACGCTGACAATCGCCGATCAGACGCTTACGGTGACGCAGGCAGGTCCGTAAGGCTAATTCGGCGTCGGGCGCTCCACGTGATCGATGACGAGCACGTCGACTGACCCCGTCTGCGCCTCAAGCTTCAGCCCAAGCTGTTCCTCGAGCGCGGTGAAGATCGACACCACATCAGCAGGCGGAGAGTCGGCGCCCGGAGGCGTCCGCAGGCCGCCCCCGAGGCCTACGCCGGGAATTGGGCGGCTATCGAAATAGAGGGCCAGGTCGAATCCTCCGGTCAGGCCCGTCCGATCGACAATCCTGCGACCGGCGAACATTGGCAGGTAGAAGTCCACCAGCCGCGCCATCGTCACTCCGCAGAGCCGCATGTTGATGGGGCCTGGAGGTCCCGGTGGCGTGCACTGGCCGCCGTCGCCGAGGCCTCCATTTGCGACCTGAGATTGGCGCAGTCGCGGACCAAGCGCTCGATCCGCGCGCGCCAATACGAGCGCATAGAGCTGACCGTTCCTCGTCTCCCTGTGCGCCTTCAGTGCGAACCGCTCGGCCAGAAGGGATTGGAGCCGCAGTGGGGCTTCCTTCTCCGCGGCGCCTTGCGGCCCTCGCGCCTGGATGTCGAACCGATCGGTGTCGACCCATTCCGGCGCGCCGACCGTCTGGAAATCCTTCAGCCCGTAGGCGAGGCGGATGATCGACCCGAGCGTCACGTTGTATGCCTCGAAGGCGCCGCCAGGCGTGAACCTCAACCCGGCCCAGCCAAAAACTCCGGGGCTCACCGGGCCGGCGGAGGTCGGCTTCACCGACGCCACCTCGAACGACGGAAGCGGAACAGACTGGGCAACGATGGGTGCGATCATCGCTATCGCGGCAACACCAGCGAGAACCGCTTTCTTGGCCACACTCAGTTTCACGGCGGTGCGGTTGGTCATGATGTCCCTGATCCGGTTCTTCACGTTCGAACCACTCACTCCGGACACGCACGTCAGCGGAGATTCGACATAGCGCTTGCAGACATTCACGATGCCTTCGGCGTAGGTCCGCGGTTCTGCGCATGTGCGCAGCACTTCCTGATCGCACGCCCGCTCGCGCTCGTCGACAAGGCGCGATCCGATCCACCAGACCACCGGGTAAAACCAGAACACCGCCTCCGCGATCATGTGGATGGCCGCGGTCACGTTGTCGCGGCGTCTGATGTGACACAGCTCGTGCGTCAGTACGGATGCAAGCTGCTGCGGGGTCAGGTCGTCTTCGATACCAGACGGCACGAGGAGTACCGGACGCCAGACACCCACGACACCGGGCTCCATCACACCTGCAGCGGATCGCACGTCGATGCCTGCAGGCATCGGCAGACCTGGAACGGTCCAGGGCGAGCTCGCGCGGACGGCGGCTCGAATCTGCCGCCACGTGCGGAACCGGACGACGGATAGTGCGATGGTTCCAGTCACCCAGACGACGAAAATGGCCAGAGCAAACCAATCGAAGCTGGGTGCTTCCTGCATGGACAGCACTTCCACGACCGGGTCCCCGACAAACGGACGGCTGACCTGAGCGAGCGTCGCCGACACGGCCGGCGCCGCGATCGGCGGTGCCGTCGACGCCCACCCCAGTCGATCGCCCAGCGCCGTCAGCAGCGTGAACGGAATGAAGAACTTGATTGAGGCGCTGAACCAGAGCCAGTAGCGGACGCTGGCGTGATTCTGTCGACACATCAATGTCAGCACTCCGACCGCGACTGCGAACAGCGTCGATTGCCACAGATGGTTGGCCAGCTCGCTGATCATTTCGGCTTCCTTTCCGCCTTCTGCTGCTGCTCGATTCGCGTAATTGTCTTCTCCAGCTCACGCACGTCGTCCCGCGTCAACTTCCCGGCTTCGGCAAGCTGAGCCATCATCGGCTGCGCTCGTCCACCGAACAGGCTCAGAATCTCGTCGAGCAGCCGGTGGCGCGCGAGGTCACGGGCGACGAGCGGCTCGAAGATGTGCGCGTTGCTGATCTTCCGCACGCGGCGCACGGCGCCTTTCGATTCAAGCCGGTAGACCGTGGTTTGAATCGTCGTGTACGCCGGTCGGGGCTCAGGAAACTTCTCCTGGATTTCCCGTATCGAGGCCTTCCCAAGCCCCCATAGCACTTCGAGAATCTGCAGTTCCAGTCGCGCGAGCTTTGGTTGTTTTCTGGCCATCTACTATCCAGGCTACTGATCTACTATCATATAGTAGTACTTGTCAAGCGAGTCAGATCGGCTTCAGGAGATCCGCGCCGAAGAAGCTATATTCCAGGACGGAAGGTCGCGCGATGACTCGCTCAGCATTCATCCTCGCGTTCGTGTGTGGCGCCGCCGTATTGTCGGCGCACGCTCCTGCGCCGCAGCAGGCCGACGGGCCGAGGTTCGAGGTGTCCTCGATCAAGCCACTCCCCGCGGGCTCGACTCGCTCGGGCTACCGTCCGCAGCCCACGCGCTTCAGCGGCTCCTTCAGCGTCATCGAGGCGGTCGCCTTCGCCTATCAGATTCCGCAAAGCCGCATCGTCGAAGCGCCGCAATGGGCCAAGGATCAGCGATATGAGATCAACGCCACGACCGGGCCGCGCAAGCCGGGAGACATCAATTCGATGATGCGGCACCTGCTGGAGCAACGATTTGCGCTGCGGGTGCATCGAGAACGCCGTCCGATTCCGGTCTATGTGCTGATGATGTCGCGTGCCGACGGAGCCCTCGGCCCAGCCCTGCAGCGCGTAAAGCGGGACTGCACTCGTCCTGCCGAAAATTTGAGCGGGTGCTCTGCCTCGTGGGGTGAAGGCCGCTATCGCTCGAGCGGCCAGGAGTGGGAAGTCTTCGTAGGCAGTCTCGAGACCCGCATTACTGGACGGCCTATCGTGGACAAGACAGGGCTGTCGGGGCAGTTCGACATCACACTCGAGTGGAATGCAGGGAACGCCCGCGCGCCGGAGGGCGCCGGCAACGCTGCTGCGCTCGCGGACCTGGAGGCGCAACCTGTCCTGGTCACTGCAATCCGGGAGCAGCTCGGCGTGAAACTCGAGCCGGACACGGCAGCGATGGACGTGCTCGTGATCGACAGCGTGAATCGTCCGACCCCGGACTGACAGTAACTCCGCCGTTATTTGTTACTCGCAGCGCAGCGAAAGCCCTGATCGAACCCCTTCCAGGAGGGAGGGCCATCTTCCCGTTTTGCGACGCGGATAACGTGCGCCGACTTGTAGAACCATGAGCCGCCTCGCGCTATTGCGTTCCCTTCGTCCCCACCGTTACCAGGCCCCGCAGGATTGCGCGTTGGTGAGTTGGAGTAGTAATCGCTCCTGTAGTCATCCTGGACCCATTCCGAGACGTTGCCTGCCATGTCGAAAATGCCGTAGCCGTTGGCCGTGAAGCTTCCAACGTCTGCAGGAAAGACCGAACCGTCGTCGTACCCGGGAAACGCGCCGAATCGCTCCTCCCCAAACACCTTCTTGAACGAGACTTCAGCAAAGTTTCCCGCTCCTGCCGGTGGCGGCCAGTCGTCGCCCCAGGAAAACTCTTGTCCGTTCAAGCCTCCTCTGGCGGCTTTCTCCCACTCGGCCTCGGTCGGAAGGCGTTTTCCTGCCCATCTGCAGAATTCCCGCGCGTCGTCGCGCGACACGGCCACGACTGGCTGTTGATCCCGATTGAAATGTGAATCCGACCACGGGCGAAACCGCGAATCCGTGACGAACTCGCCGTCGCGCGTGACGATTGCCATACCCTCCGGTTCCCGGTGTCCGGTAGCGCGAACGAACGTGCGGTACCGGGCATTGGTGACTTCGTGTCGATCGACGTAGAACGAATCAATCTCGACAGAGTGGCGAGGAGTTTCGTCTTCGAAGGCCTGCTCGGTGGGATTCCTGTCAGGATACAAACGCTTGAGCCACTGAACGATCGCAGGCAGACGGCCACGCTCCGTGCCCATGTCGAAGACACCTCCAGGGATCAGCACCATGTCCGAGCGATCCTCTCCAGGTTTGCTGGTGGTCTGGGGAGACCGAGCGACGGTCGATCGGGTGATGACAGTCCACGCCAGGAGCAAGAGGATTGCTGGAATAGCTATGCTCGCCACCGTCGGAATGCGCTTCATGCTGCCTTTCGACGTATCCGCATCCAAACGGTTAGGGCTCCAGGGGTCTCTTCACATGAAGACTAATCCAGCCGCGGTTTATCGAGGCGGTCGATGACGATCACTTCCACCGGTCCGCGGGTGCTCTCCAGCTTCAGGCCGAGCTGCTCCTGCACCGCCGTGAAGAGATTCGGTCCGTCGGGATCCGCGGCAGGCGGCGGCGCGGCGGGCGGTCCTCCGGCCGGCTGGAACGGCATGATACTTCCTGGCTGCGGCGTCCACTGCAGCGTGTAGTCGTAGTAGCCGGTCAGACCGGTCTTGTCGATGACCGGACGGCCCACGGACTGCGTCAGGTGTTGGGCGACCATGGACATCGGTACGCCGTCGAAACCGACCATGCCGGGATTGATTCGCGCTGATGTGCAGCCCTTGGCCTCCAACGGCGGCGCCACGGCGGCTCCGCGTTGTACCGCCTCGAGGCGCGCAGCCAGGGCCGACTGGCACTCCGGCGAAGCCGGCTCGAGCCCCGGGCCGAGACGTTTGTCGGTCCGCGCGAACACCAGGTCGTAGACGGGGAGTTGGCGCGTTTCGCGGTGCGTCGCCAGGTTGAAGCGATCCTTCAGCAGGTTCGCGAGCATGACGTTCATCGCGATCGCGGCTGGCGGCGGGTCGTCCGGAGCCTTGGCGGCAATCGCGTAGAACTCGGTGTTGACCCAGTCCGGCAGGCCGAACATGCGGTCCACCGGAGATCCCAATGCCTGCCCGACCACCAGCGACAACGGTATACCGGCGACGTCGTAGCGGCCTGGCGTCATCGAGATCCGCGGCGCCGTGCCTCCGGATGGGTCGAACCGCTTGATCGACACCACCTCGAAGCGCGCCTCCGGATCGACAAGCGGCCGGCCGGCTGTAACGCCTTGCGCCCGCTCGGCGGTCAGATGTGCCCGGTTGATCGCGCCCGCGGCGAGAGGGCCGACGAACGCCACCACCGCTGCAGTCGCCAGCACGAGCCGCTTCGGCAGCGTCAGGCGCAACCCGATCCGATTGGCGAGAATCGCATCGATCCGGGCCTTGATGTCCGCGCCGCCGACACCGGCCACGCTCATCAGCGGCGTTTCCACGTAGCGCCGGCAGACGCCGGCGATGCCCTCGGCGTAGGCGATCGGTTCCGCCGTTTCGGCGATCACATGCTCGTCGCAGGCCTGCTCGCGGGTGGCCACAAGACGCGCGCCGATCCACCACACAAGCGGGTGGAACCAGAAGACCGCTTCGACCAGCATGTGGATCACCGCGGTGAGGTTGTCGCGACGCCGTACATGGCAGACCTCGTGTGCGACAACCGCGGCGAACTGGTCAGCGGTCAGGTAACTGTCGATCCCCTCGGGCAGAAGGATCACCGGGCGCCGCAGACCGACGACGCCTGGTTCGAGCACCGTGGGCGCGGTGCGGATTTCAATGCCGGCGGCCACGGCTGGCCCGCCGTAGCCTTGGCGAAGGCGGGGCGGCGCGGAAGCGAACGGCGTGCTGGCGCGAACAGCGGCACGGACCTCGCGCCACTGGCGCACGCGCCGCAGCAGGATCGCCGCACATCCGCAGAGCCAGACGCCGACGAGCAACGGCGTTATCCACTGCGGTTGTGCCGCTGCCGTGACCATCGTCGCCGGGTCGAGCCACATCGCGTCGAACGGCGCGTTGAAGTCGCGGGCTGCCGGCGACGCCACGACTGATCTGATCGGTGCAGGCGCCTGCTGCCATTGAGCGAGGCTCCCGACGGCCGCCAATGCCGCAAACGGGACGAGGAACTTGATCGAGGCGGCGAGCCACAGGCCGTAGCGGAGCCGCGCGCGATTGTGGCGGAACGCGAAGGCCAGCAGCGCAACGGCGGCGGCAAACATCGTCGATTGCCAGAGGTGGTTGAAGATGTCGGCGATCATTTCTTCCTCGTCTAGTCGGGCGTTGGCCGTTCGAGCCTGTCGATCACGACGACTTCTACCGGACCGCGCGCGCTTTCGAGCTTGAGCCCGAGCTGCTCCTCCAGCGCCGCGGAAAGGCTGGGCGCATTGGGATCGGCTGGTGGCGATTGGCCCTGCCCCTGAAGCAGCGTCAACGTTGGTCCCATCGGGCCTGCCGCACGGATGCCCTCGGGTGAAAACTTGAGCGTGAATTCGTAGAGGCCGGTCAATCCGGTCTTGTCGATTACGGGGCGGCCCATCCACTCCGACAGCGTCGTGGCGAACTGCGTGATGGTGCGACCGCTGACGGCCACATTGCCAGTCAGCAAACGGCCAAAGCCGCACTGTGGCGGAGCGTTGATATCGCCAGGCCGCGGTATCGGCGGCGGGGCCCCGCGCCCGGCGGCAGCCGCCTGCAGCGCGGCCTCTCTTTCGGCGATGGTCTTCGCGCAATCGGCGGGCGACGCCTTGATGGCCGGCCCAAGCTGCCTGTCCGTCCGCGCCATGACGAGATTGAAGATTGGGAGCTCACGCGTCTCGAGATGCGTGGCGAGCTGGAACCGATCCTTGAGGAGGTTCAGCATCAACGTCGCCAACGCTGCCGGCGGCGTGCCATCCGGCGCCTTCGCCATGACCGTGTACCGCTCGGTGTCAACCCAACCGGGAGCGCCGATCATCCGGTAGTCCGGCTTATCCAGTGCCGTTCGAAGGAACCATCCGATGGGCAAGTCGGTGTACTCGAATCGCGGAAGTATCGGGAGGAACCTGCCGAATGTGCCACTGGTACCGGCGACCGGTTTGACCGACGCCACCTCGAAACGAAGCTGCGGATCGATCCGAGTGCCACCGGGCGGTACCACTTGCTGCTGGCCGGCAGCGAACGCCGCCGCCTCGATCGCGCCCGTGACGATGGGGACGGTCAGCGATAGTGCGGCCACCGCCGCCAGCACGAGGCGCTTCGGCAGCGTCAGGCGCAGGCCGATCCGATTGGCGAGAATCGCATCGATCCGGGCCTTGATGTCCGCGCCGCCGACACCGGCCACGCTCATCAGCGGCGTTTCCACGTAGCGCCGGCAGACGCCGGCGATGCCTTCGGCGTAGGCGATCGGTTCCGCCGTTTCGGCGATCACGTGCTCGTCGCAGGCCTGCTCGCGGGTGGCCACAAGACGCGCGCCGATCCACCACACCATCGGGTGGAACCAGAAGACCGCTTCGACCGCCATGTGGATTGCCGCGGTCAAGTTGTCGCGACGCCGCACGTGGCAGACCTCGTGCGCGACCACCGCGGCGAACTGATCGGCGGTGAGGTACGAATCGATCCCCTCGGGCAGAAGGATCACCGGGCGCCGGAGACCGACGACGCCTGGTTCGAGCACCGTGGGCGCGGTGCGGATTTCAATGCCGGCTGCCACGGCTTGCCCGCCAAAGCCTTGGCGAAGGCGGGGCGCCGCGCCCGTGAACGGCGTGCTGGCGCGAACAGCGGCACGGACCTCGCGCCACTGGCGCACGCGCCGCAGCAGGATTGCCGCACATCCGCAGAGCCAGACGCCGACGAGCACCAGCGTGATCCACTGCGGCTGCACCGTTGCCGCGGCCATCGTCGTCTGGTCGAGCCACGTCGCGTCGAACGGCGCGTTGAAGTCGCGGGCTGCCGGCGACGCCACGACTGATCTGATCGGTGCCGGCGCCTGCTGCCAGTGAGCGAGGCTCCCGACGGCCGCCAATGCCGCAAACGGCACGAGGAACTTGACCGAGGCGGCGAGCCACAGGCCGTAGCGGAGCCGCGCGCGATTGTGGCGAAACGCGAGGGCCAGGAGCGTGACCGTGGCGGCAAATAGCGTCGATTGCCACAGGTGGTTGAAGACGTCGGCCATCATTTCTTCCGCGTCCTTTCCGTTTCCTCCTGCGCCTTTCGCTTCCGGATCGCCTTCTCCAGATCGCGGACGTCGTCCAGCGTCAGCTTTCCCGCCTCAGCCAGCTGCTGCATCATCGGCTGCGCGCGGCCGCCGAAGAAGCTGAGGATGGTGTCGAGCAGGCGGTGACGAGCGACGTCACGCGCGACAAGCGGCTCGAAAATGTGCGCGTTGCCGATCTTTCGCGTCCGGCGGAGCGCTCCCTTGGCCTCGAGTCGATACACCGTGGTCTGCACGGTGGTGTACGCGGGACGGGGCGCGGGAAAACCCTCCTGGATTTCGCGAACCGACGCCTGGCCGCGGGCCCACAGGACGTCCAGGATCTGCAGGTCGAGCCGGGAGAGCCTGGGAAGCTTCTTGGTCATCTACTAATCTGTGGATATAACTACTACAGTGTCATAGACGGGGGCGACCGGCGATTGGTTGGGTGGGTGAACGGATTCTTTTTTCGCAGGAGTGCTATTTCGCGCGCGATATCACCTATCCCGCAAGTTCAGGCGCGCACAGCCTCCTGGCGCACGCGGGAGGCGAGCGTTTGATTTGTTGGCGTCAGTTCTCCGTTGGGCGCTCAAGTCGGTCGACTACCAACCTCGAAGTTCATGACGACACGGTACGTACCTGGGAGGCCAGTCTTATCCACGACCGGACGGTCTACCCACGCCCGGAGAGATTCCGCGAGGGCGGCCATTGTTCCCTCACCCTCCAGCAAGTCACCCAACTTCCCCTGACCGTCGCCGAGCCGGTCGCGGAGCACCGCGCCAACTGTCCGAAAGGTGCAGGGTGGCGGCGCTGCCTTGAAGTCCGGTATTTGCGGCGACGGAGGCGGTTTCTCAGTCGATGCGTTGGGCACCCCTGCTGGACACGAAACGTTCACTGGCGTCAGCCCAGACCTGAGGTGACGCCTGGCCCAGCGCGTTCAACACGCCAACGACGGTTACGGCGACGCCTATGGACGTAATGAGGCCGGTATGCAAACCGTCACCTGCTTTCGATCAGTACAGCGGCACGGCATATCGCGTCACGACCGCCGTCGTGCCCGCGCTGAAGCAGATTCCGCTGAAAGCGTGGCATAGAGACACCGGCAAATCCGCGGTCATTCTGATTGACGCGCGACGCGGACGCCGAAAACCACACGCAAGGCACCGGGCACTCCTAATCCGATTCGCGAAAAAGCTGGGACTTCTGTAATTCGACGAAAGAATCAGTTTGGGCTCGGTTTCTCCGCGGATTCGATGACGAGGATCTCGACAGGTGCACGGCTCGACTCAAGCCTGAGCCCGAACTGTTCCTCTAACGCCGCAAACACCGATGGCCCCGTGTCTCGTGCGACATCGACTTGTCCCGCATTGTTGCCGCTTGCTAAAGAGGTCGGTGGAACCCATTCCAATGTGAAGTCAAAACGGCCATCCATTCCGCTCCGATCGATCACCGGTCGAGCGATCGCAGGAATCGCCGACAGCTGGCCTGCGAGTTGCGCCATCGTGACGCCACTCCCATCCATTTGAAATCGCTGTCCTCCTTTGATGCGGATCGCCTCGCATGGCAATGATGGTGCAACTGGATTGGCCAAACCAGGCGTGGCTTCACAGGTCGCCTTCGTTGGTCTGAGGCGATCCGCGGTTTTCGGTGCTGTCGTAAGACGCGAAAGCACATACACTGCGCTGTCGACGGTATCGACCTTGGTGCGCAGGTGGAACCGCTCGATGAGCAGCTTGCGCAGCGCCAGCATTGTCGACCGTGGGTTCAACGGTGCCGCGCCCTCGGGAGTCGTCGCTTGGATATCGAACCGTTCATCTTGCATCCAGGATGCGACGCCGGAGATACGGTACGGAGGAATCGGAGTCGGTTCGCCGTACGCATTCCGGATTAAATCGATCAAACTGGCACTATTGATGTCCACTCTTCCAGGATTGGCGCGAATCCGAATCGGCCCCGGCGACGCGGTCGGTCGGATTGAGACGGCAGCCAGGAGAGGAGCACCATCGAATGACGTCTGCAACGTTTGCGTGTCTACGCGCGCGGCCGCCGCACACAACAACAAGAGACACGCTCCGCCGACACGACATCTGTCGATCATTGCAACCTCCAAAGTCTGCGCTCGTAATTACGGAATCTGAGACGGACGAATAGCGGATTCGATTGTCAGCACATGAACGGCTCCGCGCGTTGATTCGAGCCGCAGGCCAAGTTGTTGTTCCATCGCAGTGAAGATGGATGGTCGGGCAAACAACTCGCGGGGCAAATCCGACGACGACAACTTGTAAATCGTCGATAGTTCGTCGGCAGTCGGCGCGTGCACGAGCGACACGTTGAACACGCCGGTTATGCCGGTGCCGTCGATGACAGGGCGGCCGAGAACTTCCGCCAGCGTGAAGTCCGCCGCAAACGCTGCGATCGTGATGCAACGACGCACGATATGGCCAGGACCGCCGCCTTCCATATTCCACCGGTCGCCGCAGCTGTGATTGCCTGGCTGCAGTCCTGGCGCGGACGTCCCGGCACGGCCCACCCGCACGATCCGATACGCAGACGTCTCTTGCGTGTCAACGCGGACGGCCAGATCGAATGAGTCACGAAGCATTTGCCGCAACATCGTGCGCAGGTCCATTGCGGTGACCGGAAGTGTCGCTCTCGCGTCGATGTTGAATGTGTCGGTCTGAATCCACTCAGGGCCCCCTGTAATGCGCTGATCATGGATCTCGTATGGTTCCCCACCGATGAACTCCAGTTGAGGAAAGGACGCGTACGCGTGTGAAATCAGCCAGAACAGCGATGTATTTCGTGCGATGAACGCACCCGTCTTCGAATCGAACGTTGCTGAAGCGTCATGCGCCGAATCGCCGGATTGGATCGAGACGTCCTCGAAGCGCTTTCCTGTTAACCCGGTAGGAATCGGGAGTACGTCCTCGACGGACCTGCCAGACTGAGCAGCTGCTGGACGCCATGGTGCAATCGCCGCAGTGATGAGGAGGGCCGCAATCGACGTCGCGGCAACAGCGGCGGGCCGTAGTTGGGTACGTGGGCGTTTCTGATTCAGCACTGCGTCCACGCGTTTCGCGAGATCGCGGCGATTCGCCATGGAGAGCGCAGGGCGCGAATCGCCCTCCGAAAGTCGCCGCGCCATCGAGACCAGTTGTTGTGCATACGACGTGCGCCCGCTGACCCGCACCACGGCGTCGTCGCACGCATGTTCACATTCAAGATGCAACTGTCGTGCGGCGACCCATACCAGAGGATTGAACCAATAGAGGCCGCCGGCGACTTTCGCGAGCACCTGCACAATCCAGTCGCCCCTGCGAATGTGCTCGACTTCGTGGATGAGCGCTTGACGAAGCTCCGGAGCGGGCCAGTCACGTGCTTCAATCGGCAGTCCAATTGCCGGACGCAGGATCCCGCATGTCATCGGCGAAGCGAGACCGCCGTGAAGAAACAGATACACTCGGCGAGAAGTCCATTGCTGCAAAACCGCCATCGCCATTGAATCAGCCCAGACCTCGCCGGTCTTGCGGAGCGCGCGAATACGGGCGAACCCAATTCCCAAGCGAATCAGAACGATCAGCATTCCGATTCCCCACGCCAACTGCACAATCGTCCCAAGGGGCGGGAGTCCTGACGGTGCGGTTGCAGAAGCCCTAATCCGCATAGCACCCAAGCCCGATATCGACGCTGACTCTGATGGTGTCGCCGGGACTGTTGAGTAAGCTCCGGGAGCAATTCGAGGGACGTGCACTTCGACGGACTGCGCCGGCAATACGAATTCCATTACAGGTAGTGCCAGCAGCGCCCCAAATGCCGACGTCAAGATTAGTGCACGCGTTGACGCGGCGGTACGGCGAATGACTCGCGTGGCAAGCAAGGCCACGGCAAGAATAAGAGTGGCTTTCGCGGCCAATGACAATTCGCCCATCATCGGCTCCCTTCTTTCCGCACTCGATCAATTTGCGCCTGCAGGGCGTCGAGTTCTTCTCGGGTCCACGATTCCTGCGTCAGGAGTGTTGTCATCAACTCCTCTCGCGAGCCGCCGAAGAACACTGACAGGTACTGTTGCAGCGCGGCATGCCGCGCTGCCGTTGGCGACGTCGTCACCGAATAGACGTAGCGGAGGTTCCGTTCCTCGTGGCGGAGAACGCCCTTCGCTTCGAGGCGAGCCAGCATGGCGCGCACCGCAGACGAAGTCGGAGGATTCGTTAATCGCGCGCGGATTTCTTCGGACGCCGCACGATTCCCTGTAGCGAAGATTGCGTGAATGATTTCGCGCTCGCGACGGGACAGTGCATCGAGTGAGCCTTTCCTCGTTTTCTTAGCCATGTTACAAGCGTAGCTTATAGCTACATTTGTAGCGCATGTCAAGTTACGGCGAAGGGAGAGCAGGAGTGCGATTGTCTCGGGGCTAGCTCGGCCTTCGCTTGCCATGCATTCACGCGCACGTCAATTCGCAGACCCGCGGTGGACGGCGCACGTCAACCCGCGCTGATTTGCGCCAGAAACGCGCGCATGCACACGCGCGGGGAGTGCGCGCGAAATCGCACTCCCCATGGCGCACCCGCGCGTCGAGTTCTGGCGTAAAACGGCGCGTGTCTTAGGTCGACCGTGCGCGCGCCGCGCGAATCCGCCTGCGCGCGAACGCTCGCGACGCGCACGCCGAGCTAGCGCGAGCGGAATCGCACTCCCCGATTACCTGAATCCCGACAGCCCTCGCTGCTCAATTCTCGGTTGGCGTCTTTGACACTGAATCAACGACGATGACGGGAAGCGGGGCGCTGCGTTGCTCCAGAACGAGGCCCGTTTTGGCGATGTACTGACCGAGTACATTCGATGGAGCCGAGTCGAGCACCTTCAGTGCTTGTGGCCCTAGAGCGTAGCCGTTGTCGAACGCGGCGCGCATCATCGCAAACCCAAAATCCTCCTGCGACAGATCAAGCGTGAAGTCCACGCGATCGGTGATGCCGGTCATGTCGAGCGTCTTCCGCTCGCTGAATCGCGTCAGCCCGAGTGCCACGTCCGCCATCGTTAGGTTCTTCACCTCCAGCTTGTTATTGGCGAGAGTCCAGGTCCCGGCGCCCATGGCGATGACGACCGCATTGTTCGCGCCGCTGCCCGTCGTCTCGGTGACCGGTGGCGGTGGAGCGTTCGGATCGAGAGGCGTACGCTTGATCTTCAGTTCGCCCTTTCCGACGGTCAAGGCGTAGATAGGAAACTGGCGCAACTCCTCATGCGCTTTCAACTGAAAGCGCTCAGCCAGCACTGCGCGGAGCATTAGCGGGATCTGCTCGCGCCTCGCGTCGGGCGGCAGATTGGCGACAATCTCGAACCGCGTGTCGCGCGTCCAGTCGGGGGCGATGACCTGCGGCGGATCGAGCGCGTAGGCAATGCCGATATAGTCCTTCAGCGACATGCCGCCCCAACGGACCTGTGTCCCGGAGATTCGGACTCCGAGGATCGACCCTTGAGCGTTGCTGTTCGGCTCAGTCGCTCGGATCGAAGCTATGTCGAACCGCGGGGCGTTCTGAGTGGCGACGGGCGCCGCAGCCAGAAGCAGGCCAGCTAGGCAACAATGGAATCTCATCAGGAGGTTCTCCTGTCGTCCCTTTGACGGGAGAAATGCAAGCGGCGTTGGCCTATTCCCCGCCTGAACTTGACGGGATAGGTGATAGCGATCGCGAAAATAACACCCCCCCGGCGCGCGCGCGCGTTTGAGGCGCACAAGTGCGAGCGACGCGCACGCCGAGCTAGTCGATCAGCCCCGGCCACAGCGTGCGTCCGTCGCCAGCGATTTCCTGCGCGCCTGGCGGCACGGCAAGCACGGAGCCGCCGACAGCGGTACTCTTGTCGTCGCTGATGATGACCGTCTGATTGTCACGCGCGCGCTCGCCATCGAAGACGCGGACGTTTCGAATGACGAACGTGGTCGCGTTTGGTTGTCCAGCCAGGCCGGCAGCGAGAAGCGTGACCGCGAGGACGCGAGTCGCCAGCCGTCTCATGTCACCGTTTGACGAGGCGACACGGGACCGGGTTGGCGCCGATTTTTGTGGGAGAGCTGGAGACGCGAGATGTCTATACGAACAGCGTCAGTGGTCCTGGTTCTGCTCAGCCTGTCCGCGGCACACGGACAGCAGAATCCCGATCCATCCAATCCGGCTGTAGCCGCGACGAGAGCCTGGGCTCTTCTCACGGACGCTGTCGCGTCAACAGTGCGTGCTGATCAGGTTGCCGCAATTCGCTCGCTCGGCGTGGCCAACACACCGCCCGCCCGACGGTTGATCGAAGACATTGCGCGAAGCACGTCCCACCCTCTGCGAAGTCTTGCCGTCGGGTCACTGTTCCCGGGCGATGTCACGTACATCTCGCTGATCGCTGAAGCGCTTCGGGCTTCCGATCTGGAAGTACGTCGGGCAGCGATTCAGCATTTGAGGTGGATCCGGGATAGCCGTGTGCTCCCGCTTCTTCGGACCGAGATCATGCGCGGGGATGCCGACACAATCGAATACGCGATCAGTTCCGCACAACTGCTCGGATCGATGTCCCTGGAGATGCTTGTGCAGGCTGTTCCAACAGTTGGCGAGCGGGGTCGTGAACCGGTCATCCGCTGCATCGAGTGGATGCTATCGAGCGAGTTTCCCGAATCAACCGGGAACCTGGCAGCACTGCGTCGGCTCCGCCCCGAACCGGTCCTCCGCAACGCACTCATCGACAGCAACCAGAATGTGCGTTCCTTCGCCGCGCTGATCCTCGCGAGACTCGGTGATGCCGCGGCTCTCGATGAGTTGCTCCGTATCGCGGGGGCGCCTGATCCCAGGTTCGGCACGATTGTGTCGCGCCACTATGCGATGGCGGCGTTGCACGCGCTGGGACGGCCCGAATATCTGGCGCCTCTGGCCGCGGCCCTCCGGGACAAGGAACAACGCGTGCGATTGGACGCAGCGATGGCCATGAGGTCGTTTGCCAGTCCGTCGATGTTCGACGTATGGAATGAGATCTGGCGGGGAGATTCGCCTTCCGACGTCAGGTACTGGGCGTTTCACGGCCTGCTCGCCATTCGGGACACCGACACAGGATTGATGCGGGCCGGACTCGTCGACCGTGAGTCCGGCATCAGATTGAGGGCTGCCGAACGTCTGCTCGCGCTCGGCTCGGACTCGGCGAGCCTTGAAGTCCTGGAGCGGCTTGCCGCGGACCCCGCCACGCGCAACCTTGCTCTGAGTTTCTTGAGCAAGTCTGGGGATGTCATTCGAACGGCGAGGGTAGCGCGTTCGCTACTGCCCAAAACCGTCGAAGATATCGCACGAATCGGATCTCAGCAGATTTACGACCCTAAATATCTCAGCGCAGTCGGTACGCTCGCGACTGTCGAGGACGCAGAGGCAGTGCCGGCGCTGGACGCGATGTTGGCCTTGCGCCCTGACTCGGAACTGACTTTTGCTGTGACGCGTGCGTTGGCGGCAATCGGCACTGATGAGGCGCGCCGAACGCTCGTTCGTGCAATGGACAACCCTTCAAGCGTCGTCAGAATCTACGCAGCCGGCGGCCTGTTGACTCAAATTCGCCGCGACTGTCGGTCAATCCGCCGAACGCAATGTTGAACTATCTGTATGCCTTACTCGAATCTGAAGCACGCCTTGCGGCCGCGGCGCTTGGGCTCGATCCTGGTTTTGCATTTCTGCATGCCGATACGTCGTCACGCGACAGCCTCGCATGCGATCTGATGGAGCCACTGCGGCCGGAAGTCGATGCGTACGTGTTGGACTGGTTGCGTCGTGAACCGTTGCGGCGCGAGTGGTTTTGTGAGCAACGTAACGGCAACTGTCGGCTCATGGCGTCCTTCGCCAGTCACCTCGCGGAAACGAGTTCAACGTGGGCGCAGCGCGTTGCTCCCGTTGCTGAGTGGGTTGCAAGAAGTTTGTCAACATCGATCCGTCACTCGCGCCGTTTGGGACCGCCGACTCTTTTGACGCAGCGACACCGGCGAGAAGCGAAAGGCTTACCGCCGAGGGAACCCGAGAAACCGATAGAGCCCCCGCACGTCTGCCGGTCGTGCGGCATGGAACTCCACCGGGGCCAGCGTTGCACTGAATGCGGTGCGGCGAGTTCAACCGAACGTCGGAGCCGAACTATGGTGCGGCCTTCGGCGGTCGTCAAACGACAAGCCGTCATGAGTCGTCGGCTCGCCAGCGTGTCACCGAACGTTCGAATGCGGCCACTGAGGAACGTTTGAAAAGCGGCCACGAGGTAGGCGGTCCGAGTATCGTCTGACTCCTCGCCCGCGTGCAAGCGCGGGACGTTCTTCGTCTTCGATCCCTGCCGGAAACAGCGATGGCGGTGGACGCTTGTGGGAATCGCGGCAGCGATTTCCAAGGCGCGGTGGGCGCGTCCTGAGCGTCCACGGCGCCGGCAGCGTCCACGGCCTCAGTCGTCGGTCGTACTCGCACGTTGGCGGAGGCGATAGCTCTTGCCAGTCATCGCGCTCGCACTGGCCGACGAGCCGATCGACAAATGCCTGCTGCCGCGTGGAGGCCTCGGCCTCACCCGCACGTGGTGCAAACACACCGGCCGGGACGCGCGCGTGCACCACCACGAGCGTGTCCACGTGGAAGACGCGCACGAGGTGCGTATCCCACTGCACGCGGAGCCGCTGGCCGAGGAAGACGAGCGGTACGGGGTAGAACGCGCCCCCCACTTCGACGTGGCCATCGGTGTGGACGGTCCGCTCGCCCGCGGTGAAGAACGGAAAGGCGGCGCTGGCGAGGGGCTGCAGCGCCCGCTGCTCGACCTCGACGAAGTGCGTCCAGACCTGGCGGCGGGTCGTCCCGTGAATGCGCAGGCGGGCCACGGCGCGATTCCAGTGCCGCAGAAACGCATTGTGCGCGTCGAGGCTGTCGAAGGTACGTCCTTTGAGCGCGTTGCCTTTGACGTAGCCGCCGCTCCGCTCCTGCTTCCCGTTTTCTTGCGGCGAGCGCGGCTGCGTCGGCAGCGGTGTGAAGCCCCAGTGCTGCGCGAACGCGAGATAGACCTCGTGACTGTCCGGATCGAAGAAGCACGCGCGCATGGCCTTATAGATGATGGCAGTTGCAAGATGCACGCAATCCCCCGCATCCAGAGTGATCTTCTTGCCGCTGTAGAACTCCCTTATCTCGCTACTCTTGTCGCTGATGCGTTCGTCCTGAGCGACGAACGACACATTGCTCCGTTGAAAGAAGCGCGTGCATTCGTCTCTAGCCCATTGCGTTGTGAGTGTGTGAAAGACCTCGGTCTTCGTCATCACGGAGGTAAACAAATTGGCGCGCCCGGCGTCGATGTCGCGGACCATCTCTCTGATTCCATCCATGACGGCTGAGCCCGCCAACAGACAGACGATCGGACTCCTGCAGCGCCGCCACGTCTCGGTCGGTCAGATCATCTATATCGGTCGGGAGTCGAATCAGCTTGAAGAAGTCGAAGCGGGCACGATGCACGACGCCGCGGGCGTCTATACAGAATACGTGGACCCACGGCGCGAGGCGTGGTTCCGAGCGGCTCAAGTGGTGTCACTGAAGGAATGGGAGCGCGAGACGGGTAAACCGCGACGACTACTAATCGATGCGCGTTTGGGGCGTAGACGCCCGCATCGGCAGCATCGTGACCTGATTGTGATGATCGCGCGCCGGTTGGGCCGGCTGTGATCAGTCCGGGAT
>JBOGIQ010000074.1:0-20396 GCA_050742535.1 Vicinamibacterales bacterium | reverse complement strand
ACGTAGGGCACCGCTACGTAGGGCACCGCTACGTAGGGCACCGCTACGTAGGGCACCGCTTTAGCGGTGCCTAGCCACTATCCACTGGCACCCCTGAAGAGGTGCCCTAGGCAATTCCACGTAGGGCACCGCTTCAGCGGTGCCTGACCTCAGGATTCCACATGCACGATTCGATCAATTGGTCCTTAGTCAATATCGCTGACCCCGTAAAGGGATAGTCACTCGGGGAGAGGACGAGTCCGGCACGCACGGGGTTCTGAACCACATACCTCGCGACGTTGAATGGATCATCGCCATCGCGAAGAACCCGTTCGAAGTAGCCCTTCTGCCATAGGCAGGGCCGCACACGGTGGCGAGTCGAGAACGCCGAATGCTGTTTAGCGAGCGAAACGAAGGAGCACAGATTCGCGGCGTCCGAAAGCCCTTCAACAAGCAGGTGCAGGTGATCGGGCATGTAACAGTACGCAAGAATCGCGAACTCGTTTTCGACCGCGGTACGCAGAAACCGATCATGCACGTCACCGACAAGCGCACCGTCGATGAAGTGTCGGAACCGCTGGAACGTGCAAATCGTGAGGAAGTACTGCTGCGGACCGCTGTAGGTATGGTGATCGAGACGACGAGGACGCACGCAGTGGGTAAAGCAAACCTCGTCGCCTCTCAGGCACCCCTGAAGGGGTGCCCTACGTACTACCGAATTCACGAGCGCGTGCGTTTACGCCACATCAGCACAACGAGGACGGCGCCGGCGACTCGCTCGAACCATGAAAGTCCGCTCCGGGCTGGCGCCACTTCGCGGAACACCGGCAGCGCGACGGGTGCGGTCTCCATCGCGGGCGAGCGCACCGGTTTCCGCTCGCGGAACGCCCGGCCGGCGGCGGAACCGATCTTCTTTCTCTCCCCCGGAACCTTCTCGCCCGGTGCCTTGCCCCATGGCGACGCGTGCTCGATTTCGGCCGCGGCCTCGGCGCCGATGATCAGCATCAACCCCGAGATGTAGAACCACAGCATCAACAGGATGACGCCGGTCACGGTCCCGTACGTCGCCTCGTAGTTCCCGAAACTGACGACGTAGAAGCGGAACCCGAGTGACGCGATCACCCAGAGCGCTGCGGCAAGCACCGACCCGGGCGTGATCCAGGTGAAGTCCTGCTCCGCATCCGGCGCGTAGTAGTAGACGAGCGCGATTCCCGTAGTGACCAGCGCGAACGCGATCGGCCACTGCAGGATCTTCCACGTCGTCGTGAAAAGGGCCCCGAACCCGAAGGAGCTGGCAAGCAGGTCGGCGACCTGCGGGCCGGCGACGATCAGCCCGGCCGACACCACAACGAACACCGCGAGGCCAACGGTGAGCAGAACGGCGGTGATGCGCGCTTTCCACCACGGGCGCGACTCTTCGATGTCGTAGGCGCGGTTCATGGCGTCGATCATGGCCACCATCGCGGCGGAGCTGCTCCAGAGCGCGCCCGCGAGGCCGATGCTGAAGATCCCGCCGTCGTTGCCGTTGGCGAGGCGCGCCATCTGCTCGCGGATGAGTGTGACCATTTCCGGCGGGGCGATTCGCCCGAACAGAGACGCCACCTCGTCGGTGAAGTTCTGCAGCGGAAGGAAGCTGGCGAGCGCGATGACGCAGAGCACGGTCGGGAACAGCGCCAGAAGGAAGTAGTAAGCGAGCTGCGCCGCCAGCCCAAGGCCGTTATCGGCGACGGTTTCCTTGTAGGTGCGCCGCAGCAGCTCTTTCCAGCTCAGCGTGCTCTCGAAGTACCACAGCATTCGCCCCTCCGATAGCCTCACGGCATCGTGGTGCAACCGATCTGCCAGCCTTCTGTTGACAAACCCGGTGAGAAGACGTTGAATCCCGACAATTCATTTCGGGTAGACCCACGCCGTCATCCTCGAGCCCAGGTCGTTTTCACGAAGGAGAACCGCGATGCGTGGAGTGATAAAGGTCGTCGTGATCGTCACGGCGGTCGTCCTGCTGCCCTCCCTTGCCGCTGCGCAAGGAACCCTCACCGGCACCGTCCGGGACCAGTCTGGCTCCGTCCTGCCAGGCGTCACGGTTGAAGCGTCCAGTCCCGCCTTGATCGAAAAGGTCCGCGCTGCCGTCACCGACACGGCGGGCCAGTACCGCATTCCAGGTCTGAACCCCGGCACCTACGCGCTGACGTTCAGGCTGTCGGGTTTCACCACCGTCGAGCGGACCGGCATCGAGCTCAGCGGCACCACGACGCTGACGATACCCGTCGACCTGCGCGTCGGCACCCTCGCCGAGACGATTACGGTCACCGGAGAAACACCGGTGGTCGACGTCCAGACCGCACAGCGTGAGACGGTGCTCAGCGCCGAGGTGATCCAGGCCATCCCTGGTCTTCGTACCGTCGGCACACTGCTCAACGCGGTTCCGGGCCTGGTCGTGAACGACGGCGCGCTGGCGCTGTCGCCGACGATGACGTTCTTCGCCGCGCGCGGCGGGCCGATCAACGAAGGGCGCATGGCCATTAACGGCATGACGATCGCCGCGCCGTTCAACGGCGGCGGCGTATCGACCTACATCCTCGACTCGAACAACACGGACGAAATTTCGGTGACCGTGGCTGGCGGCCTTGGCGAAACGGACATCGGCGGGCCGATGATGAACCTGATTCCGCGGACCGGCGGCAACTCGTTCCGCGGACAGGCGTTCGTCAACAACGCCGGCGACTGGTCGCGTGGCGACAACCTGACTGCGGAGCTGCGGGCGCCTTCGCCCGGACCAAATCTCTCGGAAACGCCCGGCATCATCAACGCCTACGACACGAGCGTCTCCTACGGTGGCCCAATCCTGCGCGATCGACTCTGGTTCTTTGGCAGCTACCGCAGCCTGGAAACGGCAGCGGCCGTGCCGGGCGTCGTCTTGAATGCGAACGCCTTCAACGCCGCGCGATGGGACTGGGTTGCAGACCCGACGGTCACGGCGCGGACGCTGCAGGGACGCGAATCGTACATCGGCAGAATCAGTATGCAGGTGACCGCCAAGCATAAGGTCACCTACAACCAGGAGTACCAGCGCCGCTGCGAGGGATCGTCTTTGAGGCTCGACAGCGACGTCGGCTGCAACAAGCGCGGCGACGATTGGGTTGGGTTGGGGGCAGGCTCAACGGCTCCGTCCCCAGAGGCCAATCCGAGCTACTTCGGCAACCTTCCGTATCACGTCAACCAGGCGATATGGACGGCGCCGATGACCAACAAGCTCCTGCTCGAAGCGGGCTTCACCCGCTTCATGTTCCGCGGCGGAACGACGGGCCGGCCGGCGCCGGACGGCATCCTGGACATGATCCAGGTGACCGAGCAGTCCACGTTGATCAATGGAACGACAGGGCTGCCGTATGCGCCGCGCGCAAACTTCGTCTATCGCGGTGTGGCCACGGCGAATCCGAATTACGCCAACCCGAACAACTGGCGTGCCTCGGCGTCGTATGTCACAGGCTCGCACGAGATGAAGGTCGGCTATCAGGGTTCGTACATCCGGGTGAAGAACTGGTTCCTCGTCAACGAGCAGCAGCTGGCCTACCGCTTCAGCCAGGGAACGCCGAACCAGATCACCTGGCGCCTGCCGGAATGGCACCAGTCGGATCGCACGGCAACGGGGTCGATCTACGTCCAGGACAAGTGGACGCGCGGCCGGTTGACGCTGCAGGGTGCGCTCCGCTACGACCGCGCCTGGAGCTTCACGCCGGCGGATCACAACGGCACGCCGTTCACCTCCGCTTTCAACGCCGCGCCGATCAGCTTCGAACGCACGACGGGTGTGGACGCGTTCAACGACATCACGCCGCGCGTCGGCGTCGCCTACGATCTGTTCGGCAACGGCAGGACGGCGCTGAAGTTCAACCTTGGCCATTATCTCGACGCGGCCACGAACGACAGCGAGTACACGAGCAACAGTCCGGCGGCGCGGATCGTTCGGACGGGAACGCGCAACTGGACCGACTCGGACAACGACAAAGTCGTCGACTGCAACATCATGAACTTCTCCCAGAACGGCGAGTGCCTTGCGGTGACGGGCGACTCGCAGAACTTCGGGACGGTGACGGGCAACGTCACGCAGGTCAACCAGGACACGCTGAAGGGGTGGGGTGTCCGTCAGAGCGACTGGCAGTGGGGAGTCACGCTCCAGCAGGAGGTCCTCCCGCGTATGTCGGTCGAGGTGGCGTACAACCGTCGCTGGTTCCTCGGCGCCAAGGTCACGGACAACACTCTGCGCAGCGCAGAGGACTACCAGGACTTCACGATCGTCACTCCGGTGGATCCACGTCTGCCCGGCGGCGGCGGCTATCCGATCACCCTGCAGCTGGTCACGCAGGCGGCTTCCGATCGCGGGGTGCGGAACCTCGTCACGTTCGAAACCGACTTCGGGGGGGAGCGCGAGCAGTACTGGCACGGCGTTGATGTCACCTTCAACGGGCGCCTCCGCCAGGGGTTGACGTTCCAGATCGGCACGCAGACCGGCCGCTCCGTTACCGACACCTGCGAGACCGCCAGGAACATCGACGGCGGCGGCGTGATCCGGGACCTGCGCAGCTGTCGCGACGTTGACCCGTTCCAGACGACGGTGCGCGGTCTGGCGTCCTACACGGTGCCGAAGATTGACGTGCTGATCAGCGGCACGATCCGCTCGCAGGCGCCGCTCGAGCGGTCGGCCAACTGGGCGATCCCCAACACGATGATTCGCGACGCCGCTGGACGGCTCCCTCCAGGCGCGGCAGCCGGCGGCAACACGACGGTCGACATCCTGGACGCCGCTCACCTGCTGTACGCCGACCAGCGACGCACGCAGATCGACATGCGCTTCGCGAAGATCTTCAGGTTCGGTGGACGACGCGTGGACCTGGGCGTCGATCTGAGCAACCTGCTCAACACGAACTACGCGACGACCTACGAGAACACGTATCAGTTCAGCGCCAACAACACGGCGCTGGGAGGGACGTGGAACAACCCGACGGCGATTTACACGCCGCGGTTCGTGCGCTGGAATCTGACGGTGGATTTCTAGCGAGGTTCGAGCTTCAACAGTGCGCCATCGTCCTCGGCGGTCAGCACGTAGAGCAGGCCGTCGGGACCCTGGCGCACATCCCGGAGCCGCTGCTTCAACTCGACCAGCAGCGGCTCCCGCCGCAGCTCCTCCCATCGATCGTTGAAGACGATCCGCTGCAGCTGCCCGGTCCGCGGGATGCCGCCTTCACGAAGCCCGGCGACGAACACGTTGCGGCGCCAGTGCGGAAACTCGTGTCCGGTATAGAAGGTCATGCCGGTGGCGCCGATCGACGGCAGCCAGACGACCGATGGATCTTCCATCCCCTCACGCGACGGGCGCGGTGAAATGCGGTTGCCCCAGTAGTCGCGGCCGAAGCTGACGAGCGGCCAGCCGTAGTTCCGTCCGGCGCGGAGCACATTCAGCTCGTCGCCGCCGCTCGGTCCCTGCTCGCTTTCCCAGATGTCGCCGGTTTCGGGATTCACCGCGAGGCCATGCCCGTTGCGATGGCCCAGCGTGTAGATCGCGGGCTTGTAGCCGGCCCGTCCGGCGAACGGATTGTCGCCGGGTATCGTTCCGTCGTCTCGGAGGCGCACGACCTTGCCGGCGTAGTCGCCCGGATCCTGGGACCGTTTGATCGCCGGCGATCCCGGGGCGCTGATCGACATGTAGATCATGCCGTCGCGGCCGAAGACGATCCGCGACGCTTCCGTGCCGGTCGCGCCGGACTCGAACACGTCCGTTACTTCGGTCAGCGCCGTGCCGTTCCACGTCCCGCGCGCGAGCGTCGTGGCGCCTTCTCCGTTCGCGGTCGGCTTGTGGTACGTGAGGTAGACCCAGTGATTCCGTTCGAACGCCGGATGCAGTGCCACGTCCATCAGCCCCTGCAGTCCGCGCGGCCCGCCTGGCTGAACCTTCGGAACACCGGCGACAGGATCGTCCTCCAGCTCTCCATCCGTTACGAGACGCAGGCGGCCGGCCCGTTCGGTGACGAGCATCGACCCGTCTGGTAGAAACGCCACCGACCAGGGCTGTTCCAGATGCTTCGCGACGACGACCACCTTGAGTTTGCGTTCTTCGGCCGACTCGAGCTCAACGGATCGACGCGGAAGGTCGGGTGGCAACCACTCGATGGGGGCAGGTGCATCGCCGGTCGTCAGCTCGTGCGGTGCGAAAGTCTGCCGATGCTGGGCACGGCTGGCAGTGACCAGGAGGACCGTTGCCACGACAATCGCGAGTTTCCGCCCAGTCGCCATGTTCTCCAGGTCCGCCTGAAGGCGGACACTCCGTACGGAGTGTGTGCACGCTGCGCGCCAGCGAGCGCATTCGTAGTGTCCGCCTTCAGGCGGACCTGATGCGATGCCGTCGCCAAGGAGGGGTGACGGTATGATGAGCTTTCGGTGCCCAGCAACCCCATCGAAAGCTCAGGCCGCGGGTGGCGGCGGGCGCTCTATCAGTGGCTGACCGGAGTCGCGCCGCCGCAGGCTCCTGACGCTCTCGCCCAGCCGGTCCAATCGCCTTCCCAACTTCCCTCGCGCATCGGGCATTACGCGATCGTGCGGAAGCTGGGCGAAGGCGGAATGGGCGTCGTGTATGCCGCGCGCGATGAGCGGCTCGAGCGCTCCGTCGCTCTGAAAACGATCTCGTCGCTGGCCGACAGCGACACCGCACGGAAACGGTTCTGGCGCGAAGCGCGCGCCGCCGCCAGCGTCAACCATCCGAACGTCTGTCAGATCCACGAAATCGGCGAGGACCACGGCACGCTGTTCATCGCCATGGAACTGCTCGAGGGTGAATCGCTTGCCGATCGTTTGCGGCGCGGGCCACTGTCGGTCTCCGATTCGGTGCAGATCGTGCTCGGTATGCTTGCGGCGCTCTCTGCCCTTCACGGCCGGGGTCTCGTCCATCGCGACGTGAAGCCGTCGAACGTGTACCTCACGCCGCACGGGGTGAAGCTGCTCGACTTCGGCCTGGCTCGGCGTGATGCGGTTGGGGCGACGGACCTCACGGCTGCGCTGACGCAGCCAGGCCTGGCCATTGGCACGCCACGCTACATGGCGCCGGAGCAGGTGACCGAAGAAGAGGTCGATGGTCGCGCGGATCTCTTCGCGACATCGGCCATCCTGTTTGAAATGCTGGCCGGACGGCCGGCGTTCAGCGGCAAGACGATCGTCGACGTGCTGCATGCGACGATGCACGAGCAGCCGCCGGCGCTGAGCGGCTCACCGCTGGTCGCAGCGGTCGATCGGGTGATCCGCCGCGGGCTGGCCAAGCGGCCCGAACAGCGTTTCGAGTCCGCCGAGGATATGTCGGACGAGCTCCGCGAGCTGCGGACGGAGGGCGAGGACACGCGGGCGCTCGCCCGCACGCTGACGCGCGTGGTCGTCCTGCCGTTCCACGTCCTGCGACCGGACCCGGAGATCGACTTCCTGACGTTCAGTCTTCCCGACGCGATCTCGAGCTCCCTGTCCAGCGCCGGTTCGCTGATCGTGCGCTCGAGCGCGATCGCCGCGCGTCATGCCGGCGCTGCGCCTGACCTCAAGCTGCTCGCATCGGAAGCCGATGTCGATCGGGTGGTCATGGGCACGCTGCTGCGCGATGGCGATCAGGTCCGCGCCACGGCACAGCTCGTCGACGCACCAGGCGGCACGCTGCTCACCACGCACACCGTACACGCGACGCTCGGCAACCTGTTCGCGCTGCAGGACGACATCGCGAAGCGTGTGGTCGAGGCGCTGTCGCCGCCGTTGACGCGGGAGACGTCCTCGGCCTCGGCGCCGCCCGCGTCGCCGCCCGCCGCGCCGCATCCGCGCGCCTACGAGCTCTACCTCCGCGCGAACGAGCTGTCACGCTCCTACGCTGGCATCAGGGAAGCGCGCGATCTCTACCTGCGTGCGCTGGAACTCGATCCGGATTTCGCACCGGCCTGGGCGCACCTTGGACGCGCGCACCGGGTGCTCGGCAAATACGTCGAAGGGATGAGCGACGGCGAGCGTCTGGCGGAAGAAGCGCTGCAGCGCGCGCTGGCACTGAACCCTCGCCTGTCTGTCGCGCACAAATTCTATGCGGCGCTGGAATCGGACATCGGCCAGTCGGAACGCGCGATCGTGCGCCTCCTGCACGAGGCCGCGCGCCACCGCAACGATCCGGAGCTCTTCGCCGGACTGGTGCAGGCCTGCCGGTACGCCGGGCTGTACGACGAGGCGATCGCCGCGCACGCCGAGGCACGGCGGCTCGACCCGCATATCGCGACGAGCCTCCTGGCGACGCTGCTCTTGACCGACAACGTCGACAGCCTGAGCGGTGTCGAAACGGTCACCGGCGGTGCGGACGACGGCATTCGTGTCATGGCGCTCGGCCTTGCGGGGCGGCATGAGGAGGCCCGCCACCTGCTCAACGATCTCCGCGACACCCTGACGCTCCCCACGTTCCGCGTCTGGTGGGACTACCTCATGGCGTGGCTCGATCGCCGCCCTGCGGACATGCTGCAGCACATCAACATCCTCGCCGGCGTGAAGATCCAGTTCGACCCGGAAGCGATCTTCCTGGAGGGATGGATGCTCTGTGAGGCCGGTGCAATCGACGCGGGGCTTTCGCACCTGACGCACGCCGTCGCCAAGGGGTACTTCGCCGTACCGACGCTTGCCCGCAGCCGTCATTTCGACCCGCTGCGATCCAATCCCGTGTTCCGCGCCGTGCTCGCGGACGCCGAGGCCGGCCGCGACCGCGCGCTCGCGGCATTCCGCGAGGCGGGCGGCGAGCGCTTGCTCGGACGCCCGCCGCTTCGAGCGGCATGAGGACGCTGGCGCGTCCCGGCGATCTGGCCGATCTGCTGCGCCGCCTGCAGACCGTACGGCCCGACAGTGCCGCGCGCTGGGGCCGCATGTCGGCCCACCAGATGATCTGCCACCTCGGCGACGCGATGCTCGTCGCGGCGGATCAGAAGACCGCCGGCGCCGTGAACGGCCCGCTGAAGAGAACGATCGTCAAGTGGATCGCGCTCTACCTGCCGCTGCGATGGCCGTCAGGGATCCGCACGGTGGCGGAGATCGATCAGGAAATCGGCGGAACGAAGCCGCAGGAGTTCGTCAGGGATGTGCGCGAACTGGACACGCGGCTGCGACGGTTCGTCGAGGAACGGCAGGCGATGTGCCCGACGCATCCGATCTTCGGACCGATGTCGCGGAAAGAGTGGCTGCGCTGGGCCTACCTCCATACCGATCATCACTTGCGCCAGTTCGGCGCGTAGGGAGGCTGCGCCCTGCGGGGATCGGGGATCGGGGATCAGGGATTAGCGACTACTCACGTGCCGAACGGCCGGAACATCCCGTAATATCCGGGGGGCAACAAGGAGATCTCAGTGTTTTTGCGACGAAGACGCCGAATGGTTCGCTCGGCGGCAGCAATTGCGTTTGTGCTGGTGACTGTGCCCGTCGCCGCCCAACCCGTACCCAGGACTGCCGCCACCATCGACCGCGACCTGAGTCAGACGCTGGCGGCAACGACGCGGGTGGTCACGCCGGCGGTCGTTGAAATCTTTGCCACGTCGTACGCGCCCGGCGACGGCGTGGTGGCGCGGAGCGCCGACCTGGTCTCGACGCAGCGCGCCTCCGGATCCGGCGTGATTGTCGACGCCGATGGCTACATCATCACCAATGCCCACGTCGTTCGCGGCGCACAGCGGCTGCGGGTGGAGCTGTCCGTGCCGGCGGATGGCCGCTCGATTCTCCGAACACGCGGCCGCAGCGTGACCGGTCAGATCGTCGGCGTCGACGTCGAGACCGACCTCGCCGTCGTCAAGATCGAGGAACGCAATCTGCCGACGCTCACGTTCGGGGACTCCGACGAGCTGAGCGCGGGGCAACTGGTGCTCGCCTTCGGCAGCCCTCTCGGCTTGAACAACTCTGTGTCCCTGGGCGTGATCAGCTCGGTGGCGCGGCAGCTGGAACCCGAGTCGCCGATGATCTACGTGCAGACCGACGCGTCCATCAACCCGGGGAGCAGCGGCGGCCCGCTGGTTGACGTTCGCGGGCGGCTGGTCGGCATCAACACGCTGATCGTCAGCCAAACGGGCGGGAACGACGGGTTGAGCTTCGCCGCGCCGAGCAACATCGTTCGCGCCGTGTACGACCAGATCAGGAAGTTCGGCCGCGTTCGCCGCGGCGAGATCGGCATCCGTGCGCAAACGATCACGCCGGAGCTCGCGACCGGACTGCAGCTGCCGCGGAATTCCGGCGTGATCCTCGCTGACGTGATCCCCGGAAGCCCCGCGGCGCAGGCAGGCATCCGTCCCGGCGACATCGTGCTCGCGCTCGATGGCAAGGCGATGGAGAACGGCCGGCAGCTCCACGTCAATCTGTATCGCCGTCTCATCGGCGACGTCATCGCGCTCGACGTGCTCCGCGACGGCCAGACGCTGAAGATCGCCGTCGCGATGACCGAGCGGCACGACCCGTTCTCCAGCCTGCAGTCGGCCGATCCGCGACAGAACCTGGTCCCGCGGCTGGGCATCCTCGGCGTGGACCTCGATCCGCGAATCGCGACAATGCTTCCGGTGCTGCGGGTGAAGAGCGGCGTCGTGGTCGCCTCGACGGCTGCGCGCGGAATCGACGCGCGTGAGGGCGGGCTTGCGGCCGGAGATGTCGTCTATGCCGTGAACAAGAGACCGGTCGCCAGCGTGGCCGAACTGCGCGCCGCGCTCGATCAGTTGAAGTCCGGCGATGCCGTCGTGCTCCACCTCGAACGTCGCGGCGAGCTGCTGTTCCTGGCGTTTACGGTCGAATAACGCGCTGCCCCTGATCGACGTGCGATAATACTTGTACGTAAAACTATCGCCCCCAATCAGTGGAGAATGCCGGGTGTTCGAGACCTTTGCTTTCCTGTCGACCGTCGGGATGATCGTCGTCTTTTTTGCGCTGTTTCAGGCCGATCGTGCCAGCCGCCGCGAGGACCCGACCAGGGACTGACCCCTACTCCGCCGCCAGATTCTCGGCCAGCAGATCCATGACACGCGCTGCCGTCGCCAGCTCGGCGGCGGTGATGGTGCCGGCGACGCGACGGACGGCCGCCTCCACCGTCCCTTTGCGCTGACGGTTGACGCGCTGACCCTTCGCCGTCAGCGTCAGATGCCGCCGGCGGCTGTCCTCGGCGCTTCGCGTCTGCACGACGAGGCCGAACGACTCGAGGCGCTGCACGATGCCGGTCACGGTGCCTGCGTGCAGGTGCAGGAGCTCGGCCAGGCCGCCGAGTGTCAGCCCTTGCTGCAGGCCGATGAATCTCACCGCCAGCCGCTGCGGCGCCGTAAGTCCGATGCGGCTCACCATGCGTTTCGAGACGCGCTGTAATTCGTGGTCGACGGCCCACATCCGTCGAATGAATTCCAGCACCGGATCCGGCGTCGCTTGCGTCATGGACCGCTAGCGTACCAGAGCCGTCTGACTGGTCCTTTGTCCTTGGGTCTTAGTGCTTGGTCCGTCCCTGGTCCCTGGTCCCGGGTCCGTCCTTGGTCCTTGGTCCCTGGTCCGCAGTCCTTGGTCCTTGGTCCTTGGTCCTGGTGCGCCGGGAGCATGGACGAGGACATTGGACCTTGCACGGACCAAGGACTAAGGAACGGACCAAGCACCAAGCACAAAGTACCGACGCACCTACGGCCGCACAGCGCGACGTCCGCCCCGCTCCGAGATGGCCTGCTTTGCCTGCGCCCGCTGCTCCGGTGTCAGCAAGGCCAGTACTGACGCCCGCAGCTTCGTCTGCGCGATCAGAACCTCGGCCTGCGCGTCAGCCACCTCGCGGGCGGCAATGCGAATCGCCTGCTCGTTCACCGGAGTGGCGTCCGCGGCCTGCCGTTGCGCATCGAGGGCTACCCGCAGCCTTTCCGCTGACGCGCGGTTCTGCTCGCGGTGCTGTTCCGTCAACACGCGGACTTGCTGCTGCTGCGCGCCGGTCAGCGTCACGCCGCGAAGGGCCAGCCCTGCGCCGCCGCGGCCGCCGACTCCGGGGCGCGCCTGCTCCCTGCCATGGGGTGTGACAACTTGGTGGCGCCGTTGGGTGGCCTGAGTTGCCTGGGTTTAAACGACCGGCCAGCGCCTGATCAGCTTCGTCTAAACCGCCGTTGCTACTACCCAGGGCAACCCAGGCAACCCAGGCAACCCAGGCAACCCAGGCAACCCAGCCACCCAAAGGAGGCGTCCGTGGTCAGGTTTCTCTTCATAGCGAGTGTGCTGTCGCTCCCGTCGCTGGCGTCCGCGCAGGACCAGGCGCTGGCCGAACTGGCGGGGTCGCGGCTCGCCTACTTCAGCCCTGAGCGGGCGTTCGCGCTGTCGCCGGATAGCAAAGCGGCGCAGACGAAACTGGCGGCGCTCGAAGCCGAGCGCGGCAAGGAGCTCGCCGCCCGGAGCGCGAAGTTGAAGGACATGCAGGACGCCCTGCAGCGCGGGGCGTCGGTGCTCGGCGAGGCCGGCCGGCGCCAGCGGGAAACCGAGATCGAACGCTTCGAAGTCGATACGAAGCGCTTCCTGGAAGACGCACAGGCGGAGTTTCTCGGGATCAGGCGCGCCTCCGAGAACACGTTCTTCACGAAGCTGCGGCCGGCGCTCGATGCGGTGGCGAAAGAACGCGGCTTCCTGTTCGTGCTGAACGAGGACAGCGGCCTCCTCGCCTGGGCCAATCCCGCGCTCGACATCACGTCGGAGGTTGTGAAGCGCATGAATGCGCCATAGTTGAGTGGCCGCGGGGCGGACGTGACAACGTCCGCCCCACGTTAGCGCTCGAAGACGAGCGCGCCGGGAACGTCGCGGAGCACTGATTCGATCTGCTCGTTGTGCCGGCCGAGAACGACAACGACGACGCGGTTCGGCACGGCCCCGCGCTGGTGCAGGCGTTCGGTCAGCCCGGCAACGTCGCCGTTTTTCGAGAAGACCGCGAACACGGTCTGCGTGCCGTTCGAGTGGTGCAGCTCTTTCGTGACCAGGTACGCCCGCACGACCGCAGGCTCGGCCTGCACCACCCGCGCGAGGGCCGTCCGATCGATCTGGCGATCCGCGCACCCGGCGAATCGATCCACAACCGACAGCTGGCTGCGCTCGCGCCGCGCGATCTGGGCCGCCGCCGCTTCCCGGTTCAGCCGCGTCCGGTAGCGATGCGCGTCAAGGCGCCGTCCGTGGTCCTCCAGAAAATCGACAATCGCGTCGCAGCCCTGTTCACCGAGCGCTCGATCGGCATCCATGGCCGTCTCGATCAGCGCGATGCCGGAGTGATCGCCGCGATCGAGAAGCAGCCGGCCAGCGGCGAGGCCGGCGGCGGCGTGGCCCGCAGCGTGGGCCGTGCGATACCGTTCCAGAGCAGCGTCGTACTGGCCGTCCTCCTCCAGCAGCGACCCGTGCTCGAACGCCTGATCCGCTGTTGGCATCGTGACTCCGTCGAGCACCGCGAGGCGCGCACGCCGCTGACGCATCTCGTCGTGCCGCCGGCGCCAGTCCGGACCGCGCTCGTCCATCCATTCTCTCGCCACCATCCCGGCGACTGCGAGCTTCTGTGGCCCGAAGAAATCGTCCGCCGCAGATGCCGCGGGCGCATCCGGCCATCGGGGGATCTGATCGATCGCCCGCAGCCGATCGCTCAGTGCCGGATGGGTATCCGACGCCTGAGTCACCTCGGCGAGCAGGCGATTCATCACCGCCGGCTTGTCTTCCACGTCTGACCAGATCCCTGGCGCCATTGCCGCGTACGGATTGGGGATCTCGGCCTCCTGCTCCACGCGCCCGTAGAACCGCGTCCAGTAGCCCTGCTCGAGGACGTATGTACCGATCTCGATGGCCAGGAGCGCCTGCGCCGCCACGTCGGCTCCGGCCACGTCGGCCGCCAGACGGTCGGCAATGACTTCATGCTGCCGCGATACCGCGGCGGCGTGTCGATTCAGCCTCGGCACGTAGAAGCGATAGAGGAGGTAGACGTGCGCAGGCACCGAACGGTGCCGCTCGAGCACGTCCAGCAGCTGGATCCACATCCGGCGTGTGCGATGCACCCAACCCGAGAACCGGCCGTGCGCGTGCGTCAGATGGGCCAGTTCATGTGCGATCACCGCCCGCACCTGATCCGTCGTCAGCGTCGCCAGCAACGGGTAACCGAGTATCAGCGTGTTCCTGCGCCACGGTATCCACCCGTAGCGAGCCTGGAGCGCCGTGGCGTTGTGGGCGCTCCCGACGAGAATGCGATGCACGCGCGGGGCGCCGACCCTCCGCGCGATCTCCTGAACCGCGGAAAAAAGCCGTGGGCCGACGGCAGGTCCAATCTCGACGCCGTCGGCGTCGCCCGACACCAGCCACAACGCCCTGAGCGCGCGCGCCGTCGTCAGAGCAACAGGAACACCCACCAGAATCGCGACGACGGCCACAAAGGGACGCCGCGCGAGAAGCCCCCACACCAGAAACCCTGACGCGGAGAGAAAGATCGCGGCAATCAGGGCGAGGTAGACATACCCCTCGACGATGAGCAGGGCCAGCGTGAGCCGGGATATCACGCCTCCGCCTCAGCCTCTTCCTCGTCTCGCAATTCCTCCAGCATGCGCAGCGCCTCTTCGTGAACAGCAGGCTCGACGCCAAGTTCGATCGCCTCCTCGAAACTGACGCGCGCTTCGCCCGCTTGACCGAGCCTCGCCAGCGCCCGGCCGCGGGCGGCGTACGCACTGCCGCGATGACTCTGATTGCGTACGGCGCGTTCGGCATCTTTGAGCGCCGCGGCGTAATCCCCCTTCCGGAAGTGTGCGTCGCTGCGGTCGCAAAACACTTTCGGATCGTCTTGCGCGAGCGTGGTGGACCGGTCGTAATGCTCGAAGGCGCGCGCGAGATCGCCGATCCGTTCCAGAGCGATCGCCAGATACCCGTGCGCACGTCCGTGCTTCGGATCCTTTTCGATGGCCGCTTCGAACGATCGAATCGCGTCGCGCCCGTCGCCGCGGCGCAGCGCATCGACGCCGCGATTCACATACGGCTCCGGATCGCTTGGCGAAAGAGCCATCGCCTTGTCCCAATCGGCGGCCGCGCGCTGTGCGTCGCCCGCCTGCGACAACGCCACGCCGCGCAGGTTGTAGTACTTCGCGTTGTCGGCCCTCATCGCGATGGCACGGTCGAAGCAGGCGACGGCCTGCTTCGCGAAGACATCGTTGTGGAGATACAGCACGCCGAGCTCGGCGATCCCTTCGGACTCGTCCCAGAGCTTCACGAGCAGGATCCCCATGACGCCCATGAGCAGCAGGCCGGCCAGGGCACCGGCTCCGATGGTCAGCGGAAGCGTGTCGACTGCCGGTGGATGACGAAGCAGATAGGCAGCGGCGGATGCGCTGAACGGCGCCATCACGAACGCCATGCCCCATGCGTCCTGGTTTCTGATGACGCCCGGTGGGAATGAGCCGTACATCATCCCGACGAAGAAGCCGCCGCCGACGGCAACACTATAGGCGGCCCACGTCGCGTCCCGGCCGGCCGCAAGCATCACGACGAGGCCGAGCATCGTCGCCCAGAAGAACGCGTATCCGGCCATCCATCCAACGGCCTTGCCGAGTACGCGGACCGTCAGCGGGTAGAAACCCCGCAGCAGCACCGCGGCGATGACGACGAATCCGAGGAACGTCAGCGGACGTCTGACGTCGGGGCTGAGGAGCACCGCACCGAACGCGGAGCCGGCGACGCCGACCAACGCCAGCCACAGGCCCGCCGCGACCTTCGAGCCGCCGTGCAGCAGCAGCGGCTCCATCGCCTCGATGTCACCGGCGACGGCGTCCTCGGTTTTGTAGAACGTGAGATCGTCTTTCCAGGCGGTCGGATCCTTGATCCCCATGCGTTGCCTCGGTTGCCTGGGTGGCCTAGGCTGCCTGGGTGCCCTAGGTTGCCCGGTCGTTCGGTTACGCAGGTGAACGCGGTCGCCTGAGTGCCCCCGCTACCCAGGCTACTCAGGCAACCCCGTCCACCCAGCTACCCTACCTCACGAGCGTGTCTTCCGGACGAACTGACGCAATCAGCCACGAGCCGTCGAGCCGGGAAAACCCGATCGTCAGCTCGCGGGCATCGACAACCGGCCGTTCGTCCGGGCCGGATGAAATCCTCGCCGTGCAGTAGACCTGAGCGGTGGCGCGAGTGGCGTCGAGCGTCACCTGCATGTCCACGAATTCGATCGTGACGCCACCGGCTGGCGGCACCCAGCGGCCGACGAGCGCCAGCACAGCGTCGCGGCCGACAAGCTCCGGCGGAACCTCGGCCCCAGGTCGAGACGAAGCGCCTGTGGAGATCGCGATGCCGGGCGCAAGCACGTTGCGCAACACGGCAAGCCGCGCGATGCGTCCGAGCTCGCCGTCGTTCTCCGGCACGCTGAGCGACTCTGCGATCGCCGACATCTGGGTCTTGATCGCGCGTTCGTCGCTGTCCCCACATGCGGCCGCGAACGTGACGATGACGGCGACCACGAGCCCTTGTCCCACCGCAGGCATGTTCAGAACAACAGCTTTCCGACGATGCGGCGGCGGCTCACTCGCCCAAGGTCATGGTTCTCGATCTTCATCGATCGGTTGTCGCCGACGACGAAGAACTCGCCGGGTGCCAGATCGACCGGTGCCATGTTCCACGCCGCCCGCCGTACGACGGTCGGTTCGATCAGGACCTCGTCGTTGACGGTGACCGTGCCGGCAACGATCTCGACGCGCTCGCCGGGCATCCCGACGATTCGTTTCACGTAGAAGGCGTGGAGGCCGGCCAGGCGGATGGCGACGACGTCGCCGCGCACCGGCTCATGCGTCCAGTACGCTGCGCGGTTCGCGAAGTTCAGCGCGCCGTCCTCATACGTCGGCAGCATGCTGATGCCCGAGAGGCGCAGCGGGACGAGAATCCAGCCGAACACGACGACCGCGAGGCCGATGGTGACGCTGATGCGCAGCAGCGTTGCGCGCGGATTGCGGCCAACAATCGGGGTCAGCAGGGACACGCTGTTGATCCAATTCGGTGAATCCGGCGTGTTTCTTTAACGGCGCCGCAGTTCCATGCACATTGGCGCAGTTGACCGGACGCCACGATCAGGCGTATTAACTGCCCGGGTTTCCTTCCCTCGGTTTCGGATCCGTGCGGGGACGTTGATTTCCTGGCTATCGAAGGAGTGTCCTGACATGCGACGACTGAGCGACGCCCTCCCCTACGCCCTCGTTCTGCTGCTCCTGCCGGCAGCCGCGAATGCGCAAGCGACGCTGGCCGGCGTCGTCCGCGACAACAGCGGGGCCGTACTGCCCGGAGTCACGATCGAAGCGAGCAGCCCGGTGCTGATCGAAAAATCGCGCACGGCGATCAGTGACGGAACCGGACAGTACCGCATTACGGAACTCCCGCCCGGCACCTACGTGCTGACGTTCACGCTCAGCGGATTCAGCGTGGTGAGACGCGGCGACGTCGAGGTGCGCGGGTCGGGGGTCATCCCGATCAACGCCGACTTACGCCTTGGCGCGCTGCAGGAAACCATCACCGTCACCGGCGAGTCGCCGCTCGTTGACACGCAGTCGACGCGGCGCGAGATGGTGCTGACCTCCGACACGATCAACTCGATGCCGGCGACGCGCTCGTACGGCGCGCTGCTGAACGCGATCCCCGGCCTCAGCACCAACACCGGATCCACCAGCGCGATGGCGACGCCCGACATGACGTTCTTCACCGCGAACGGCGGCCGGCAGAACGGCGGCCAGGTACAGATCGACGGGATGCCCGTGGCCGCGTCGTTCAACGGCGGCGGCGTCTCGACGTTCACCTATGACATTGCCAACGCCGCGGAAATGCAGGTGCTCGTCTCCGGTGGCCTGGGCGAAGCGGAGAACGGCGAACCGCGTATCAACCTCGTCCCGCAGTCGGGCGGCAACACATTCCGCGGTCAGGGCTTCTACAGCGGCGCCGGACGATGGTCGGCGGGCAGCAACATCACGCCGGCGCTCCAATCGGCTGGAATCCTTGCGCCACCCACGATTCTGAAACTGTGGGACGTCAGCGGCTCGGCGAGCGGACCGGTGTTCCGCGATCGGGTCTGGTTCTTCGGCAACATCCGCCAGTACGGCAACTACCAGACCATCGAGGGCGTCGTCGGCAACCGCTTTGCGAATGATCCGACGCATTGGGACTACCAGGCTGATCCCTCGCTGCAGGCGCGCACCGCGAACAGCCGCGACATCTTCTCCGGGCGCCTCACCGCCCAGCTCACCGAACGGAACCGCATCACGTTCTACCAGGAATACCAGCATCGCTGTTCCGGATCGACGCTGGCCGAAGGCAGCGGCTGCCGCGCGCCGGGCCAGGGATGGACCGGTCTCGGCACCGGCGGAGGGACGCCATCGTCTCCCGAGGCGTGGCCCGGCTATCACGATTTCCCGTACTACGTGACGCAGATCGCGTGGAGCTCGCCGATGTCGAGCCGGCTGCTGCTCGATGCCGGCTTCTCACGATTCCACTATCTGTGGGCAGGGTTCGGACAGGCCCCGCCCGATCGCATCAACCTGATTCCGGTCACCGAGACGCAGGCGATCGACGGACATCGCGCCAACTTCAGCTATCGCGGCATCTACGATCCGATTGCCTATGCCTACGCGGATAACGACGCCAATCCCAATAACTGGAAGGCGTCGATGTCCTACGTCACCGGCGCGCACAACATGAAGTTCGGGTATCAGGGGTCGTTTCAGCGATCGCTGCAGGGCCGCGAAGCGAACACGACGCTGATGCGCTACGTGTTCAACAACCGGCAGCCGAGCGGCTTCGGCTTCTACCTGACGCCGCGCTGGGAGATCAACGACCGCACGGCCACGCAGTCGCTCTATGCGCAGGATCAATGGACGCTGGGCCGGCTGACGGTCCAGGGCGCGATTCGCTACGACCGCGCGTGGAGCTGGGCGCCGGCAGAGAACAACGGGTCGACGCAAACCTCGCAGTTCATGCCGAATCCGATCAGCTTCCCGCGCACGGTGAGCGTTGCCGGATACAACGACATCACCACCCGCTTCGGCGGGGCGTGGGACGTGTTCGGCGATGGCCGGACCGCCGTCAAGGCGAACATCGGCAAGTATCTGCAGACGGCTACCAACGACGAGAACTACGCGATCAACAACCCGGCCGGCGGCGCGCGCTTCGTCACGTTCGTCAACAACCGCAGCTGGATCGACCACAACAACAACCGCATCGTCGACTGCCAGTTGATGAATTTCGCCGCGCAGAGTCCGGCGACCACCGGCTCGCTCGATACGTGCGGCGCGCTGGCCGGCAACAACCTCAACTTCGGCAGTCCCAATCCGAACGCCACGGTCGTCAACCCCGAAATTCTCAAGGGTTGGAACGTACGGCCATCGGATTGGGGGCTGAACGTCTCGATGCAGCACGAGGTGCTGCCGCGGGTGTCGGTGGAGGTCGGCTACAACCGCCGCTGGTTCCAGAACTTCTTCGTCACCGACAACCAGGCGGTGAGCGCCTCGGACTACGAGCCATGGACGTTCATCGCGCCAAGCCACGAGGCGCTGCCTGGCGGCGGTGGCTACCCAATCAACCTGCACGTCATTACCGCCGCGGCCGCCACACGGCCGGCCCGCAACTACATCACCTTCGAGACCGATTATGGCGACGCGCGCACGCAGTACTGGCATGGCGTGACCGTCTCCGCCACCGCGCGACTGAACTGGGGGCTGACGGTGCAGGGCGGGACGACAACCGGCCGTGGGGTCCGCGATCGGTGCGACACGGCAGCGGCGCTGCCGGAGGAATTCCTGGTCGGGGCTGGATCACCCCTCGCGCGGATCGACACCTGTCACGTGACGGAACCGTGGCTGACGTCGGTGCGTGGCCTGGCCAGCTACCAGGTGCCGTGGATCGACGTGCTGGTCAGCGCGAACTTCCGGTCGCTGAACCCGGCGAACGCGCTGCCCGGCCTCGTCGGCAGCGTGTCGGCCACCAACGGGGCATCGCTCAACGCCAACGCCCCGGTCGCGAACACGGCCATCCTGGCGTCACTCGGTCGCCTGCCAGGGGTCGCGCTCGCCAACGGGACGACCACCATCAACCTGCTGCGGCCAGGCGAGCTGTATCCGGAGGAACGTGTCAATCAACTCGACATGCGCCTGGCCAAGATCCTGCGCTTCGGCAGCCGGCGCGCGGACATCGGCATCGACGTGTATAACCTGTTCAACTCCAGCGACGTGACCGCATTCGATCAGGCGTTCACCGTCAATCCCACGGCGACGCAGCGGTTCCTGTTCCCAACGTCGATCGTGGCGCCTCGATTTGCGCGGTTCAATGTGACGCTCAGCTTCTAGCGCGCATTTCGATTTTTGTGGGGCGAGCCTTGTCAGGCTCGCCTCGCGAACCCGAAGGGTTCGCGCCAC
>JBOGIQ010000073.1:0-20657 GCA_050742535.1 Vicinamibacterales bacterium | reverse complement strand
GCTTGAAGGTCGGCTATCAAGGTGCGTATCAGGCGGCGAGCACGACCCGTCACTCGAACCCGACGTTGCTGTCGTACAACTTCAATCAGGGCGTGCCGAACGCGTTCACCGTGCGCATTCCTGAGTGGGGAACTGCGGACCGGACGTGGACGCAGTCGATCTTCGCGCAGGACACGTGGACGCGCGGCCGGCTGACGCTCCAGGGTGCTCTCCGATACGACCGCGCATGGAGTTACAGCCCGGCCGGCCTCAGCGGGACTAACACGGCGGCGCCTCAACTGGGCCTCAGTGCCATCACCTTCCCTCGCACCCCCAGCGTCGACGCCTTCAATGACATTCAACCGCGCTTCGGCGTGGCGTACGACGTGTTCGGCACGGGACGGACGGCGCTGAAGTTCAGCGGGGGGCGGTACGTTGGGGCGGCGACAAATGGCCTGGCCTACACGAGAAACAACCCGGCGGTGCGCACCGTGAACTCCGTGTCCAGAGGCTGGACGGACGACGGCGATCGGATCGTCGAATGCAACCTTGCCATCCTCACGGCCAACGCCGAGTGCGCAGGGCTGACCGGCAACAACCTGAACTTCGGCGGCCTCTCCGGCAACATTACGCAGGTGAACGAGGACACGCTCCGCGGATGGGGCGCGCGTGACTACGACTGGCAGTGGAGCATCGGCGTGCAGCAGGAAGTGCTCCCGCGCGTCTCGGCCGACGTCGCGTATTCGCGCCGCTCGTTCCATAGCTTCACCATCACCGACAACCAGGCTCGCAATCCGTCGCAGTACGACGCGTGGACGATCACTGCGCCGTCGGACCCGCGCCTTCCGGGGGGTGGCGGTTATCCCATCACCCTCTATACGCCGACCCAGGCGGCGGCGAATACTCCGGCGCAGAACTACATCACGTGGGAGACCGACGTCGGACCGGCCCGTTCCAGTTACTGGCAGGGTGTGGACTTCACGGTCAATGCGCGGTTGCGCCAGGGACTGACACTCCAGTTCGGTACCAACACTGGCCGCAAGATCGATGACACGTGCGCCACTGTGGTGAAGATCGACAGTCCGGATCCAAGAGACTGCCGGCTGTCGCCGCCGTATCAGACAACGGTGCGCGGTCTGGCCAGCTACACCGTCCCGCTGGTGGACGTGCTACTCAGCGCGACGGTTCGTTCCCAGCCCCCACTGGCCCTGAACGCAACCTGGCCGGTGCCCAATAGCATCGTCGTCCAGCTCCTCGGGCGTGTGCCGCCAGGCGGAACCCTGGGGGGCAACACGAACGTCGCCCTTCTCGACAACGAGCACCGGTTGTACGCGGACAATCGCCGCACGCAGCTCGATCTGCGCGTGGCCAAGGTCTTCCGCTTCAGCGGGAAACGGCTGGACATCGGCGTGGACGGCGAGAACCTGCTGAACACCAATTACGCGACAGGCTACGCAGGCACATATCAGTTCAGCACCGGCAACACAGCGTTGGGTGGTACATGGAGCAACCCGACGGCGATTTACACTCCGCGATTCGCGCGGGTGAACCTTACAGTGAGCTTCTGACACACGCGAACCGCCACCGGTGTGTGGCCGACACGAACGGAGGAACAATGACATCGAGAAACGTCGTACGCGCCATTCTCGTGGCCGGATTGATAGTCGGTGTGCAGGTCGCAGGCCTGGCGCAGCAGACGCCGCCGGCGGCTCCGGTTACCGGCGCGCCACAGGCCGGTCGCGGCGGTGGCCGCGGTGCGGTCGATTCCCGGGTTCAGCAGCGGACGTACACGTTTGCCGACACGAACGAGCAGATGCCGTATGCCTTGTTCGTGTCTTCCAAGGTGACGAAGGACAGGAAGAGTCCGCTCATCGTCTCGCTCCATGGTCTCGGTGGAGATCAGAACACCATGGTGCGAGAGAGTCTTCGCTCCGTTGAGCTCGCTGAACAGGGTGGCTATATCCTCGTGGCTCCGATGGGCTACAACTCCGGCGGGTGGTACGGCATTCCTCCGGGTGCGCCGCGCGCCGGCGGAGCCAACGCGGCTGGAGCGGGACAGCGCGGACGTGGCGTCGGAATCGGGCAGCCGCCAAACGCCGGAGCCGCACGCCCCGTGATCGGCGGTACGGCGATCACTGAGCCGGCGAAAGTGCGCGAGGCGAGCGAAAAAGACGTGATGACCGTGCTCGACATGGTCCGCAAGGAATTCAACGTCGATGAGAACCGGATCTATCTCATGGGCCACTCGATGGGCGGCGCCGGGACGTACTACCTGGGTTCGAAGCACGCGAACATCTGGGCCGCGTTGGCTCCCATCGCACCGGCGGCAATGGGGATGACCAACGACCGGGCCAAAGTCCTGCAGGCCATCAAGGACGGCATGGTTCCGATGCTCGTGAGCATGGGCGATGCCGACGAGGCCGTACCAGTGGCTAACGTGCGGATGTGGGTGGACACCATGAAAGAACTCCAGATGAACTACGAATACAAGGAGCATCCCGGAGTGACGCACGGCCCGATCATGGCCGCCTCCATGGCGGACATCTACGCATTCTTCGCCACACACTCGAAACCGGCAGCGCGCTGAATCGATACCGCGACCGGGTGTTCCTCCACAGCGGGAACACCCTCAGCCTCAACGCAACGGGGTGGTCCTTGACACGCGACAACTGTCGCGGTTAGTATGCGCGACAGTTGTCGCGGAGACGGTTGGCGGCCGGATGGTCAAGAACAAGATCGAACACCTGACACGGCGGGAACGGGAGATCGTCAACACGGTGTTTGCGCTCGGCAACAGCGCCTCGGTGGAGGACATCCGTTCGCGGCTCGACGACCCGCCGGGCGACTCCTCCGTTCGGGTGATGCTCGCGCGGCTCGAGGCCAGAGGCATTGTCCGGCGACAGCAGGAAGGCATCCGCAAGATTTACTCGGTCACGGTATCCCCGGCGGCAGCAAAGCGAACAGCGCTGCAGCAGTACCTGAAAACCTTCTTCGGTGGTTCGTTGCGGCTCATGTTGACGTCGCTGATGCGCGATGGTTCATGGTCTGACGAGGACCTGGAGCTGCTTCGCAAGGAACTCGACCGTGTGCGTCGGGAGAGAGGAAAGCGATGACCGTCACGATCATCGTCAAGGTGACCATAGCGCTCGCTCTGTCACTCCTTGCCGTCCGTCTCGCGCGACAGCGTCGGGCGGCGACTCGTCATTTCGTGCTGACAACAGTCTTTGGGATCGCGGCGTTGCTGCCGATCACGGCAGCCGTTGTTCCGAGCGTTCGCGTCGACGTGCCACCCGTACCGGTCGTCGTTCAGGACTATCTTCCGGACTCGATCGCGATCGCCGGTCCTCGTGGCGACGACGGCAGGTTCCTCACGGTCGACGGGTCAGAAGGCATACGAGTAGAACCGGTGACGCTGCCGCAGCTGCTTCTTGCGGTGTGGGCCGTGGGAGCCGTGCTGTTCGCGATGCCGATATTCGCGGGATTGTTTCAAGTGTCACGGCTAAGGCAGACCGGTCTTCCCTGGACGGTTGGCCAGAACCTTGTCGACGGGCTGGCTCGCGACGCAGGTCTACGAAGACGAATTACCGTACTTTGCCACGATCGGATTCCGGCGCCGGCCACCAGCGGTCTCCGGCAACACATCATCTTCTTTCCCCTCGATGCGGCCCGCTGGTCGGAAGACGACATCCTGCGCGCTGCTGTTCATGAGGTCGAGCACGTCCGGCGGTGGGACGGCGGCATCAGCGCGATGGCGCGCATCGTGGTGGCGGTGTACTGGTTCCACCCGATGGCGTGGGTCGCATGGAGTCGGCTCATGCTCGAAGCGGAGCGCGCCTGCGACGACGCCGTGCTGCGACGGTCAGAGTCGACGGCGTATGTCGATCAGTTGATTACGTTGGCAGGCCGCTTGTCGAACAAGCCGAGGCACCCATTGCTGGCCATGGCCAATCGCGGCGACCTGGCGCATCGCGTCTCGGCACTACTCGACGGCCGCCAGGCGCGCGGGCGTCTGGGACGGATAGCCGCGGCGGTCATCTCCCTCGCTGCCATCGCGGTCGTGGTGATCATCGCGCCGCTGCAGGCGCACAGTCGATCCAGGGATCTGTACGTGAACACGCCGGCGATGTCCGCGCTGCAGTCCGCAACGCAGGTGTCCGCCGACGGCGCTCAGCAGCTGTCAGGAACGTGGCAAGGGACCCTTCGCGTTCGTCGAGGCGATCTGCGCATTGTGATCAGGATCACGAAGGGCGACAGCGAGGACCTGCGAGTCGTTATGTCCAGTATCGACGAAGGGCCGGGTACGTTTGCCGCCAGTTCGGTCACCTTGCAGGACACGAATCTCAGGATGGTATTTCCAGCGCTTGCTGCGACATTCGAGGCAAAACTGAACGCGGAGGGCACTTCGATCGCCGGTACATGGTCGCAGGGCCAATCGTGGCCGTTAACGCTGACAAAGGCGACCGCAGAGACGGCCTGGACGATTCCGGACCCGTCGCCAGCCCGTGCGGCGATGGCGGCGGATGCCGACCCGTCATTTGAGGTCGCCACTATCAGGCGATCGTCACCAGGTGATGGCCGTCCTCCACTTATCCAACTTCAGAATCGGCGCTGGATCGCGATTAACCGGACTGTAATGGACTTCATCACCTACGCGTACGATCTTCATTGGGGACTGGTCGTGAACGCACCGGGTTGGCTGAGCGAGCAGTACGACGTCACCGCCCAGCCCGGCGGAGAAGGCCAACCGAACCGGCGTCAATGGCAGACGATGGTTCGAAAACTGCTGGTCGATCGCTTCAAGCTCTCCGCCCACGTCGAAAAGCGAAACATTTCCGTGTACGCATTGACAGTAAAAGATGCTCCGCGCTCACTTGCGCCGAGCACTGGCGATCCAGCAGGTCCCGCGAATCTTGCCACGCGCGCGCGCGGGCGCTTCCAGGCACGAAACGCCTCGATGGAGGATCTTGCGGGGGTACTCGGGGGGTTGCTCGATCGACCGGTAGTGGACCGGACAGGAATTCCAGGAAGGTATGACTTCAATCTCCGCTGGACCCTCGACGAGTTCCAGTCCGCTGTGCTGAAGGCATTTCCCGTGCCTCAAGGCTACGGGGAGGACCCGGACCTGCTCACAGCCATCCAGGACCAACTCGGGCTCAAGCTCGAGAGGGCGAATGCGCCCGCGGAGGTGCTCATTATCGATCACATCGAACGGCCGTCAGAAAACTGATACGGTCGTCTCGATCCGCGATTTGTCGGGAGAACCTCCTGGACTCGGGGCAGCCCGGCGGGCGCTCAAAAAACGATGGTGAAGGTCGTCGGCTCGCCCGGTCGCCGGTGCAGTGAGTAGCCGAACCCGTGGGCGGAGAGGATTTCCCGCACGAGCGTCAGGCCGATGCCCTGGCCATTCGCCTTCGTGCTGAAGAACGGCGTGAACAGGTTGGCCTCGGCTTCGGGCTCGAAACCGAGCCCGGAATCCTCGATCGAGAGGGTCGGGCGGATGCCGCCCCGCGATTGCAGCCGAATCATGATCCGATCCGCCTCGGCGTCCAGTGCGTTCTGCAGGACGTTGATCAGGACCTGTTCCATCTGGCCGCGGTCGAAATCCGCGGTGACGTCTGGGTCGTCAACGATCCAGTCCCACGTGACACGAGCCGACACCTCCGCCGGTGAGCTGAGCAGGCGGACGATCCGTTTCACCAGAGGCACGATCCGCTCCGGACGCGTCGCCGGCACGGGAAGCCGGAAGACATCGGCGAAGCTGTGCATGAACCTGTTCAGCTCCGCCGTTCGCTGAATGACAACGCCGATTGCCTGTTCAAAGTCCTTCCTGCTGTCGGACGAGAGCTCGTTGGCGTAGGCGAGACTGGAGGTGAGCAGGGAATTCGACGCGGTGACGGAGTTGTTCACCTCGTGCGCCATGACGCGGATGAGTTTTTCGTATGCCGTCCGCTCGGCCTGCCGCAGTTCTTCGGTGAGCTCCTCGATCAGGAGAAAGCTGCGGCGAAAGCTCCGGTCGAGAAATGTCCCGTGGTGACAGCGCACACGCCGTGCGCCGTCGACGTCGACGACCACGGTCGCGCCGCCCGGCAATTCGGCGAGCGCGGTCGCGACCCTCGAGCCGATGTCCGCCAGCCGCGTGCCAGTCAGGTGGGAACCAGCCGCACCGAGGAGCCGCTCCGCCGCGGGGTTGACGCTGGCGATGCCGCCGTCGAAGTCCAGCACCACGATGCCCGACGGGGACACGCGGAGGACATCAGCAAGAAAGTGCTGTTGTTCCTGCAGACGGGTCCGCTCGTCGCGAAGGCTATCGACCATCCGGTTGTAGACGCTGCCAAGCGCGTCCACTTCCGGCTGGCCGACCGGCCGCAGCCTCGAGGTGAAGTCGCCATCTCGGATGAGGAGAGCACCGGCTTTGACGTCAGCCAGCGTGCGCAGCAGCCGGTGTGCGAGCACGAACCCGGTGATGGCCGAGACGACAATGACGGTTTCGACAACGAGCAGGAGCTGCGGGCTTCTCCTCCACAGGGCGATGCCCACGCCGGCCAGCAGAAGATGCACCACGACGAGATACGCCGCAAAACGCGCGCGCGGCGTCACACGTCGAGCCCGTATTTCTCGAGGCGGCGGTAGAGCGCGGCGCGGCTGAGGCCGAGCGAATCGGCTGCCTTGCTCAGATTCCGGGCGTGATGCTTGAGCGCCTTTTCGATCATCGCGCGCTCGATGTCGTCCATCGTCATGGAGCCGACCGGCGGCAGCATCTCCGACGTGCGGTCTCCTGCCTCCGCGCCCGGCGATGCGGCGAAGTCGTCGGGCGTGAGCTCGTCCCGGGAGCTGACCAGCACTGCCCGTTCGATCGTCTGGTGCAGCTGCCGCACGTTGCCCGGCCAGGGCTGGGCCTGCAGCCAGCGGCGGGCCTCGCCGCTCAATGTGAGCGGGTCGCGACGGTAGACGTGCGCGGCCGCCTGCAGAAAGTGTGCGGCCAGCCGCGGGATGTCGTCACGCCGTTCCCGTAACGGTGGCAGGTGAATGGGGATCAGGTTGATGCGATAGAGCAGATCTTCCCGGAAGTCACCGCGGCTCACCATGTCCGGCAGGTTGCGGTTGGTGGCAGCGATGACGCGCACGTCCACCTCGCGCGTCTGGCTGGAACCGAGCACTTCGAAGCGTCGATCCTGGAGCACGCGCAGCAGCTTGACCTGCGCCGCGGGATCGAGATCGCCAATCTCGTCGAGAAAGATCGTCCCGCCATGTGCGATCTCGAAGCGGCCCTTGCGGTCGGTACGGGCGTCGGTGAACGCACCGCGCACGTGACCGAACATCTCGCTCTCGAAGAGCGTCGTGGCGATGCCGCCCAGGTTGACCTTCACGAACGGCCGCCCGGCGCGTCGGCTGTTGCGATGAACTGCGTCGGCGACCAGCTCCTTGCCAGTGCCGCTTTCGCCGGTGATCAGGACGGAGGCGTCCGTGGCGGCGACGCGCCCGAGCAGCTGCAGGATCCGCAGCAGCCGCGGGTCCGACCCGAGCAGATCCCCGAAGTCGTACTTCGAGTCGAGGTCCTCGCGCGTCGGCAGCGGCTCGTCGGCGCGCGGTTTCGTGGCCGAAATGCCCAGGATCGTTTCGACCGTCCGCAGCATCTGCTGATTCGTCCACGGCTTGGTGACGAAATCCGACGCACCGGCCTTCATCCCCTCGACGGCCAGCGGAATGGAGCCCCAGGCGGTGATGAGAATCACCGGCACGTGCGGATACGCGCTCTTGATGCGGCGCAGCAGATCCAGCCCCTCATCGCCGGATGTGCGCCGGGAAAAGTTCATGTCCTGGATGACCAGCTGGCACGGCTCGATGCGGAGTAAATCCAGCGCCTGCTCCGGCGACGAGGCGGCACGCGAGGCATGCCCACCCTGCTTCAGGAGCAGCGACAGCGACGCCGTGACCGACTGGTCATCGTCGATGACGAGGATCATTCGTAGTGCAGCGCGTCCGCGGGTTGAATCCGCGTGGCGAGGCGGCTCGGATACCAGGCGCACAGCAGCGTCAGAAGATAGATGACCGTGACCGAGGCTGCAACGCTGAGGAACTTCACGCGTGGCGGTGCGAGCAGCGCCAGCGGCGGAAACTGGACGGCGATGGTGGCGCCGATCGAGACGGCTGCGGTTGCCAGCACGAAGAGCTCCGTGATGACCTGCCGCTGGATGGCGGCGGCGGTGGCGCCCTTGGCGCGGCGGAGCCCGAATTCCTGGACCCGCGTGGTGACGCTCTGCCAGACGACTCCGGTGAGGCCGAGCGCGACCATCAGCAGCACGAAGATCGCCAGGATCGCCACGATCCCGATCGGTGCGAGCGTCTTCTGGAAGGCCTCCTGCCGGCGGGTGTCCATCGATCGGATGTCGAACGTCCAGTCGCGGGCGGCCGCTTCGAGCGCGCGGGCGAGTCGTTCCTCGAACTGCGCCGGCGTTCCCGGACGAGTGCGCACGAGCAGCGCGTTTGGCAACGCTGATGCAGCGCCTGCCGTCGACGAGAGGCGGAACAGGGCGACATTCCCAGGGAACGACAGCTCACCCTCGTGCCGGAAGTCCTCGACGATCCCGATGACCCGCTGCGGCCGGAGGTTGTCTTCTCCCGGGGGGAGTTCGCGATTGAGCGGCGACATATCTCCGAACAGCTCACGAGCCAGGCGCTTGTTAATCAGGATTGGTTGAAGGGCCGCACCGTCATCGTCGCGGGAGAACCAGCGGCCGGCGACGACCGTGATGCCAAGCACGTCGCGCGTCTCGTCAGAGAGCATGTGTCCGACGGTGAACGTCCGGAACCTGTCGCCAAGCTCGGTCGACCAGCCGCCGCGCGTGTAGAACACCGACGGCCATGAGGTGGCGGCTCGCTCGACCTCGGGCAGGCCGTTGACAGCGGCGACGACCTGCTGAAGTGTTTCCGCGGCGCGCGCGCGCTCCGCCAGGTCCTCATCAGTCGCATCGGGCCGTACCGGGCCCGAGTAGGGATATCTGAGCTGGACGGTCAAAAGGTCGTTCGTGTCGTAACCGAGAGGCTGGCGCCAGTTGTGGTAGAAGGCGCCGGCGGTGAACACCAACCCGAACAGCATCGCGAACGACAGCAGCAGCTCGACTGCGACGAGCAGATTCTGCCGCTTCCGGTTCCACACGAGCCGCAGCAGGTGGCGGATCATCGTCTTCCTCCTCTGAGCGCCTCTGCCGGGTGGAGCCGTGACATTCTCCACGCCGGGTAGACCCCGGAGAGCACGCCGAACGCACCGGCGATCAGCAACCCGTACAGGAAGATGCGGATATTGAGCGCGAGCTCCGCATACGGAATCACGCCGCTGCGGTTGAGAGCGGCGAGTACGGCAGCAGAGAGCACCAGACCGAGGAGTGCGCCCGCGAGCGTCAGGACGACGTTTTCAACGATGAACTGGCCGACCAGGGAGCGGCTGGAGGCTCCGAAGGCCTTACGGACTCCAATCTCCGACGATCGCTCCATGATGCGACTGAGGTTGATGTTGACGAGATTGATGATTGGCAGAAGGAGGAAGACCAGCGCGAGTGCGCCGCCGGCGGCGATGACGAGCCATCCCTGCGGTTCGGGATCCGTTTTGTCCGAGACGGGTGCGTGGCGTGCGAATGAATTGAACTTCGTCTCGAAGGGCGCAATTAGAGTCGTCAAAAACGGATAGGGAAAATCCGCCTGAGGGATGCGGGCCAGTCGCGCATTGAATTCGCTGCGAATCTCATTCAGCTCGGCGTCCGGTGCCGCCAGCACCATCGCCTGAAAGTCTCCCATCAGCGCCGTGTGATCCTCGCGCACCTTGGCGGTGGTGTACGGCGCCCAGATCTCCGCAAACGGGATGCTGCGCAGGAAAGAGACGTCCTCGACCACTCCGACGACTCGCAGGCGCTCGCCATCCGCCTCGATGGTGCGACCGACGGCCGCAGCCGCACCGAAAAAGCGATCGCGCGTCGTCCGATTGAGAACGGCCAGTGGCTCCGCCCGGGCAACGTCGTCGGCCGTAAACGGCCGCCCTTCGACGAACGTGAAGTCGAGAATCTTCCAGTACTCGCCGTCAACGCGTCTCAGTTGCGAGCGTATCTTTCGGCCGTCGACATACGAGTCCACCTGCCGGGTGTCCTTGAACACGGACAGATACTCGATGCCGGGCAGAGTACGCGCGTACTTCTCGTAGAGGCCAAGACCGGCCCGGCAACACCATGCCGAGATCCCGCCGTCGGGCCGGCTGCCGAATGCCATCGCCGTCTCGGACAGAAGGATCCGCGATTGCCGGCTCTCCGGAGCCATCGGCGCCCAACTGTGATCCATCAGCGCGGTGGTCACCATGAGGACGAGCAGCGTCAGGCTGATGCCGACGATGCTGATGAAGGTGAAGAACGGCCGGCGCCGGAGCACCTTGAGCGAGAGCAGCAGGTAATGTTTCAGCATGTCCTAATGAACCTGGCGGCCGTCGAAGAGCCGCACGATACGGTGCGTCTGTTCGGCTTTCTGCTGATCGTGCGTGACCATCACGATGGCGGTCTTTTCCTGTCGATTGAGTGCCTTGAGCAGCTCCATGATTTCGTCGCCCATCTGGGAGTCGAGGTTGCCTGTGGGCTCATCGGCGAGGAGGATGCGCGGCTGCCCGACAATGGCGCGCGCGATGGCGACACGCTGCTGCTGCCCTCCTGAAAGCTGCGACGGAAAGTGCTGCAGCCGCGCCGACAGCCCGACGCGCTCGAGCGCCGCCGTCGCCAGCCGCCGCCGCTCGCGGTTCGACACGGAGCGGTAGAGCAGTGGCACCTGCACGTTGTCGAGGACGGTCAGGTCGCTGACCAGGTGAAACGTCTGGAAGACGAACCCGATGTCCCTGTTCCGGATCGCGGCGAGATGGCGGTCCGCGTACGAAGCGATCGGCGTGCCGTTGATCTGCACGGTGCCGCCGCTCGGCGCGTCGAGCAGGCCGATGATGTTCAGCAGCGTGCTCTTGCCGCACCCGGATGGGCCCATGACGCTGACGAACTCGCCCTCGGCGACGTCGAGGGTGATCCCCGACAGTGCCAGCGTCTCGATGCGGGACGTGCGATAGACCTTGTCGACGTTCTCGAGCCGAATCATCTGACCTCCAATCGTTCGAGGTGCTGGTAGTCGCGCATGTCCGACAGCACCACTTCGTCACCTGCTGCCAGCCCGGACGTGATTTCGATGTCGTCCGCCCCGCGCAGTCCGAACCCGACGGCGACGCGATGCGCCTGGCCGTCGCGGACGACGTAGACGTCGGCGCGGTCGCTGCCGCTGACGAATTGTCCCTGGCGGACGGTCAGGGTCTTGCCGCGGCGGTCGGTGACCACGTGCACGTCCACGCGCATGTTGGGACGAAGCACCGGGTGGGTTCGTTCGTCGAGCGTGACGGCAAAACGCACGACGTTGTTTTCGATCCGCGGCTGGACGTCGGCGATCGATCCGCGCAGCGTCGTGTCGTTGATCACCACGTTGACCGGCATGCCGGCGCGAAGCCGTCCGCTGTGCACGTCCGAGGCCGTCGCATCGACGCGAAACGAGCTGAGGTTCGCGATGCGCGCGATCACGTCTCCGCGATGGACGAGTGTCCCTTCCTGCGGCAGGATCCACGTGACGATGCCGTCGCGGTCCGCCCTCGTGGTCGCGAGATCGAGCGTTCGCCGTGCGACTGCCGCTTCTTTGGCCAGCGAGGTGCGCTCGAGCGACAGCCCTGCCGACTGCAGGTCGTTCGAACGCTTCGCGTCGATCCGTTCACGCCGCAGCTGGGCGACTTCGATAGCGGCCTGACGCGCGGCGAGGCGGGCGTCGCCGAGCTGTTGCTGGGAAGCGAGACCCTGTTCGGCGAGCCGCTGATTTGTGACGGCCTTCTGCTCGAGGATCTCCGCCTCGAGCGTCTTCCGTTCGATGCGTGCGTCGAGGTCGGACAGCGCCCGATCGAGCTCGAGCCGCACCTGATCCTGTTTGTTGTCGGTAATGGCGAGCGTGCCGGCGATGCGCTCGAGCGCGAGCTGCGAGTCCGTCAGGTCCAGCTCCGCCACCGGCTCGCCGGTCTGCACCGGCGCGCCCGGCTGCTTCAGGAGCCGAAGCAGCTTCGCGTCCACGGGGCTGGATAGGGCACGCTCGATTTCGGGAACGACCGTTCCCGATGCGGTGATGACCGCCTCAATCGGACCAGTCGTCACGATGGCGGTGCGGATTCGAGCCCGTGTCAGCGCCGGCCGCATCCAGCCGGGAAGGAGGACGATGACCGTGACCAGGGCCAGCAGCGGCGCGGCGACCTGAGCGATCTGGCGGGCGCGATTGCGCCGCACATGGGAGCTCGCGAGTGGGCGATCCATTCTCCGCCGCCGCGATTCATCAACCTGCGTGCCGGATTAGATTGTTGTTTTCAACAAGTTACAGCCTCGAATCGGCCTTCACCGTTCGGCTCCGCACGAACCGCTGTTCGAAACCGAACAGCGATCGGGCTTGACGAGCCGACGTATTTACCCTAATATCCGGATTCACGGATAAATGGTAGCCATCCTCGAGCACATGACCGCCCTGTCCGACCCGGTCCGTTGCCGGATGCTCATGCTGCTCGAAAAGCAGGAGCTGACGGTCGGCGAGCTGTGTTCGGTGCTCCAGATGCCGCAGTCGAGCGTCAGCCGGCAGCTGAAAACGCTTGCCGACGACAACTGGGTCGTTTCGCGCCGCGACGGCACCAGCCGGTTTTACGCCATGTCTACCGGCGACGACCTGGATCCGGGTGCGAAACGGCTGTGGCCGCTGATCAGCGAACAGGTTGCAGCGACGTCCGCGGCGGGGCAGGATGATCGGCGGCTGCGCAGCGTGCTGGCCAGGCGCCGGGCGAAGTCGCAGGAGTTTTTCGCGTCAGCCGCGGGCGACTGGGATCGCCTGCGCAGCGATTTGTTCGGCGACACCTTCTTCCTCTGGGGCGTGCTTGGTCTGATCGACCCGGCGATTGTGGTCGGCGACCTCGGCTGCGGCACCGGGCAGCTGACGGAGGTCGTTGCGCCCTATGTGCGGCAGGTGGTTGCCGTCGACAGCTCGGCGGACATGCTCAACGCGGCGCGTGTTCGCCTGGGCGGCGCGGGCAACGTCGATCTGCGGCAGGGTGAACTGGAGAGCCTGCCGATCGAGGCGGGAGAGCTCGACACAGCCATGCTCTCGCTCGTCCTGCATTACTCGCCGTCACCCGGCCGCGCGCTCGCGGAAGTCGGCCGCGTACTCCGGCCGGGGGGGCGCGTGCTGGTCGTGGACATGCTGCCGCACGAGCGGCAGGAGTATCAGCAGCAGATGGGCCACGTGTGGCTCGGGTTTTCGGAGAAGCAGATCGGAAAGTTTTTGACGGATGCGGGATTCAGCGATGTCCGGACGCGATTGCTGCCGGCTGATCCCGATGCGAAGGGGCCCGCGTTGTTTGCGGCGGCAGCGATGAAGGCAATTGGGTAGCTGGGTCGCCTAGGTCGCCTGGGTCAAGACGTTGGTGGTCTTACCCAGGCAACTCAGGCCACCCAGGCCACTCAGGCAACCCAAGAGGAGCGAAAGGGAGCATATGTCAACTGTTCTGAGCGAGAAGATGCACGCGTACGAGGCCGCCAAGGCCGCGGGCCGTGTGCCGTACAAGGTGGCCGATCTGGGCCTGGCCGAGTGGGGCCGCAAGGAGCTCCGTCTGGCCGAAGGCGAAATGCCCGGCCTGATGGCCATCCGCAAGCGCTACGCCGGCAAGAAGCCGTTGGCCGGAGCGCGCATCATGGGCAGCCTGCACATGACGATTCAGACGGCGGTGCTCATCGAGACGCTCGCCGACCTGGGCGCCGACGTCCGCTGGGTGTCGTGCAACATCTTCTCGACGCAGGACCATGCCGCCGCGGCGGTCGTCGTCGGCCGTCCGGAAACGGGCGGTACCGTGCAGGACCCGAAGGGCATTCCGGTCTTCGCGTGGAAGGGCGAGACGCTCGACGAGTACTGGTGGTGCACGGTGGAAGCGCTCGTCTGGCCGGACGGCCAGGGCCCGACGCTGATCGTCGACGACGGCGGCGATGCGACGCTGTTCGTGCACAAGGCGTCCGAGTTCGAGAAGGCGGGCAAGGTGCCGGCGTTCAACCCGGACAAGGATCCCGAAGAGTGGGGCGTCATCCTCACCAAGATCGGCAGCGAGCTGAAGGCGAACGCGGGCCGCTGGACCTCGATCGCCAAGGCGATCCGCGGCGTCAGCGAGGAGACCACCACCGGCGTCCATCGTCTGTATGAGATGGAGAAGAAGGGCACGCTGCTCTTCCCGGCGATCAACGTCAACGACTCGGTCACCAAGAGCAAGTTCGACAACATCTACGGCTGCCGGCACTCGGTGATCGACGGCCTGAACCGCGCCACCGACGTGATGCTCGGCGGCAAGGTGGCCGTGGTCCTCGGCTTCGGCGAAGTGGGCAAGGGCTGCGCGGAAGCGCTCCGCGGCCAGGGCTGCCGCGTGATCGTCACCGAGATCGACCCGATCTGCGCGCTGCAGGCGGCGATGCAGGGCTACGAGGTGAAGACGCTCGAAGACGTGCTGACGACGGCCGACATCTTCGTCACCGCGACCGGCAACTTCAACATCATCACCGCCGGGCACATGTCGAAGATGAAGGACAAGGCCATCGTGTCCAACATCGGCCACTTCGACAACGAGATCGACATGGCCGGCCTGGCGAAGTGGAAGGGCATCGACAAGATCAACATCAAGCCGCAGTACGACGAGTGGGTGTTCCCGGACGGCCACAGCGTGCTGATCCTGGCCGAAGGCCGGCTGATGAACCTTGGATGCGCCACCGGTCACCCCAGCTTCGTGATGTCATCGTCGTTCACCAACCAGACGCTGGCGCAGCTCGAGCTGCACGCCAACGCCGAGAAGTACGGCAAGACGGTGACGATGCTGCCGAAGGCCCTGGACGAAGAGGTCGCACGGCTGCACCTCGATCACCTCGGCGTCAAGCTGACGAAGCTGACGAAGGAGCAGGCGGACTACCTCGGCGTGCCGGTCGAGGGGCCGTACAAGCCGGAGCACTATCGGTACTGAATTCTGAATTCTGAATGCAGAATGCAGAATGCAGAATGCAGAATGGGGCGGGTTCCGAGAGGGCCCGCCCCGTTTTGTGTCATGGACACTGCGGAACGTCGGGGTTGAAGTTGGCAAAGATCCCGGCGGGATTCGGCCAGAACGCCCAGATGTGCAGGACGTACGCCTGAAACGCATCCTCGCGGTGGAAGGGGATGCCGAGCAGTGACGGTGGGTCCGCGGATGTCCAGGTGCTGTACGGCACGAAATAGTCGGCCGCGCTCAACCTGACACCCCCATTCCTTTCCGGCGAGAAGACGATGAACTCGGGCTCGAGCAGGTTCACGACGCCATCGAGGATGAGGTTCTTCTTCGACGAGGTGTAGTGGTACCCCATGCCGCCGCGGGCCGGATCCGAGATGCAGACTCCGGGAGCTGGCGCTGCGACGTCGTATCCGGCCGCGGCCGCGTGCGCCGGGTTGTGCAACGGCGCCATGAACGCGCGCAGTTGTGCAATCTCCTGTTGCGCCGTCGCGCTCAGCGCCGCACTTGTCGTGCCGCCAGACGCTTGATGTCCGAAGTGGGAGAGCGTAGGGCCTCCGAGAATGGACGGGGCCGCCGCTAGGGGTGCCGTGCCGGGAGCGGTCGGAACGGCCGACTGACAGGCTGTCGTGCCGGCCGCGATGATCGTCAGGCCGAGCGACGCTACCGTAGTCCGCCATACCATGCCATGAACGCGAGAACGCGACGCCGCCGGCTGAAATGTCTTCCGCATAAGTGGTTTCTCCTTCGCGACGGCTACGTGAAAACCGGCGCGATCCCCTAACGCGGAAGAAGCGGAGAAACAGGCTCAGGGCGCCCGGGGCCTCGTTAGTTTCCTTTCCAGTTCAGGATGACCGTGGCGGCATCCGACGCGCCCGCCGACGGCGTCAGCATCAGGAATTGCTGGCCGTCGCGGGAGACGCTGTACCGCGGAAAGAAGGGCAGATTGACGACGTCGAGCCGCGTCTGGAACAGCGGCACGACTTGGCCCACCTCGAGGCGGTCCTCAGACCGGCGAATCGAAGCCGCCATGAGGCGACCTTGCTGGTCGATGTAAAAGAGTTCGTCGCCCCGGCCGCTCCACTGCTCGGAGATCCCTCCGCCGGTCGAGATCCGGATCTTGCGCTGGACATCCGGAAAACTTGCCACGAAGACATCGAGCGGACCGCCAGCCTCGTTCGACACGTAGGCAATCCATTGGCCGTCAGGAGAGAACCCGCCACCCCGTTCCTCGAACGGGCTCTGCACCAGTGGCATGAGTCGACCGTTTCCGTCGAGCCGTGTGGTGTAAATATCGAAGCTGCCGCCCTCGCTCGGCCCCGTCACGTTCAGCCAGCGCCTGTCGGGAGACATGGCGGTCGCAGAGCCAGGGAACAGATTGCGTTCTGAGCGGACGACGAGCTCTTCGTTTCCCGGAGGCTCCACCGGCTTTCTCCACACCGCGTACGCCCCAGTCCGTGCCGACGCAAAGATTGCGTCGCGCCCGTCGGGAGACCAGCTGGCGAAACCATCGTCGCCGCTGGTGGTCGTCAGCCGCGTCAGCACGCCCCGGTTGATGTCGACCACCCAGAGATCTGCCTGAAACGACAGCAAGGCGCGGCTTCCGTCGGGAGAAAGGATCGGCGTGTGCGGGTTCTCGGCGTATTCGCCGAGGTCGCGCACTTCCCGGCCGGCGCGATCGTACAGCGCCAGGCGCAATTGAACGCGGCCGCCGGCGGCGACGAGCACACCCGTCGTTGAAACTGACGCCAACGTGCGGCCGAGAAAGCCGGGCGCCGCGGTGACGAAGAACGGTTCACCTTCGAGCTCCAGACGGCTCACATCGAAACGCTGGGCAAATATCGAGGTCCCGCGCGCGAAGAGCAGGTGATTCGGCGGCGCCAAGACTGCGCGACCCGCCGCCACCAGGCGGCGGGGAGGCCCACCCTCCAGCGAAGCGACCCATGTGCCAGCGACGTCGCGCCGGCCGCTTTGTGAGAAATACAGGAAATGCCTGCCGTCGGGCAGGAACTCCGGGAATCCGTGTCCGAACTCCCGCGTTGGATCGACGGTTGTGATCGGGCTCGTCTGTCCGCCAAACGCGGATACCAGGTACAGGCGATCCTGGTTGAATGGCGTGAAGATGATCTGATTGTCGCGGCTCCACGACGCACCGCGGCCGAGCGGCGCGTCGGCGATCGTGCGGATGGCGCTGGTTCCCAGATCAACGGTCTTCAGTCTGCCTTCGGCAAAGAAGCCCAGCGATGTGCTGTCTGGCGACCAGAACGGCAACGTCGCCTGGTCGGTGCCGTCGATCGCACGGTCGTCGCCCGTCGCGAGCGTGCGCAGGTGCAGTCGTGTTCTGCCGGCCGCATCGGTCACGACCAGCGCCACCGTCGTTCCATCGGGCGAGATCATGGGCGGCTGGCCGGGCACGAACGTACCGCCGTTAGGCGGTACGAGTGAGAGGCGATAGGAACGATCGGCCGTATCGGCGCGCGTGAAGACGAGCGCGGCGACGCCTGCGATTGCGGCGGCGGCAACCGCAGCGCCCGTCCACCAGAGGCGGCGGCGACGTGTGTCCGGCGGTGCCGCCTGCACGGCGCCATCACTCTCGCCGATCCACTTCAGCTCGCTGGCCAGGTCGTCAGCGCTCTGCCACCGTTCGTTCGGATCTTTCGCCAGGCATTTCCTCACCACGCGATCGAGGGCGGGTGGGACGCCGGTTCGTCTGGTTGACACTGCCGCAGGATGGTGTGTCAGGACGGCGGCGATGATACTCGCCGTGCTCTGTCCCTCGAACGCCGGCTGCGCGGTCAGCATCTCGAACAGCACGGCGCCGAAGGCAAAGATGTCCGCGCGGTGATCGACGGCCGCGCCTTCCAGTTGCTCAGGCGCCATGTAACGTGGCGTGCCGACAATGCCGCCGGCCGCCGTGGCGCCCGCATGGCCACGTCCGTCAATCGTCGATGCCGGAGAGAGGAGCTTGGCGACGCCGAAATCCAGCAGTTTCGCGTGGCCACCCGCGTCACGGGTAAGGGCGATGTTCGCGGGCTTGAGATCGCGGTGCACGATGCCGTGCGCATGGGCACGCCCGAGCGCGCTGGCGATTTCGTGGCCGAGGCGCACCGCCAGCGCGATCGGCACCGGACCACTGGCCAGCCGGTTCGCCAGCGTCTCGCCCTGAACGAACTCCATCACGAGGTAATCCGATCCGTTGTGCGAGACGACGTCGTAGAGCGTGCAGATGTGGGGATGGTTGAGACTGGCCAGCAGCTCCGCTTCCCGTTTGAGCCGGGCACGGAGGTCCGAACGTGCCACGAGGTCCGTCCTCAGCGCCTTCAGCGCGACGGTTCGATTCAGCCGGGCATCGCGCGCGCGATAGACGTCTCCCATGCCTCCCGAGCCGATCGCCTCGATCACTTCGTACGGGCCAATGGACGATCCCGGGGTCAGCGGGGCAGTGATGCGAGGGAGTGGAGAATCCAGAACGTTGCCGTGACGGCTGGTGTCGTGCGCCCGCACCAAACTCTCGACTTCTGCGCGCAGGTCCTGACGGCTGCCGCATCGCTCGGCGAGGAACCGGACTCGCTCCGGCGGCGGCTGAGCAAGCGTTTCGTAGAAGAGCGCCTCGACGTCGTTCCAGGACAACCCGCTCACGTCTCCGACCCGACGGCCAGATCGCGATACAGCCAGGCTCGCGCCACGGTCCACTGGCGCTTGATCGTCGCGGGCGACAGTCCCATTACCTCGCTCGTCTCCTCGATCGTCAGCCCGCCGAAATAGCGCAGCTCCACAAGGCGCCCCTGCTCCGGGTAGGAGGCGGTCAGCCGGGTCAGCGCCCGATCCACGGCGATCACGTCGACGCTGCGGGGCGCGGATGCCCCGGCTGCGTCATCGAGCGGGAGCATGGTGGCGCCGCCGCCGCGCTTGTCCGCACGCTGCATGCGGGCGTGGTCGACGAGCACCCGCCGCATCAACTGCGCGGCCACGCCGAAGAATTGTGCCCGGTTCTGCCATCGCACGCGATCCTGGTCGATCAGCTTGAGATATGCCTCGTGCACGAGCGCCGTCGGCTGGAGGACATGTCCGGCGCGCTCCCGGGTCAGATACCGGGCCGCTATCCGCCGCAGCTCCGCATAGACGACTCCCAGCAGCCCCTCCAGCGCGCCGCGATCGCCATCGCTCCACGCCAGGAGCAGTTTCGTTACTTCGCCGGGGGCAGCTTCCATCTAGGTGATTCGGTTCGAGCCGAACGGAGTATAAGCCGCCCCCACTCCTGGCCTGAGCCTGTTTCGCGACCGTTTCCGCGTTGGGGCAGGAGCGGACGTCGAATTCCGCCCGGAGGAGATCCAATGACCGCCCGCAGCCTGCCGTCCCGTCTGTCTCGCGTCTTCGTCAACGCGCTGGCGGTTGTCACCGTTGTCCTGACGTGGCCGGCCCCGGCCATGGCCCAGCAGCCAGCCGTTGTCAGCTACGAACTTGTCAGCTACCGGTTCGTCAGGAAGGACCACCTTTCGCGGTCGCTGTTCCTGTTTACCTACCGCGCGACGCTTTCCAACGCTGGCGACGCCCTGTCCGGCGCGACGGCGACGGCCGTCAGCCTGTCGCCGGACCTGACCGTCGTCGACGGCTCGCTGACCTTCGGACCAGTGGCCAACGGCGGGACATCCGTCAGCACCGATACGTTTTCGTTCCAGATGGAGCGGCGCGACCATCTCGATTGGAACAGCCTTCTGCAATGGACCATCACCGCGACGTCCGCGAACCGCGCGCCCACGGCGAATGCCGGCGCCGACCAGGCGACCGCAGGTATCGGCCTCCCGGTCGTTCTCGACGGCAGCGGATCCAGCGACCCGGACGGCGATACGTTGACGTATCAATGGACAATCGCTCTGGCGCCTGAAGGTAGTTCGGCGGCGCTTGGCGGGTCGTCGACCGCGTCGCCCAGCTTTGTGCCCGATCGGAAGGGCGTCTATGCGATTCGTCTCACTGTCAATGACGGCACGTGGAGCGCAGCGGACGAAGTCACCGTCACTGTCGAAAACACGCCGCCGACAGCCGGCGTCGGACCGGGCCTCCTCACGTTCGTCGGTCAACCCGTGCAGCTTGACGGCACCGGGTCCAGCGATGTCGACGGCGACCCGCTCACCTACTGGTGGACGCTGGTGTCGGCACCGCCACAGAGCGCGAGCTCGCTGTCCGACGCCACCGCCCCGGCGCCGATGTTCCTGGTCGACAAGGCCGGGACCTACACACTGCAGCTGCTCGTCAGCGACGGCATCGCCACCAGCGCGCCAGCAGCAGTGTCCGTCGTCACACAGAATTCATCACCCGTCTCGAACGCGGGTCCGGACCAGACCGCGCCGGTCGGCACATACGTCACGCTCGACGGCAGCGGATCGAGCGACGTCGATGGCGATCCGCTCACGTATTCGTGGGCCTTCGGTTCAAGACCGGCCGGAAGCGCCGCCGTGCTGACCGACACGACCGCCGTCAATCCATCGTTCATCATCGACCAGCCGGGCACGTATCAGTTGCATCTCGTCACGAGCGACGGAACGCTCACGAGCGGTCCGGACACCGTGATTGTCAGCAC
>JBOGIQ010000072.1:0-20757 GCA_050742535.1 Vicinamibacterales bacterium | reverse complement strand
TCTATGAGGATGGGCCCGACGGCTGGGTGGCCGTATCCGCGGTACCGGCCGAGCGGACGACCGCCGCGCCTGACCTCGACGCCACTGGTCCGTCGCTGCGATCCAAGCAGTTGATCGACGCGCTGGCGGCGAGAGTGAACCTGCCGCCGCCGGGCGTCACGCCGCAAGACGATCAGATCATCGCCGACGAGCTCGCGCGCGCCACGGAGAACATCGAACGGCGCGTGCAACGGCGAGCGAACACATTCACGCTGGCGACGGGAGCGGCTGACAGCGAGTACGCCCGGTTCGGGCGATCGTTCGTCGAGGCCGTCGCCGCCGCCGCGCCGGCGGTGAAGCTGCGGCAGCGGGAGTCCGAGGGAAGCGTGGACAACGCCCAGCTCCTGGCGCGCCGCGAAGTGGATTACGCCATCATGCAGGCCGACGTGGCCGCGGCGGCCCTCGTCGGCGAGGATGCGTTCGCGGGGAGCGGGCCGCTGTCCACCCTGCGCGCGGTCGGCGGCCTGTTCCCCGAAGCCGTCCACCTCGTCGTCCCCGCGAGCTCGCCCATCCGGGAAGTCGGGCAGTTGCGCGGCCATCGTGTCGCCATCGGTGCGCTGGGCTCGGGCACCCGCTTCGACGCGGTCGCGGTGCTCGAGGCACACGGACTGAAGGTGACGGACCTCGCCGAAGCGCGCGGCGATGCGACGTCCGCCGCGCTCGCACGCCTGAAGCGCGGTGAGCTTCACGCGGTGTTCCTCACGGCGCTGGCGCCGACGCGGGCGCTTCAGCAGTTCGCCGTGTCGCCCGGGCTGCGGCTGGTCCCGTTGAGCGCGGCGGCCATGAAGCGGGTCATCGAGCTGCGCCCCGGCCTCACGCCGCTGACGTTGCCGGCGAATACGTATCCGCAGCAGCATGCGCCCGTGATGGCGGTCGCTTCAATGGCGCTGCTGGTCACTACCGCCGACGCCCCGGATGGAGAGGTGGCGGCCGTCGCCGACCTCGTCTTCCAGCGCATGCCCGCACAGTACGCCGGCAGCGCCGACGTCATCCGTGTGTCGCCGGACAATCAACGCCGCGGCGTCACCATCCCACTCCATCGCGGGCTGTTACCGCGTCAGTCGTCGCCAAGCACCGGCGGGTAGTTCTTCATGATCTTCGCGACGGCCTTGGCGACACTCTTGTCGCGATCCGCGGCATCGGCGTGGGTGTCCACTTCCTTCGTGCCGAGGCCGCGCCACACGACCTGCTTGCGCCTGGCGTCGACGACGTCGATGGCGAGCGTCCCGACGACAATCTCGCGGACGCGCACGTTGGTCATGGTCGAGCCCCATCCCCCGCCCCAGCCCCACCCATAGCCGCCGTAGAGCGGGCCGGTGCTATAGGTCGAGATGTCCTTGTCCTTGTCGAAGGCGACGTGGAACACCACGTTCACGTCGGGCGAGACGCTCGTCTTGCTCAGCCCCTTGAGCGTGAGCTGATCCTGGAGCGCGGCGGCGATCCGCGCGTCCACGAGCGGATCACCGCTCGAGGTGCCCTCCGTCAATGCGTACGTGCGGTACGCGCTGAACGGCGCCGTCTTGTCGTAGTCGTAGGTCGTCTTTTGTGCCGCGGCGAGCGCGGGCAGGAGAACGGCCAGTCCGGCGGCGCCGAGTAAGCCCTTGGCGTTCATGTGTGAGTCTCCTGGCCTGGTGTCGTGCAACGGCGCATCCAGGGGTATGGCGCCCGGATCCGGGCAGGAGATGCAGCGTCGCGCCGGCGCGCGTTACCGTGGGCCGGAAGCGCCCACGGCGGGCCGCAGGTGCGGCCGCTCGGCCTCGTCGCGTCCCGGCACGACGACACCGAGCTTCTTGATGCGGAACCGCAGCGTGTTGGGATGGAGCCCCAGCCGCACCGCCGCGTTCCCGGCGCCGTTGATACGGCCGCCGCACTCACGCAGCACCTTCTCGATGTGCTGGCGCTGCACAGCGTCGAGCGTCTGCTCGGAGCTGTTGCTCACCGGGGTTGCCGGGCGCAGCGGATAGTCGAGCCGCAAGGCATCGCCTGTGGTGCGGATGAGCGCGCGCTCGATCACGTTCTCGAGCTCGCGGACGTTTCCGGGCCAGTCGTAGTGGACGAGCGCCTCCATGACCTCCGGCGGCACCGTGGTGACGTGCCGTGCGAGATGATGCTGGTGCCGCTTGATCAGCGACCACACGATGTCGGGGATGTCGTCGCGCCTGGCGCGCAGCGGCGGCAGCGTGATCTGGAAGACGTTGAGGCGGTAATACAGGTCGGCGCGGAAGCGGCCGTCCGCCACCGCGTGCTCGAGATCGACGTGCGTCGCGGCGACGACCCGCACGTCGACGGACCGGAGCTTCGACGAGCCCAAACGCTCGAACTCCCCTTCCTGCAGCGCACGGAGCATCTTGGCCTGCAGCTCCGGCGCGAGATCGCCGATCTCGTCGAGGAAGAGCGTGCCGCCGTCGGCCAGCTCGAACCGGCCGAGCCGCATCGCCGTCGCGCCGGTGAAGGCGCCGCGCTCGTGGCCGAACAGCTCGCTCTCGATGAGCGTCGGCGGCAACGCCGAGCAGTTGACCCGGATGAACGGCTTATGACGGCGGCGGCTGCGCTCGTGCACGGCCCTGGCGAACAGCTCCTTGCCCGTTCCCGTCTCCCCGCAGAGCAGGACGGTGATGTCGAGCGGCGCGACCTGATCCAGGCGCTCGAGCGCAATCTTGATGGCCGGGCCCACGCCGATGATGCCGCCGTTTCCGGGCGTATTCAATGCTTCCGGCCGGCGGACCACTCCCAGCGGGTGCGGCTCTTCGCGGCGGCGCAGCCGATCCATACCGCTGGCGACGATTTCAGCGAGGAAGCGCAGGCGCCCGGAGGCGGCGTCATTCCAATCAGGGTGCTGACGCCGCGACCCGAGCATCAGCGCCGCGCAGACCGTCGAACCAAGCACGACCGGCACGGCGAGGCGCGCGACGATTCCGCTCCGCACCGCATGGGCATGATCGGCTGCGGCAGCTCTGGGATAGCTGCTGTCGGTGCTGACGGCCACGATCTCGCCGCGGACGACGCGCTGCAGCAGCCAGGGCATGGCGGCGAGATCGTCGGTGGTGCACGGCTCATGGGAGCTCGCGCCCCAGGATCCGGCAACGGAGGCGTCGCCGTGTGCATCGTAGGCGACGAGCGTGCACTCGTCGGCGTTGAAGACGGTCCCAATCGCCTCGAGCGCGGTCTCGAGCGGCGCGACGGAGGCATCAGCCTCGTCCGCCTCGATCCGGCGGAACAACGCCGACAGCGACATCGCGAACTGCTCGAACGAGGTGAGGTCCCTCGAGGGCTCCAGTGCGACTAATGGGGTGGCAAACGTCATGATTCGGACCGTTAGGGCGCCGGCGCGGCGAATCCTCCGCCGAGCGCGAGGTGCAGCGCGATGCGGTTGGCGAGGCGATCGTTGCGGATGGCGACCAGCGAGAACTGTGAATCGAGGACTCTCTTCTGCATCTCCAGCACGTGCAGCAGATCGGTCGCGCCCGCCTCGTAGCGGAGGCGTCCGAGACGAAGCGCTTCGGTATCCTGGGCCAGCACCGCTTCAAGGTTCCGCTGCTGGTCGGCCATCAGCGGTTCGTTGCCGAGCGAGCTCTCGACCTCGCTGAACGCGCGGAGCGCCGCCTGCCCGAACAACGCCAGTGAGGCTTCCTGATCGGCCGTCGCCAACCGCACCTGTGCCTGCAGCGCGCCGCCAAGGAAGAGCGGCGCGAATACTTCGATACCGGCCCTCCAAAAACCGGCGCCAGCGCCAATCAGGCGGATCAGCTCACTTGTCGAGCGGCCGCCTCCGCCAGTCAGTGCGAATCGCGGCAGCCGCGCCGCCTTGGCCGACTGGACCGCGTGAAAGGCCGACGCCACTCGGCGTTCGGCGGCAACCAGGTCCGGGCGGCGCTCGAGCAGCTCGGATGGCAGCCCATCGGGGATCGGCGGCGGCACAGAAGGCAGATCTGGCGCCAGCTGTACTTCAGAGGCGGGATACCGTCCGAGAAGCACTTCGAGGCTACGAGCAATCTCCTGTAACGACGCGGCAAACGCACGCTCACGCTCACGAGCACGATCGAGGTCGGCGCCCGCGAGCGCGACGTCCTGCGCGCCGACCTGGCCGACGTCGTTGCGCGCGCGAACCAGCCGCAGCAGATCTTCGTAGATGGACGCCGCCGTGATGGCGGTCGCCCGCAACCGGTCGGTGGCGATCGTCTGATACCAGAGTGTCGCCACGAGCGCGGCCAGTGACTGCCGTGCCGCGAGCGCGTCCGCAGCGGTGGCGTCACGCAGGGCATCGGCGGACGCACCGGCCGCGCGTACACGCCCCCAGAGATCGAGCTCCCATGACACGTCCAGGATCTGCCCGGAGTGGTCGCGTGTCTCGGCGTCGCGGCGCGACACACCGGCCAGGCCCGTTGCGGTCAGGTGCGGATACAACAGCGCCCGGGCCCCGGTGGCCAGCGCCGCCGCCCCGTCCACCCGGGCCGAGGCCGCGATCAGATCGAGGTTGTTCCGCAGCGCTTCGTCAACGAGCGTCTCGAGCTGCTTGTCCTGAAAGGTCTGCAGCCAGTCGGCGATGACGGCGCCGGCGAGTCCGGTCGTGGAGCGCCATTCAGGCGGCACGGCGGTCGTCCCCGGCAGGACACCAGCGAGCGCGTCGGCTGGTGACGGAGGCTGCTTGACCGCGCACCCCAACGGCGCCCCTCCGAGAACGACCGAGCCCAATAAGCCGATCAGACGAACGGATCGCATGATCAATGCAGACTGATGTGATGCTTGATGATGATCCAGTTGAGATACGACGACACCCGCAGCAGCACCTTGCGGATGATGTGCACCGCATGGAGATGGCGCGTATAGATCGCGCCCGTGCCGCGCGCGCCGGCGGCGAGGAACACGTCGTTGTCGCGTTCGTCGAGCACGAGCTTCACGGCAAACCGCCCTTCCGGCTTCGGCGCCGCGCCGGTCTGCGGCAGCGTGCCCGTCAACGGGAGCTGCCCCTGCCCCTGTGCCCAGACGATCGAGTCGACCTTCGCCTTGATGATCCGCGTCGGGTAGGTCGACATCGCCAGCTCCGCCTCGTTGCCGGGTTCGACCTTGTGCAGCTCGTTCTGCCAGAACATCGCGAGAATGACGTGGTCCTGTTCGACGAAGCTCATCACCGGCTGGAGCGGCAGCTGCGAGACCGTCGAACCCGGGCGCAGTTGCAGATTGATCACGTGTCCGTCGGCTGGCGCAAAGACGCTGGTCTCGGCCAGCTTCCATTCCGCGTCGCGCAGCTGCGCGCGGACCTCCGCGACGTCGGCCTGTTCGCCGCCAACCGACGCACTCACCCGCTCGCGTACCGCGGCCGCCCGGGCGCGGCTTGCGGTCACCTCCTGCTCGGCGGCCGCCAGCTGCGGCAGCAGAGCGCCCAGATCGGCACGCTGCTGCGTGACATCGGTCTCCCATTTCTGCGCCTCGAAGAGATCACCAGCGCCCGACACGGCGAGCTGCTTCGTCTGGCCGACGCGCAGCTCGGCGAAACTCAGGCGCGCGCGCGCAGCGTCGATCGAACTCAGTAATGAGCTTGCACGGTTGCTCGAGACTTCGATCTGCGCTTCGGCCGCGCGGAGATCCTCACGCTGTGCCGCGACGTCCGCCGTGGTTGACGCGAGGAGCGCACGTAACCGGTCCACCTCGTACTGGAACGGGCGCGGATCGATGCGAAACAGCAGATCGCCCTTTCGCACAAGACGATTCGGCGCGACAGGAACCTCGATGACGCGGCCCGTCACGCGCGGGATGACCTGGACCACGTACTTGACGACCTGCACGTCCAGCGCGGACGGAGCCACGACGTTGAGGATCAGCATCAGGCCCGCCAGGCTGACGATGGGAATGGTGATCACCACGACTGCCGCCGCCGTCGTCCATTTCAGCCATTTGAACTTGAAGAAGATGAGCCAGACGAAGAATGCGTAGATGGCGAGAAGGAGGACTTCCATCTCAATCCCTCCGTTCGGCGGCCGGCCGCTTTACCAGCGGCGTCTCCGCGGCGGCAGGATGGGCCCCGGCACTGCCCGTGTCGCCGGCACTGGCCGTGTCGGCCGCACGGCCCGTATCGCCCGCACTGCCGGTGTCGGGAGGCGGCGTCCCATGCTCGATCCGATCGGTCCCGTATGCCAGCTTGTGGAGCACCGGCTTCGAATACGCCCACAGCCACGCCAGCGGCCACAGCAGACCACCGAACACCAGCGAGAGCAGACACAACGTCCGAATCGCCTCGAACTGCGGGTGGCCGCGGCGTTCGGCAATCTTCTCGGGCAGGATGTGGACCATCCAGAACAGATACAGAAGCAGCGCCGGCACGAAAAACAACACGACGATAGCGATGTAATCGGCAATCGTGTCCACGATCTCGCCCGAGAACAGCATCGCGACAATCGCAACGGAGTCGGGAATCGTGTCCACGAGCTCGCCTGAATGCATCTGCGTCTCCCCGGTTTTCTGCCGCTACCGGCACGGCAGCTCACGCAATCTGTTCGTCGACGTCGTGGCGCAGGGTCCACGAGGGCACCTCGCCGAACGTGTGGCGGTAGCGCCCGGCGAAGCGGCCAAGCTCGAAGAATCCGTACGACATGGCGATGTCCGTCACGGTGGCGGAGCCCGGGACGGCGGCACGCAGCGCGGCTCGGGCGGCCTGGAGGCGGCGCCGGATGATGTGCTGCTTCGGACTGATACCGAGGATGTCGTGAAACGCCGCCCGTAACGTGCGTTCACTGACACCCGCGACACGGCTCAAGTGCGACATGGTCACCGGCTCGCCCAGGTTCTCGCGCAGGAACGAATCGACGCGGGCGACGATTTCCGAGTGCGGCACGCGAAGACTGCTGATTGACATGCCGACACCGTACGACGGCGATGCGACGTGGGGAACTCGGTGAACGACCGGATCAACGCAGGAAAAATTGCGCGCCGCCTGCTGGTACTTTCCACAGCAGGACCCTGTCAGACGCTTTTGTCGGTGTGATGCGCCGCGGCGGGCGCCGCGATCAGATCAGGCCTTCACGGACGGCAAAATGCACGAGCGCAGCGGTCGACTGCACACGCAGATGCTCCATCATGCGGTATTTGTGAAAGGCGATGGTGCGCGGCGACACGTTGAGAATCGCGGCCGCCTGCTTCATCGAGTGCCCTTCCGCCAGCAGCTGCAGGACCTCGCGCTGGCGCGGGGTGAGCTGGTAGATCGGCCGGCGCTCCTCCTGCGGCTGGACGAACGAGCCGACCAGATCGCGGGTGAGGAGCGGGGTGATGTAGTACCGCTGGTTCATCACGTCGGCGACGGCCGCCTTCAGCTCGGCGGCGGCCGAACGTTTCAGCAGATACGCGGACGCGCCGGCGCGGAAGGCCTCCGCCGCGACGTCGGCATCCTCGTTCATCGTCAGGAAGATGATGCGCGCCGAGGGCAGCACCCGGTGCAGCTCGCGGGCGGCGTCGAGCCCGTTCAAGGACGGCATCGAGATGTCGAGGACGGCGACGTCGGGCCGCACACGTGTGACGTCGCGCAGAAACGCGCGCGGATCGTCGTAGGTTCCGACGACCTCACAGTCCGGCTCGAGCAGTCGCCGGAGCGCTTCGGTCAGTAACGTGTGATCGTCGACGATCACGACTCGCGGCGCGCCCATGGTCACCCTTCGACTCAGATTCCGCGGCGGCCAGTCCCCGCTCTGGCAAATTGCCGGCCGTCGGTTGAGAGTATGCCCCGGTTAACGAGGGTGTCGAGTATACGCCTGCTGTGCGCATGATCGACACCGAAGAGCCGCGATGCCTGCGCAACGGTCACCACCAGGTCCGGCATTTCGCGGAATTCCGCGCTGACGCGCAGCAGGTCGGCGTCCCCCTCCACGACCGCGATATCAACGCTACAGGACGGGAACGTGGTCGTCATCGTGAGCCTCAGCGATACCGGAGCACTGCCGGCGGTGCCCGAGAGTGTCGTGCCGCCGCCGCACAGGGGCTATGCGAAACCGGCGGCCGGCACGGCCGGAACTGCATAGAGGCATCGGCACCCTCACGCATACCGTGATCCGAACGCGCGCACGACGCCGGTGCGCCGGCGACGCGCGGAAGGAGTCACGTCATGAAAACCATCCTGTCGGCCACTCTGGTCGCCGCCGCGCTCACCGCGACGGTGCACGCCCAGAGCAGCGAACCGGTGCACTTCATCATCGGCGGCGGGATGTCGACGCCACTGAGCAGCGTGGCGGACCGGTTCAATACCGGCGGCGCGTTCAGCATCGGACTGACGTTCGAGCCTGAGCCGCCGTTCGGCCTCCAGGTGGAGTACGGATTCAATCAGCTCAATGGTCCGGAAGCCCGTATTCCGCTCCTGGTGAATCCAACGGCGACGCCGAGCGGCACGGCGCTGATCGAGTCGCACCACAAGGTGCACTACTTCCTCGCCAACGCCATGCTGCACGGCGGCGGCGCCCGGCGCTTCAACCCGTACGGACTGGCCGGCGGCGGCATGTATTACCGCTCGGTCAGCCTGACGACTCCCGACGTCGGGTTCACCACCTATTGCGACCCGTTCTGGTACGTCTGCTACGCGGAGCCTGAGGAACTGGACCGGGTGATTGGCCGGCGTTCGACGTGGGATCCCGGGGTCAACGTCGGTGGCGGCCTCGCGATCCGCCTGGGCGGTTCAGCGGCCTTCTATATCGAGGCGCGCTGGCATCACACGTGGGGTCCCACGTTCACCCGTCTTGACGGCGTCGAGCAACGCGCGAACGGGGATTATTTCCCGGTGACGTTCGGATTCAAGTTCTGACCGATCGATTACGCACAACGCCATGCCGGCGAAAACACGAATCTCTTCGAGCGCCAGCCAGAACCGGCGCCATTCTCTGTCCGAGGCGGTCGACGTCCGTTCGCTGCCTTGGACCGAGCTGCTGGACCTGGTGCCTGCACCCGTCTGGATTATCGGACCACAAGCCAACCTCTGGTTCGGCAACACGGCGTGGCAGGCGATCACGTCCGCCGGCGCGGCGCCGTTCACTCGCAGCGGCACCGAGTGGCTGCTCGCCGTGCACGAGGACGACCGCCGCGAGGCGGTGAAGGCATTTCGAACGGCCGCGGCGAACCGGCAATGGATCGACGTCGTCGTCCGTTTGCGCTCCGACGAGGGCCATCGCCAGTGGTCGCTCATCGGCTCGCCGTACTGCACGCCGGCGGGCGACGTCGAGATGTTCGTCGGCGCCGCCCACGACATCACCGAAGCGCTGGAAACGCAGCAACGGCTGCGTGACCTCGGCGGCCGGCTCGTCGCCGCGCAGGAATCCGAACGCGCGCGGATCGCCCGCGAACTTCACGACGACCTGGCGCAGAGGGTCGCGCTGCTCACGACCACGCTCGGATCGGCGATGCAGACACGGCCGTTTTCGACGAGCCAGGCCCGCCGCACGCTCATGGCGGCGTGTGAGACGCTGCACGAAATCACCAGCGGCATTCACCTCCTGTCCTCCGAGCTGCACCCACCGAAGCTCACGCTCCTCGGCCTGGGGACGACGCTCAAGGGGTTGTGCGACGAGGTCGCGGCCGGCAGCGGCATCCCGGTGCAGTTCCGGGAGGATGGAGCCCCGGTCGCCATCCCGGCCGATACGGCGCTCTGCTGCTTCCGGGTCATGCAGGAAGCGCTGCAGAACGCGGTGAAGCACAGCGGCGGACGGCGCATCGAGGTCCGCCTCCGTTTCGACGACATCCAGCTCACCCTGTGGATCGCGGACGACGGCGCGGGATTCGAGCAGACGTCCGTCGGCGACGGTGGCCTGGGGCTGATGACAATGCGCGAGCGTGTCGAGCTGATCGGCGGGCGGTTTCGCATCATCAGCGAACCGGGATGCGGCACGCTGGTCGAGGCCGTCGCGCCGATTCCTTCCGCAGCCGGCGGCGAATTCGCGCAGGAACAACGGGATCCGGTGCCATGACTTACTCGCTCGCACATCCGTCGCCACAGCCGCCGCCGGGTCCGCCTGACGGCGGACACTACGAGTCGCCACAGCCGCCGCCGGGTCCGCCTGACGGCGGACACTCCGAAATGCCCGCTGACGGCTCGCCGCGGCGTCTGACGGATGCCGACGTCCCGCGCGTCGCCGTCCGGCTGCTGGGGCGAACGCAGAAGGTCGCCAGCGCGCTTGGTCTCGGTCTCGCCGGGCTCGGACGGCCGATGTACATGGCGTTGGGCCGGGATGAGCTCCTCGGCCGCGACCGATCCGTCGAGGCGATGCGGCGGCGCTGCATGGACCTGCTCGACACGGCGTACGCCGTCGGGATCCGCTACTTCGACACCGCGCGATCGTACGGTCTCGCCGAAGCGTTTCTCCGTGACTGGTGCGACGAGCGCGGAGTGCCTGCGAGCGGTCTCACCGTCGGGTCGAAGTGGGGCTATATCTACACGGGCGCGTGGCAGACCGACGCGCCGCGCCATGAGATCAAGCGTCTCACGCTCGACACGCTGAAGTGGCAGTCGGCGGAAAGCCGGGCGATTCTCGGTCCGTGGCTGTCGATCTATCAAATTCACTCCGCCACGGTCACCAGCGGCGTGCTCGACGATCGGCACGTGCTGCGCGAACTGTCGCGGCTGCGCGCCAATGGTCTCCATATCGGCCTGAGCGTCACGGGACCGCGGCAGGCGGACGCCGTCCGCCGTTCGCTCGCGATCGCCGTTGACGGCGTACCGCTGTTCGACACGGTCCAGGCGACCTGGAATCTGCTCGAGCCGTCCGCGGGCCCGGCACTCGCAGACGCCAGCGCTGCCGGGTGCGCCGTCATCGTCAAGGAGGTCCTGGCCAACGGGCGGCTGACACGCCGCTTCGGCGGACCGCCTGTCCGCCGCCTGCTGGCGCGTGCTGTCGCGCACGGCGTGACCGTCGAAGCGCTGGCGATTGCCGCCGCGCTCCGCCAGCCGTGGGTGTCGGTCGTGCTCTCTGGCGCGGTCACGCGCGAGCAGCTGCTGGATCAGCTCGCCGCCTTCGCGATGACCGACGTCGAACCGTGCGTGCTACCGCAACCAACGGAACTGTACTGGCAGGCGCGCAGTGCGATCGCCTGGCAGTAGGTTCAATGCGTCTTCGTGCGACGCAGCGAAAACGAATGGCCGTGCCACCAGCGCTCGACGGCCTGAACCCCGGAGAAGGCAATCAAGGCGATCACCAGCGCGAACGAACTGCCAGCGACGATGAACGCCGTGACGACGGGACCATAAACGACCGCGAGCACGAGTATCGTGACCGCGGCTCCTGAGACGGCGAGGTTAAACGTCCGATCCATGTGGGACTCCGTATCGTGTGGCAGTGCAAACACGCTGCCCTCGTTGATACGGATGCAGACACGGTGCGCGTGTGCCCACGCACGCGCAAACGGTGGGAGCCCACACCGTATGTTGTGACCGCGCTCCGCCGCCCCACGGCCAAAGAGACAGGTTCCTTGGGATTTCCACGCCGTCGCCGGTGGCACGAGTGGTGCGCTCTTCAAGCGCATATCTCGGAGGCGCGATGCCTGCGGTTCCAGTCCTCGACCTGAACGTCATCACTACCACCGGCCAATACCTGCTGATTCTCGCGACCGCTGCGGCCTGCGGCGCGGCACTCGGCCTCGTCCGGCCGGTGCGCCGCTCCCTGGTGCCGCGGTCGGCGCACGTGGTCCAGGCGCAGATACTCCTCGCCATCGTCGGAGCGCTGATCATCATCGTCGTCGGCGAGAACCTGGCGCGCGCGTTTGCGATCGTCGGCGCCGCCGGCCTCATCCGCTATCGCGCGCGCATCCGCGATCCCAAGGACGCCGGCGTGATGCTCATCGCGCTGGCGACGGGGCTGACGATCGGCGCGGGAATGTACAGTCTCGCGATCGTTGCGTGCGCGTTCGTGATCGCCGTGCTGTGGCTGCTCGAGTCGAGCGAGCCGCCGGTCCGCTCGCGTTTCGAGCTGACGATCGGCGGCCGGGATACCGACAAGCTGAAGCCGGCCATCGAGCACGCGCTGAGCCGTCAGGGCGTCACCTATGTGCTCCTGGGATCCTCGCCGCACGAACTGCACTACGAAGTGACCGTGCCCTTCCAGGAACAGATCCGCAAGCTCACGAAGTTGATCCGCAGCCTCGCCGGCCGGCGCGGCGCCTCGGTGGAATGGGACATCAAGAAACAGAAGGTGGTGAAGCCGTGAAGCCGATCCTGCTGTGTCTCGTGTTCGCGGCGCTGGCCGCGGTGCCGCACGCCCAGACCGCCGCCGACAGGGTGCGCTTTGCCGTGATCGGCGACTCCGGCACCGGCGGCGAAGCGCAGTACCAGGTCGGCCGTCAGATGGCGTCGGCCCGCAGCCGGTCGCCGTTCGACCTGGTGTTGATGCTCGGCGACAACCTGTACCGCCGCGCATCAGCGGAGGTGTATGCCTCGGCGTTCGAACGCCCGTATGCCGCGCTGCTCGCGGACGACGTCAAGTTCGTCGCCGTTCTCGGCAATCACGACTCGCCCGAGAGCGTCACCTATCCCGGTTGGAACATGAATGGCCAGCGGTATTTCAGCTTCACGCGCAACCACGTACGGTTCGTCGCCATCGATACCAACGTGCTCGACGCGAAGCAGCTCGAATGGCTCGATCAGACGCTGCGCACGTCGCAGGAGCCGTGGAAGATCGCGTACTTCCACCATCCGATCTACTCGAACGGCAAACGGCATGGGTCGAACGTCGAGCTGCGCATACGGCTCGAGCCGCTGTTCCTGCGCCATGGCGTCCAGGTCGTGTTTTCCGGGCACGACCACATGTATGAACGGCTGAAGCCGCAGAAAGGGATCACCTATTTCGTCGTCGGCTCGGGCGGACAGTTGCGCGAGGGCGGCGTCCGGCGATCGGAGACCACCGCGGCCGCCAACGATCAGGAACAGTTGTTTCTGCTGGTTGACGTTGACCGGGAAGCGCTCCGGTTCCAGGCCATCACACGCAACGGCGCGGTGATCGACTCGGGAGCGGTTCAACGGCAGCCCTCGACGTAAGGGCGGAGGCAACGATGACGACACAGGCCATGCACCTTCGACGCACCGGCGCCGCGCATGCCGCGAGGCGGATGACGGCGTCGGGCATCTTCCATTTCGTCACCGGGCACTATCTGCTTCTGCCGATCGGCGCGGCGGTGGCGCTGGTCTGGGCGAATACCGCGCCCGAAGGCTACTTCACCTTCGCGCGGCTGCTGGCGTTTCCAGTCAACGCGATCGCCATGGTCTTCTTCTTCGGCCTGCTGGCGCAGGAGATATTCGAAGAGACGATGCCCGGCGGCGCGCTCCACGATCGCCGGCGATGGCCGGTTCCGCTCATCGCCGCGGTCGGGGGAACCGTCGGTGCCGCACTGGCCTACGCGGCGTCGATCCGCTCGTCGACCGTGCCGATGTTCCTCGACGGCTGGCCGATCATGGCCGGCATCGATGTGGTGTTCGCCTACTTCGTCGTGCGAGCCATCTTCCACCGCCATCCCGCGGTCCCGTTTCTCCTGGTCCTGGCGCTGGCGTCGAATGCAATCGGGTTCATCGCCCTGGCGCCGTCGTTTCTGTTCGACGGTTCGCGCGCGGGCGGAAGCGGATTGCTGATGGCCGCGGCCGTCGGCCTGGCGGCGTGGCTGCGGCGGAAGCAGGTGCGCGCGTTCTGGCCGTATGTGCTCATCTGCGGAGCGCTCTCGTGGCTGGCGCTGTATCTGGAAGGGTTTCCGCCGGCGCTGGCCCTGGCGCCGATCGTGCCGTTCATGCCGCACACGCGGCGGCGCCTGGGCGAGCTGTTCGAAGACGAGGTCGACGCGGCCGGGGATTCGCCCCGTCACTACGAACACGTCTGGCACTATCACGTGCAGATCGCCCTGCTGCTGTTCGGCCTCGTCAACGCGGGCGTCATGATGACGGGCTACGGTGAGGGTACCGACGCGACGGTCCTTGCCGCCGTCGGACGCACGGCCGGCATCCTTCTGGCGGTCGCGGCGGCGCTGGCCGTCGGCCTGTACCTGCCCGCGCAGCTGACGTGGCGCGATCTGGTCGTCGTCGCCCTGGCGGCCGCTACCGGCCTCACGTTCTCGCTGTACTTGGCCATCGCACTCTTTCCTGCCGGACCATTGCTGGCGGAGATCAAGTTTGGAGCCCTGCTGACCGCCGCGGCGTTGCCGCTGGCGTTCGGGGTCGCGTGGCTTTTTGGTGTTGGCCGCTTCCATCCGCGGCTGCATTCGTTCCGGCGGTGACGCACGACGCCAGGAGGCATTGTCATGCACGGGCCCTTCATCGTTGTCCTCTGGTTGGCTGGAGCGATCACGCTGGCCGACGCGATTGACGACGGGCTGTGCGTACGGCAGCCGTCGCCGACGTGCGACGCCGCCGCGGTCGCGGAATTCTCCGGCCGGGTGCGCGACTATCTGCGGCTGCGGCAGGACGCGGCGCAGGACCTGCTGCACGAACAGCCCTTTGACGACCCCCGGGAAGCGCTGGCCCGACGCAAGGCCCTGAGGCAGGCGATCCGCGATGCCAGGCCCGATGCTCGAGCCGGTGACGTCTTCACTCCTGGTGCCGCCGCCGCGTTCCGGCACATCGTGGCAGCAACGGCGGCCGCGCATCGCGTCGATCCGAAAGACGTCGTCCATGCGCTGCGCGCGGAACGACAGTCCGGCGCGAAGCCACCGGCCGTCAACCGCCGCTACGACTGGCGGCTCGGCGCGTGGATGTGGCCGGCGCTGCTGCACGCGCTCCCGGCGCTGCCGGAGGCCCTGCAGTACCGAATCGTTGACAACGACCTGGTGCTCATCGATCTGCACGCCAGCCTCGTGGTCGACATCCTGGAAGACGCGATAACCCATGATGAGGACTGACTCCGCCGCTCCGCAGCTGCTCGATGACATGAACCGCGCCTTGACCGGCCTCCGCTCCGAAATGGTCGGTGCGGAGGCGCTGGTGCCCGACGGTCTGGCGGACCTGCCGGAGCCGAGCCAGGCGAGCGCACGGAATCTGCTCCACTATCTGGCGCTGCGGCGGCACGACCTCCGCAGTCTCCAGCGAAAACTGGAGTCGGTGGGGCTGTCGACGCTCGACGGGGCGGAGTCGCGGGCGCTTCAGCACGTGGACGCGGTTCTCGGGATCCTGCAGCGTCTCGACGCCGCAACGCCGTGGCGCGGCAGCGCATCGAACGCCGGGCGGGCGCTTCTGGACGCGCATACCGATACGCTCTTCGGCCCCGCGCGCACAGGTCGCGCCGTGCGCATCATGGTGACGATGCCGGTCGAGGCCGCTCACGAGTACATGCTCGTCCGGAATCTGGTGAGCGCCGGCATGGACTGCATGCGCATCAACTGCGCCCATGACAACCCGGACGCCTGGGATCGCATGCTGCACCACGTCCGGCGCGCAGCGGATGAGACCGGCCGATCGTGCCGGGCGGTCATGGATCTTGCCGGCCCGAAACTCCGGACGTGCGCCGTCGAGCCCGGACCGCGCGTCGTCCGCTGGCGGCCGCGCCGTGACCTGTTCGGCCGCGTTGTCGCGCCCGCACGCATCTGGCTCACGTCGCGTGAACATCCGCGTCCCGCGCCACAACCTGCAGCGGCGACACTCCCGGTCGGCGGATCCTGGGTCGCGCAGCTGATCGCCGGCGATCGCCTGACGGTGATCGATGCGCGCGACGCCGAGCGCACGCTTGCGGTAACGGCGGTCGAGGACGGCGGCGCGTGGGCAGAATCGAGTCAGACGGCCTATGTCGTGCCCGGCACACCGCTCGTCCGCGAGCGGCGGTCCGCAGGCGACCGTCGGCGGACGCACGTCGAGGACGTGCCGGCACGAGCGCAGTCGATCGGGCTCTCAGCCGGCGACGCCCTGATCCTCACGAAGGACGCGGTTGCGGGCAGTCCCGCGGTTCGCCACGAGAACGGCACCGTGCTGGCGCCGGCGCGGATCGGCGTGACCCTGCCCGAGGCGCTCGACGCCGTCAGGCCGGGCGAAGCCATCTGGTTCGACGACGGCCGGATCGGCGGGGTGGTCCGACATGTCTTTCCCACGCATTTGGAAGTCGGTATCACGCACGCCAACACCACGGGGCTGACGCTGGGCGCCGACAAAGGCATCAACCTGCCCGACAGTACGCTGCGCGTTCCGGCGCTGACGGCAAAGGACCTGGAGGATCTGCGGTTCATCGCGGCGCACGCGGATATCGTCGGGTTTTCCTTCGTTCGCACGGCTGAAGACGTGCGCGCGCTCCAGGCCCATCTGCACGCGCTCGACCGGCCCGGCCTGCCGATGATTCTCAAGATCGAGACCCGCCGCGCATTCGAACACCTGCCCACGCTGCTCATCGCGGTCATGCACAGCGCCGCCGCGGGCGTGATGATTGCCAGAGGCGACCTGGCGGTCGAGTGCGGGTTCGAACGGCTCGCGGAAGTGCAGGAGGAGATCCTCTGGCTGGCCGAGGCGTCACATATGCCGGTCATCTGGGCGACTCAAGTGCTCGAGACGCTCGCCAAGGAAGGCATCCCCTCGCGCGCCGAAATTACCGACGCGGCAATGGCTGAGCGCGCCGAATGCGTGATGCTCAACAAGGGACCGTATATTCTCGACGCGGCCAGGGCGCTGGCGACCATCCTCACGCGCATGCAGGCGCATCACCGGAAGACGCGCGTCATGCTGTGCCAGTCCGGCATCGCCAGCCGGTTTTTCAGCGGGCGCCTGTAACGGGTGTCCCCGGCAGTCTCAGCGGCCGTTCAAAAGTCCACCCCGAGCGACAGCACGCAGGTGGGTGTGCTGCGCTCGCCGAGGAACACGTAGACGGCTGCGTCGAGTCGCTCGAACGTGGCGTTCACGAACGGGCCTCGCTCGATATGCCGGTCGGTGGCATAGGCGCGGGTCCGCTGCGTCACCAGTCCGGCGCGCAGCCAGTCGAACGGCGCAATCGCGGCCTCCGACCAGTGGTACGCAAAGCTGTCCTCCGATGTCGTCGCGAACACGTACTCGCCCTCGATGTAGGCGTCGACCTTCCACCAGCTCAATGACGCCACATAGCCAGGTGCGATGCCGCCGGTCGCGCCAAACACCGCGCCCACCATCGGCGTCAGCTCCCACTCGACGCGGCGACCGCCCCGCATCGCGTAGCCGGCCCACAGCGAAGCGGTCCGCAGCGCTTCGTAGTTATATCGGCCTTCCAGATGGAGCACGCCGCGGTCGGCTATCATCGTCGGCTGAGCGTAGTTGCTCTCGTCCGGCAGTCCGTAAATCGCGACGGACGCGGACACCGACCACTCGCGCTCCTCACCGTCCCCGGCGTCCTGGGCGGCCGATGTGGCCGGGACGAGCGCGACCAGCAGCAACGTGACGATTGCCGCACGCACCTCGCATCACCCTCCGAGCGTGATCGTCAGAGCGACAAGCCCGCAACCCAGCAGCACCATGCACACGCCGACGAGCCAGGGCGACTGACCGGAATGGCGGCCGTAGGTGACGCCGACCCCCCAGAGCATCGCGACCGCAATCGCATTGGACATCCGCACGGCGCTGGTCGCGTCCGGGAGGAACAGGAACGGCACGACGACCGGCAGCGTCGACAGGAACACCAGCAGGAACACTCCGAGCGCCCCACGCCAGTCCTCGCTCGTGAGCCGTGCGCGCTCTGGCGGGACCGGCAACGTCAGCAGCCGCTGGCGCAACTGCTCCAGCGCGGCCTGGTCGAGTACCGAGACGACGACCGGCGGCAGCGCGGCAGCGAGCAGGAGGCGGCCGCGCGCAGGATTGCCGGTGCCGCGAACCGCGCGATAGACCGAAAGGTTGTGGCCCTGCTCGCCCAGACAGGCCATCAGGTACAAGACCGCATCGATGATGCCCCACGCGATGTTGCATCCGAGCGCGCCGACGAGCATCGCCCGGACGTCGTCCTGCCCCGCGTGAGCGACGCTCAACGATCCGGTGAAGGTGAGGACCATGATCAGTCCGAACAACACCTCGGCCGTGCGTTCCGTCGGATCGAGCACCCGCGTCCGTCTGCCGAGTGAGCTGATCGCGGCTGCCGGGGTGTGAAGGCGCATCGGCGTCCCGCTCATCGCACCAGCGGCGGCATCAGGTACAGGCTCGTCGCAAAGATTGAATAGATCATCAGGAGCAGCACACCGACGAACCACGTGGAACGCCCGCTGTTCGTCACCAGCGCAACCGAGAGCGCAGACACCAGCATCATGACTACGGCGCTCATCCAGAATCGGAGATCCATCGGCGCCGGGGCGATGGCATAGCTGATCAGAACGAGGAACGGACCGACGAACAGCGCCAGCTGCGTCGCGGCACTCAATGCGACGCCGACACTCAGATCGAGGCGGTTCCTGCGCGCGGCGGAAAAGGTGGTGGCCATTTCCGCGGACGCGCCGATCAGCGCGACCACGATGAAGCCCACGAAGGCCGGCGTCATGCCGAACGACACCGCCGCGTGCTGCACCGATTCGACGAAGATCTCGCTCACCAGCGCGACGAATACGGTCACCACCGCCAGCGTGATCACGGCGATGCCAATCGGCCGCGTCGCATCGTCGCTGCCGTGATGCGCGCTCGTGAACAGTTCCCGGTGCGTGCCCAGCGAAAACAACAGCGCCAGTCCGTAGGTGACGATCAGGAGGCCCGACAGCAGCAGACTCACCTGTTGCGTGAAGGCGGCCGCGCGGCCGTCTGCCGCGTTGATGGCGGACGGCACCAGCAGCGCGATTGTCGCCAGGAACAGCAGACTGGCCTGAAAGCGGGCGTTGACGTGATTGAACTCCTGAACGTGGTGCTTCAGCCCGCCGAGCAGGAACGACGCACCGACGATGAAGAGGCTGTTGGCCACGATCGCGCCGGCGACGGACGCCTTGACCAGCACGTACTCGCCGGCCCGCAGCGCGGTGACGGCAATGACCAGTTCGGTCAACGTACCGAGCGTCGCGTTCAGGAGCCCGCCGACGGCGTCGCCGGTCTTTGCCGCGACCCAGGACGTGGCCTCGCTGAGGAGCGCGGCCAGCGGCACGATGGCGAGCACCGAGAACACGAACAGCAGCGTGTGCGCCCCGGGCCGCAGGCGCTCGCCGGCAAGAACGGCCGGCACGAAGATCAGCAGCCACAGCAGCGGGTTGTGGCGCAGGGCGGCGAGTAAGGCGGCCATGATCGCAGCGCGCGGATCGCTGAACGCGGACGCGACCACGCAACGTCCCACTGTCGTCCGCCGCATCGCGGTGCGCCTATGCGGATTCGGAACGGCCCGCTCCCGCACGTCAGCGGTATCACGTCTGAGGCTTACGACAGGAAGTGACACGACAGGACAGTGGATCCGCCTGGGCAGGGACCTGATGCGTACTTTACAAATCGTTTACGTTTTGGCTGAAATCCGTGCACTCGGCGGCGGATCGTCATTGACTTGCCGTCTCGCACTCTTTTAGCGTACCGCCCTCGCGGGCTATGAGGTGGTTCCACGGTCTGTGCTCGCCGGCGGTATTGTGTCCGCTCGTCGCGATCCTTCTTGCGGCCGTGTCCGTCGACACGGTACGGGCTCAGCAGGGCCACCGTCAGGTGCTCGTTCTGCACGCGACGCGCCCGGACGCGCAGTTCAGCCTGCTCGCCGAAGACGAATTGCCACGCGCGCTCAACGCCGAATTCGACGGCAATCTCGATTACTACTCCGAGTTCATCGACGTCGTCCGTTTTCCCGAAGCGTCGTATCGTGCCGCCTTCGCCGATTTTCTCCGCGCGAAGTATCAGGCGCGGCAATTCGACGTCGTGATCGGACTGGGAGACGCCGCCGTCGAACTGGTCGAGGCAAATCGCCCGGGGCTCTTTCGTGACACCCCGATGGTGTTTCTGGCGAACAATCGGGCCACGCGAGGTGGAGCGGACTCGACGGGACTCATTCTCGAACGAAATTTCGGGGCGACAATCGCATTGATTCAGAAGCTGCAGCCAGACGTCACGCACGTCTTCATCGTCAGCGGCGCTGCCGTCGCCGACCGTGCGTACGAGCGGCTCGTTCGGACGCAATTTCGGCCGTATGAGTCGCGCCTGACCTTCACCTATTTGTCCGGACTGGCCACCGAAGATCTCGAACGGCGACTGGCGGCGCTACCCCCGCGCTCGGCTGTCTTCTACGCACTCGTCTCGCAGGATGGCGCCGGCAGGAAATTTCACCCGCTGGATTACGTCAACCGGGTCGTCGCGGCGGCGACCGCGCCCACCTATAGCTGGGTCGACTCCGCCTTCGACCACGGCATCGTTGGCGGAAGCGTGTACAGCCAGCGAGCCGCCACCAGTCACGTCGCACGCCTTGCCATTCGCGTGCTGCGCGGAGCACGAGTCGACGGCATTCCGATCTCGCCTCTCGACCTGAACGCCGATCAGGTCGATTGGCGTCAGCTGCAGCGCTGGGGCATTCCGGAAGCGCGCGTTCCGGATAACGCCCTCGTCCGGTTTCGCGAGCCGGGGGTCTGGGGCCGCTACCAGGCCTACATACTCGCAGGCATCGGCGTGTTCCTGATCCAGACCGTGCTGATCGCGGGACTGCTGGTTCAACGCGAACGGGGCCGGCGCGCGGAGCGCGAGCTGCGTCAACGCCAGTCCGAGCTCCAGGCCAGCTATGGGCGAATCCGCGATCTCGGGAGCCGCTTGTTGAACGCGCAGGAAGCGGAGCGCGGGCGGATCGCACGCGAGCTGCACGACGACATCAACCAGCAGCTCTCGCTGCTCGCGATCGATCTGGCAAT
>JBOGIQ010000071.1:0-20900 GCA_050742535.1 Vicinamibacterales bacterium | reverse complement strand
TTCCAGAGCGTGGCTTCGCAACCGACCCCGGCACAGGCAGCCGGAGCGGACGATGCGGCGCTGGTCAAGCAGTACTGTCTCGGCTGCCACAACGAGCGCGCGAAACAGGGCGGCCTGGTGCTCGACGCCGACGTCACGAAGGTTGGCGCGAACGCCGAGCGGTGGGAAAAAGCCGTCCGCAAGGTAAAAACCGGCATGATGCCGCCGAGCGGGTTCCCGCGCCCGCCGCGCGAGCGGCTCGACGCGTTCGCCGCGGCGATGGAAGCGCGGCTCGATGCGGCCGTCGATGCGAAGGCCAGCCTCGACACGCCGGCGCTGCACCGGCTGAACCGCAACGAATACGCGAACGCGATCCGCGATCTGCTGGCCATCGAGGTGGACGTCGCGCCGCTGCTTCCGGCCGACGGCTCGAGCGAAGGCTTCGACAACATCGCGGAAGCGCTGAGCGTCTCGCCGGCGCTGATCCAGGGTTATGTCTCCGCGGCGATGAAGATCAGCCGCCTCGCTGTCGGCGACCGGACGATGGCGCCGTCGCAGGTCGTGTATGCGGCGCCCCCGGCGCTGTCGAACGAGCGTCACATCGCAGGCCTGCCGCTCGGCACGCGCGGCGGCATGCTCATTCAGCACACGTTCCCGCTCGACGCCGAGTACGAATTCACGATGGGCGGCGGCGGCCCGGGTGGCGGCGCGGCGGGCGGTGGTCCCGACGTGACCATCGACGGCGCGCGCGTGACCGCGCCGAACACCCGGCGCTTCCGCATTCCGGTCACTGCCGGCCCGCACACCATCGGCGTCGCGGTCCTCGATCGCCAGCGCGGCGCCGGCGTGGACGATGCCTACTCCGATTTCCGCGCGGCGAATAACGGATTCAACGTTGCTGGCGGAGTGGCGAACGTGGCCATCATGGGGCCGTTCAACCCCACGGGCACCGGCGACACGCCGAGCCGGCGGAAGCTCTTCACCTGTCGGCCTGCAGTCCCCGCCGAAGAAGAGCCATGCGCCCGAGCGATTCTCACGCGGCTGGCGCGGGTCGCGTATCGTGGCACGGTCGCGCCACAGGAAATCGACACACTCCTCGCCTTCTACAAGCAGGGGCGCGCACGCGGGGACTTCGAGACAGGGGTCCAGGAGTCCCTGGCGCGTCTGCTCGTGGCGCCGCGATTCCTGTATCGCGTCGAGCAGGAGCCGGCGAATCTTGCGCCCGGCGCGACCTATCGCATCAGCGACACGGAGCTCGCGTCGCGCCTCTCGTTCTTCCTCTGGAGCAGCATTCCCGATGAGCAGCTGCTCGACCTGGCGGCGAAAGGGCGTCTGCGCGATCCGGCGACGCTCACGCAGCAGGTCACGCGTATGGTCGCCGATCGCAAGGCGGACGCGTTCGTGTCCAATTTCGCCGGGCAGTGGCTGTACCTGCGCGAGCTCGCGAACGTCCAGACCGAAGCACCCGGATTCGACGACAACCTCCGTCGATCGTTCCGCCGCGAGACCGAACTGCTCTTCGACACCATCGTCCGGCAGGATCGTCCGCTCGTCGAGCTGCTCGACGCCGACTACACCTTCGTCGACGAGCGGCTGGCGCGGCACTACGGCATACCCAACATTCGCGGCAGCCACTTCCGCCGCGTGCCGCTCGATCCCGCGAGCCCGCGCCGCGGGTTGCTCGGCCACGGCAGCATGCTGACGGTGACCTCGGTGGCGACGCGGACGTCGCCGGTGATGCGCGGCAAATGGATTCTCGAGAACCTCCTCGGCGCTCCGCCGCCGCAACCGCCGCCGGGTGTGGAGACGAATCTGGAGGAAGGCGAGGAGAGCGCCAAAACGACCACGCTGCGGCAGCGGCTCGAGCGGCACCGGGCGAACCCGACCTGCGCGTCGTGCCACAACATCATGGACCCGCTCGGATTCGCCCTCGAGAACTACGACCTGATCGGTGCCTGGCGCGAGATGGACGGGCCGGCAAAGGTCGACACCAACGGACGCCTTGCCGACGGCACGCCGCTCTCCGGCCCGGCTGATCTGCGCCGGGCCGTGATGAGCCGGTCGGATATGTTCATGACGACAGCGGCCGAAAAGCTTTTCGTATACGCCCTGGGCCGTCCGGTGCACTATTACGACATGCCCTCCGTCCGCGCGTCGGTGCGTCGCGCGGGCCGGGACGGAAACCGGCTCTCGTCGTTGCTGCTCGGCATCGTGGAAAGCGACGCGTTCCAGAAACGCGTCAAGAAGGGTTAACGAGATGGCATTCCTCAGCAGGCGGCATCTCTCGCGGCGGACGTTCCTGCGCGGCGCCGGCGTCACGCTCGCCCTGCCGTTCCTCGACTCGATGTTGCCCGCCAATGCCTCTGCGAGACAGGCCGTTGCTTCGGCGAGACCGACGCGCTTCGGGGCCATCTACTTCCCGCACGGCGCCATCATGCCGAAGTGGACGCCGGCCACCGAAGGGGCCAACTTCGAGCTGTCCGACATCCTGCAGCCGCTGAAGGCGTTCCACGGCCGCATCAACGTGATCAGCGATCTGGAATGCGCGCTGGCGTACGGAAGCGGCGCCACTGCGAATCACAATCGCTCGGCGGCGGCGTACCTCAGTGGCGCATTTGCGAAGGTCGGCGCGCGCCCCGAGCTGGGCATCACGGTCGATCAGGTGATTGCCCGCCGGATCGGACAGGACACACCGCTGCCGTCGCTCGAGCTGATGATCGAGGAAGCGAGCGTGAACTGCGGCGACGGTCTGAGCTGCGCCTACCGCGACACGATCTCCTGGCAGGGAGCCAACGCGCCGCTGCCGATGGAAAACAACCCGCAGGTGATCTTCGAGCGCCTGTTCGGCGACGGCAACACCGCCGCGGAACGGCAGGCGCGCCGCGCGCAATCGCTCAGCCTGCTGGACTCCGTGCTCGGCGACGCCTCGGCCCTGCAGCGCACGCTGCCCGCATCCGATCGGTCGCGCCTGGATCAGTACCTGACCGACGTGCGCGAGATCGAGCGGCGCATCCAGAAGGCGGACCGTCAGCTCTCGGCCGACCTGCCCGTGCCGGCGGCGCCAACGGGCGTGCCCTCCGACATCGAGGAGCACATCAAGCTGATGCTCGATCTGCAGGTGCTGGCGTGGCAGGCGGACATCACCCGCGTCTCGACGATGCTGCTCGCCAAAGAGTTGAGCAACGCGGTCTATCCGCGCAGCACGATTCGCGATGCCTTCCATACGCTGTCGCACCACTCGAACATCCAGTCGAACAAGGATCGCTTCGCGGTGCTGAACACATACCACGTGGCACTCTTCCAGTATTTCCTCGACAAGCTGCAGTCGACTCCGGACGGCGACGGCTCGCTGCTCGATCATTCGCTGGTGCTCTATGGCAGCGGCATGAGCGACGGCAATCAGCACAACCACACCGATCTGCCGATCATCCTCGCCGGCGGCGCGTCAGGCCGCCTGCAGGGTGGGCGTCATATCCGCAACCCGAAGAAGACGCCGATGGCGAACCTGCTGCTCGCGGTCCTCGACAAGATGCAGGTGCCGGCGGAGACGTTCGGAGATAGCACCGGGAAGGTCGCGATCTAGTCCCTGGTCCTTCGGCCGTGGTGCTTGGTCCGTTCTTGGTCCTTAGTCCGTCCTGGTCCCTGGTCCCTTGTCTGCGTGGACCAAGGACCAAGAACTAAGGACGGACCAGGGACGAAGGACGGACTAAGAACTCAGCACCAAGCACCAAGGACCTAGAAATCAATCTGCGCGCTGAACTTGGCGAAGCGCGACTGCTGAATGCTCGTCGGCGCCAGCCAGTTCCCGTTCACGACGAAGCCCTGGTTGTAGGTCAGGATCGCCGCCTTGTTCATCACGTTGTAGACGTCGAACCCGATATTCGCCCGCGTCCGCCCGAAGCGGAGGATCTTCGCGACACGGATGTCGAACTGATTGACGCGATCGCCGTACAGCGTGCCCGGCTCAATGAGATTGACGACGATCGTCTGCCCGCCGGTCCCGGCGAACGGCCGGTTGAGTCCAACCGTCGCGGAGTTCGGCGCGACCCAGTTGGCCCCGAGGCTGCCACCCTGATCGCTGCGCAGCGTGCCGGCGATCTGCACGTCCACCCAGGGCACCATGTAGGAGCCAAGGGCCGTTGCGCGCGAGACCCAGCCGGACGAGGTGTTGCACCACGGATTGGTGGCCGCCGATTCAGGGAGCAGGTCGCGAAGGGCGCATGAGTCGCTGTCGGTCTTGATGACGTTGAAGCCGCCCTGCACCGTGAGGCCGAAGCGCTGCCGCGCGGTCACGTTCATGTTGAACGAGTTCGCCACCTGCGACTCGTCGATGAAGCGTGACGACAGCGTCTGGAAGTTGTCGTTGAGGCGGGTGGACGCGGCCTGCGTGACGTTGTAGAGACCCTGCAGAACGCCCCCGCCTCCGCCCGGCAGACGTGGATCAAGCGGGATGTTGATGCCGAAGGAGTTGTGATCCTCGGGGCCGCGCGCACGGTTGTCGGTGGAGAGGAAGTTCACCAGCCAGCGGCGCTGATAGCCGAACTCCACCGCGAGACGCGGCAGCACCTCCTGCTGCACCGACGCGCCGAACTGCCAGTCGCCGCTCCGCACGCCCCATCCGGACAGCAGAGTCGGATCGAGGGTTGATTGGAATACCTGCGTGCCGAAATTCGCATTGGTGTTGACGCCGCACTGGTCGCCGCCGCTGGCGCGCAGATCCTGCGCCGCCGGATTCAGCAGGTTGCAGTCGGGAACGAAATTCGTGTTGGCGTCGGTCCACGAGCGCGACGCTGTGAGCGACAGGCGGCTGGTCGGATTGAGGGCGGTGAAGAGTCCGCCGTTCTGCGCGGCCTCGAGAAAGCGGCCGAAGTTCACCTTCACTGACGTCTTCCCGTTGCCAAAGAGGTCGTAGGCGACACCGCCGCGCGGCCAGACATCGTGATACCCCTCGACGCCGGTCTGGTGCGGATAGGTCACGGCGGTGGGGAAGAAGCGCACAGGCCCGACGGTCTGCTCGGGGAAGTAGCTCCAGGCGTGGTCGTAGCGGATCGCGCCCTGCAGCGTCATGCGCCCGAGCGTCCATTGCTCCTGAGCGTAGAAGGCGTCGGAGCGAACGCGCTGGCGGACGCCGAAACTGGAGATCGACATCGTCAGCTGGTCGGGGATGCCGTTGTTCACTCGATACTGCAGGAACTGGGAGTTGGTGGAATTGAACCGGTTGTCGTACAGCATCGCGCCCTGATAGCCGGCTTTGATGCTGTGGCTGCCGGTCACCCACGAGGCGGTGGCGCCCCACTGCGTATTCCAGTTCACGTTCGCCGCCCAGTTGACCGATCGGTAGGTCAGGTTGGAAATGCCGCCGTTGTTCGCGCACCCCTGTGCGCACTGCTCGACGACGCGGATCAGGTTCTGAGTGTCGTACCCTGGAATCGGCTCGCCGCCCCACTTGCTCTTGTAGGTTCCGTACGCCGCTTCGAGCAGCAGCCGGCTGGTTACCGGCGAGGTCCATTTCGCCTGAGCGACGCGGTTCCCGTAGTCTCTGTAGGCCGAGGCTTCCGGGGCGACCGTCGCGCTTGCCGATGGGGTTGGCGGAGCGGTCGACCCGCCAAAGACCTCGCCGTTACCCGACTTGCGGCACGCGTCGCCCGTATATCCCGGAGCCGCTCCGCCTTCGCAGGGCCGCTGCTCGTCCCAGTACGCGGTGAACTTGTTCCTGGGGGTCGCCTGCGCCGTCAGCCGCAGCGTCAGCGGTCGGTATGAGGCGGCATTCACTGCGGGACGGCTGCGGTCGGCGACGTACGTCCATTTCGTCGGATCGCCGGCATTCGCGTTGCCGAACATGTTGGTCACCGTCCGTTCGCTCCCCTCGTTGCGGAGCGAGCCGAAATACCACAGCCGGTCCTGCATGATTGGGCCGCCGACGCCCAGATTGAAGTCCCAGACCTTCCGATACCGGCCGGGAACCGGAAGGTTTCGATCCTGCAGCTCCTTCGTGTAGTTGCTGTCGATCATCGCGCCGCCGACACCGGCGCCATAGAAGCTTCCCCGCAGGGCGTTGCCGCCTTCGCGCGGCACAATGTTCATCGACGGCCCGCCGCCTTCGGTCTCCCCAAGCCCGCCGGAGGTGGTCATCGTCACCTCGCGCGCGTTGCCGACGTCGGGGATGTACGACGAGACGCCTGCGCCGTTGAACGCGGAGCCGACGCTGATGCCGTCGAGGTTCACGCGTCCTTCGTTGCTGCGTCCGCCGGCGCCGCCGAACACCACCATGCCTGGTACGACTTGCGTGTCCATGGCGCCGCCCGCCTGTGTGACGGTGTTAGGCATCAGCTGCATCAGGCTCGCGTACGACTTCGACGCGGGAATCGCGCCGATCGTGTCGCTGTCGATCGAGATCTGTCGCCGGACGCTCTGCACGTCCACGATGGGCGATTCGGCGGTGACGGTCACTGTTTCCTGCAGCGCCCCGACCTTCATGTCGGCGTTGATCGTGGCGGTAAAGGCCCCTTCGATCACGACGCCCGTGCGGCGGAACGCGCTGAAGCCGGGCAGCGTGAACGTCACCGCGTAGGTGCCGGCGCGCAGATCGACGATGCGGTATTGCCCGTTCCCGTCGGTTACCGCCGTTCGCACCTTCTCGATCAGCGCGTCACTGGACGCCTCGACGGTGACTCCGGGCAGGACGGATCCGGACGAGTCACGGACGATACCGGTTATCGAACCCTGTGCGAGGGCCCATGACGGGGCGAGCAAAAGCACGGCGATCACGAGCAACGGGCGGCAGCGCATCCTGTTCTCCTTCCATTCGGACGGTCTCCCGCATGCGTCCGAGGCGGTCGGATTCTACGGCCCGGAGGGACCCGCGGGGGCGCAAAAAACCGTCAAAGCGGACGTGGCGAAAAAAAGCGGCAAATTTCACCGCATCCCTCCTTGACCGCGCGGCAAAAACGCGTCACATTCCGCGTCGCACTCGGCCATGGATCTCACCTTCGGTCCGTTCGTCTTCGAAACCGCCGACATGCGGCTGATCCGCGATCATGCCGAGATCAAGCTGCGGCCGCAGACACGGCGTGTACTGCGCGTATTGCTGCTCCATCGCGGCCACACGGTTGGATACGAGCAGATGATGGCCGAGGCGTGGGAAGGCACGTTCGTCTCGCGCCACACGGTGGACGTGACCGTTGCCGAAGTGCGGAAATGCCTCGGTGAGTTCGGGCGCTGGATCACCCATCGCGCCAAGGAAGGCTACTCGCTCGACGTCCCTTCGTCCGAAGAGCTGATCCGCCGCGGCTGGCACTTCTGGAGCCGCCGCACGCGCGAGGGCGCCGAGCGCGCGATCGAGTGTTTTCAACAGGCGGCGGATGAGTGCCCCGGCGACTTCCGCGCCTATGAGGGACTCTCGACCTGCTACCTCATGCTCGCGACCTTCGGCATGCGCCCGCCGCTCGAGGTGTATCCGAAGTTCCTCGAGGCGCATCACCAGGCGGCGGCTGCCGGGATGACCGGAGAGCTGCACTGCAACCGCGCGCACGGACTCCATCTGTTCGAGCGGAACGTCGTCGAGGCGGAAGCCGAGTTTCTGCGCGCGGCCGAGGCGAAGCCGACGTTTGGCGCGACGTACGTCCGCACCGTGATGCTCTATGCGACGCTCGGCCGTCTCGACGAAGCGCTCGAGATGGTGCGCAGGGCATATCGCGCGGAGCCGCTCCTGCCCACGCTGGCGTCAATCGAAGTGGACCTGCATGTCTGGCGCCGCGAGTTCGACCTGGCGACGGTGCTCGGGGCCAAGGCCGTCGAGCTGCATCCGTATTTGCAGGTCGCGCGCGCCGCGTACGCACAGGCGCTGCAGTTCTCCGGCCGGCTGGACGAAGCGCTGGCCCAGTACCGGCTGACGTCGGTAATGTGTCCGGATTTGCCCTGGCTGCGTGCGCTCGAAGGGACCTGTCTGGCAACGATGGGGCTCGAGCGCCGTGCGCTGCCGATTCTCGAGGGACTCGAGCAGCTGCGGAAGACCGAGTACGTCGATGCGTATTACATGGCCGTATTCCGCAGCGCGCTCGGACAGCGCGACAAGGCGTTCGCCGAGCTGGAGCGCGCGTGCGCCGAGAACGCCGCCCCGCTGTTCGCGATGAAGGTCGATCCCAAGCTGGATACGCTGCGCGCCGACCGCCGCACAGCCGCGCTGTGTGCGTCGTTGTACCCGCAGCGCGCCGCCGGCAGCCGCGTCGATGCCGGTCCGCGCATCCGGAGAGTCGTGTCCGTCAACCGCACTTGAACGGAGGCAGTATGCGCCGCACGATGATGTCGCTGTCGGCATTCGCGCTCGTGACCACGGCTATCGTGTCCGCCCAGAGTGGCACCGCTCTAAGCAGCACCGCACCGCGCACACCGTGGGGCGACCCCGACCTGCAGGGCACGTGGAGCAGCGAAGCCGAGCTGAGCGTGCCGTTCGAGCGCGCCACGCAGTACGGCGACCGGAAATTCCTGACCGACGCCGAGTTCGCCGATCGGCGGAAGCAGACCACGACGCAGGTGCAGTCGGACCTCGCCGAGTTCGAAGTCTTCACGGCGGACACGCGCAATGCCGGCGCCGTCGGCTCGGCGACGTCGCCGCCGCCGCACTGGCTGGAACGCGGCAAGACGTCGCGGCGAACCTCGCTCGTCATCGATCCGCCGGACGGCCGTCTTCCGCCGACCGTGGCCGGACGCGGGCGGGGGCGCGGTGCCGCGGTCGGGACGTTCGGTGGCAGCAGCTTCAGCGGTCCACAGGACCTGAGTTTGTGGGAGCGCTGCATCACGCGCGGCGTGCCCGCGGCGATCTTCCCGACCGTCTACAACGCGAACATCCGCATCGTGCAGGGGCCCGGCGTCGTCGCGATCACCTACGAGATGATTCACGACACGCGCGTCATTCCGATTGGATCGACGGCGCACGCCGGCGCGCCGATTCGCGGCTACCACGGAGACGCCCGCGGCCGCTGGCAGGGAGACACGCTCGTCGTCGACACGACGAACTTCAGCGAGAAATCGAACTACCGCGGGTCGCGCGAGACGCTGCACCTCGTCGAACGCTTCAGGCGCGACCGCGACGGGCTGCACTACGAAGTGACCGTCAACGACCCGCAGACGTGGACCAAGCCGTGGACGGCCGCGCTGACGCTCGATCAGCAGCCAGAGGATTCGTTGTTCGAATACGCCTGCCACGAAGGCAACAACTCGATGCGGAACATTCTGAGCGCGGCGCGGGCTGCAGAGAGAGCGAAATAGTAGTCAACTCCCAATAACCAAATCCCAACTCCCAAGACGGAGGTTCCGAAGATGGGAGTCTGGTGAATCTTGTCATCGGTTTGCGACGACTCGCTTTCTCGAGCGAAGTCTTTCATCCAGAAGAAGGCGGCAGACAGGTGCGGGCCTTGACGACACTCAAGATGTCACTCGCCTCAGGCGCCCCCCCCGAGCCCTCATCGAAGCAGAGCCTGAAACGCGCTGTGCTAAACGCCACGGCGTTAGGGCGGACCGATCGCAACCGTGCAAGCGCAGGCCGAAACCTGGCTGCTCGTGCAGCGCATGCCGGGGCCGGATGCCGCCAACGCCAACCGCCGCCTATCGGTCAGCTCCATTCTGTCGGAGGACTGACACGATCTCCGCATGGTGGCGCCGTTCGGCCCACGCGAGCGGTGTGGCCCACGGTTCATCGTCGGGAAGGTTTGTCGGAGCCCCACGCGAGAGCAGAAACGCAACCATCTCGGAGGCACCGGTACGCGCGGCCCACGCGAGCGGCGTCGAGCGGTATTCCTCGTCGCGCGCGGAGATGTCTGCGCCGGCATCCAGAAGGATCGCGGCCTTCTGGACCGCGTCCGCGGCCCCGGACGAAATCCATCGCTTCATCGCAGGGTGGCGACAGATGTGGTGAAGGAGTGTCTGACGTTGCCAATTCATTAAGTCAGGACTCATGCCATGCGCTAGCAACGCGCGGAGCATGTCCGTGTGTGTAAGTAGATAGCTCTGGCATCCCGTGAGGACTGATGGCACGCGCAGCCCGGCGGTCAGAAGGCGTTCGAGTCGGTCCCTTCTTCCACCCCCGACGACCATTGCGAAGGCAGCCGAAATGCGCACGATCTCCGTTGGATCTCCCGCGACGCGTCGGAGTTCCTCATCGTCATCGATCCAGCTCGTGTCGTACGGATCGGGCGTCCCGCCGCGAGCCAGGAGAAGCGCGCGAATCTCGGGTGTAGCCGCCGCGGACACCGCATTGCCAGAGGAATCCACGTTGCTGTTCGGATCCGCACCGTACGCGAGGAGCAACTCTACCAGTTCGCGTTTGCCGGCGGCGGCCGCGACCTGAAGCGAACGACCCTTCGGCGCCGTCGGTTCACCCCAGTTCGGATCGACACCTCGGTCGAGAAGCAGGCGCGCGACGGCGTCGTGGCCAGCTTCAATAGCCGCAGAGAGCGGTCGGCGTCCGCTCGGCCGCGTTTCACGAATTCGAGCCGGTTCCGCGTCGAGGATCTGCCTGACCCGTTCGACGTCGCCGAGAGCCGCGGCGACTGTCAGATCGCATGTCGCACCGTGTTCGAGCAGCGATCGGATCATGCCGCGGTCTCCGGGACGACGCCCGTCCCAGATGGCGAGATCGATCGCCTGAAGATCTGTCCAGAACCCTCCGCGGAGGCCGCGTGCGGAGCTGAGAACAGCATGCACGTTGGCGCCGCGATCGAGCAGCAACTCGGCGAGCTCGTGCACACCACGGCCGACCGCTCGATGGAGCGGCGATGCTCCGATCTCGTTGCCGAGATCCACGAGGCCTGGATCCACATCGAGCAGCCGGCGGACTTCCTTCGTGTCTTCGCGCGAGATGGCAGCATGAATTGGATGACTGTCGGATCCAGCCAGGACGTGGCCCCGCCGATCCCGTGCCTCTTCCAGAAGCCGCGCGACCTCGGCATGACCCCGTTCGCGCGCCATGACAATCAGGCTGCCGTCGTGCAGTCCGTTCCATTCGGGATCAGCGCCCGCGTCGAGCAAGAGCTGCACCGCCTCTGAGTGTCCCTCTCGCACGGCGAAATGAATCGCCGGCGTGTACCAGTATTCCGCGCGGCCAAGTCGCGGGTCTCGTTCGACCAACCGCCGGAGCGCATCGACATCGCCGTCGTCGGACGCGGTGAGTGCGTTCCAGACAGCGCCGCCCTCCTCCGAATCAAGTTCGGGCGGTTTGATCATTGAGCTGGGGACAGCGCCAACGAGTGACTCGACGCGTTTACGTAACGCGTCCCACGAGGCGAAGCCGTACTCCTCGGCGATCGTGCGCTGCGCATCCCGAAGACGGCCGAGTTGCGGCTGACGCCGAAGCAGTTCCTTCGCTTGATGCTTGAGCTGATTGAGATTGGGACGAGGCGGCAGAGAGCGAGCAGTCACACGGACCTCCTTCCGAAACTCGCCTGATGTCCGCCAACAGGCCGAAAGAAGGTCGTAAGGTGAATTGTCCGAAGCAGGTGGACTCAGTCCTTGGCGGACGGGAGCGCCCTGGTGCGCGACGCTAAGCTAACGCGACTTCCTGAACTTGGTCAAGGTTCCGTGTCGCGTCAGGTTCCGTGTCGCGTCAGCCGCCACGTCGGCCTGCGGCGCGGTGATCGGTCCCGTCAAGCGTGCCAAGTGTTCAAGTGTCTAATCATAGGCAAACCCGCTCCATACGGATGGCCGTGCCGAATGGGCCGTTCAACATCCGCGTCAGTTGGCTGGGAGGCAGGGATTCTCACTCCTTCTCGCGCTTCGCGTTCCGTACTACTGTTGCCAAGATCTTCACGAGCTCGTCGCTCTCTTTGATGACCGGGTCCTGAGCCTGGGTTAGAATGCCCGCCGCGCGTATCAGTCGCATTCGCCAGCGGCACTCCTTCAGTTCGCGAAGGACGATCATTTTCTTGGCAAGGGAGTCGCGAGGGCTGGAGCCGTCGTCGGCTTCCTCGTAGTTGGCGCCAGCGGATGTTCCCGCTCTCAGGATCTGAGAAGACACTGCAACGCCAATTGGCCCGCGAGTGTGCAGAAACTGCACCACCCTGATCGTCAGCAGGCCAAACTCGAACAGACGCTCCCGTAAATCGAACGGCTTTGAGGGTTCCCAGTTAGTAGGGCCCATGGCATCAGCAAGCTCATGGCCACGGCCCCCGCTCTTTTGGGAGTTGGGCGTTGGAAGTTGGAAGTCAACCTATTTCCCGCCCTCCACCGTATACGTAAAGAACCCGATCATCATCTCTTCCCACGTCTGATCGCCCCAGCGGACGGTCGCCTTCGGATCGGGGTTCGCGCGATTGGCCGGCGAGTTGTCGAAGTGCGCGGCGACGTGGACCTTCGTCCCTTTCGGCAGCAGCAGCGGCTGCGCGAGCCAGTAGTCGGTCTGCCAGCCGAAGTCGTACTTCGGGACGCGGAGCAGAATCTCCTCGCGGCCGTCGGGATACGTCGCGGTGTAGGTCATGTCCTTGCCGCGCAGGTGCATGTGCGGGTGCATGCTGTAGATCTTCACGTCCTCGCTGAACGTCGCTTCGGCTTCCACGGCGTGACTGTCGGCGCCCGGTGGAATCGCGAAGGTGGCGTTCGTGATCAGCCCGGTTCTGATTTCGCGCTGTGGCGGCTGCTTCGCGAACACGAGACCGATCCTCGAGCGGTCGCGGCCGGGCGTGCCGTTGGTGGTGTAGTGCACCTGGAAGATCAGCGTCGATCCGGCGGGTATCCGCTTCGCCGTGCCGGGCAGGTGGATGGGAGCGTCTTCGCCGACGGCCCAATTCACCAGCATCGCGTCGCCGCCACCGGTCGGTCTGGCGCCCTGTGCGGCCGGGCGGGCGGCTGGCGTAACCGCCGGCTGCGGGCGTGGAGCGGCCGGTGCCGCAGGCGCGGCGGCGGTGTTGGGAATCGAGCGCACCGAGACGACGTTTGGTCGCGCCGTCCGTCCCGGCTCACGCACGTAGACGATGATGTGATGGACGTGCGCGCGATCGCCGGCGCGTACTTCACCGGCCTGCATCCACCGATCCTCGGTGAAGTTCGTCGGCACCTCGAAATACTGATAGGGAATCTCGCCGGAGGCGGGAACCTCGAACTCCTGCGCCATCTCGAAGACGGCGTCGGGCGTTCCGATCTGCCAGCCCTCCGGGAACTTCGGCAGCGGAGGAAGCGCTGACGCTTCGCCTTCGCGCGCGCCACCGTCCACCCATCGCACGATGGTGTCGATCTCGCGGTCGCTCAAACGCAGGTCGTTGCGGAAGGTGCCGTGCGCCGGGTCGGCGTGCCACGGCGGCATCACGCGCGTGCTCACCCGCTGTTTGATCGCGCTCGCCCACGGCCGCGCGTCGGTGTAGGAGAGGAGCGGCATCGGCGCGACCTCGCCCGGACGATGGCAGCTGGCGCATTTGGCGAACATGATCGGCGCGACGTCGCGGGTGAACGTCGGCGCGGACGTGTTCGTCGCCGGCGCGCGGTTCTGCGCATGGCCGACGGCGATGAGCGCGAACGAGGCGACGAGCCCGGCGATGAGCGAAGTAAGTCTCATAACGGCTCCTTCCGGCTGAAGCCGGAAGCTACATATCCGGCTGAAGCCGGACTCCACGACATCAGGGGACCCCGAATGCGAGCAGGACGTTACCAGGGCGGCCGCCGAACGCGCCGTACCCCGAGCTGACGAACACCATGCCGCCGGCGACCACGGGCCCCGGTCCGATCATCGACGCGCCGCGCGCGGCGACGCCGTTGACCGTGGTGAACTCGCGGTTCGTGTCGAACTCCCAGAGGATACCGCCGTCGGCAGTTGAATACACGCGCAATGCGCCGTCGTTCGAACCGGAGAACACCGCACCTGGAATCACGGTGACGGCGGCCGACTGAGCGGCGTTGCAGCCGCGCCCGCTGCCGCACGCCGGGGGTCGGGGAGCCGCGAACCACGCCCGTTGGCCGGTCGCCAGCGTCACCGCGTGCAGGCCGCCGGGCTGCGGATGCGTGATGTCGGACACGGCGAAGTAGGCGCGCTCGCCGTCGGTGGCCGAGCCCCACTCGATGCCGCCGAGGACGCCGCCGCGTCCGGCGCGGTACTCCCAGACGATCTCGCCGTTCTTGTCGGGATCCAGGGCGAACGCGATTCCGGATTTCTGCCCGACGACGATCAGGTCGCGACCCGTGCCGGTGCGCGTGAGCATCGGCGGGCTGCCGAAGTCCACATCCGGCCCGTTGGCCTCGGGGCAGTTCGGGTTTCCCGCGCGACAGCCGGTGAGGTAGATGTCGTTCGGCGTCACCTGCTTCGACCAGCGCTTCGCGCCCGTCTTCAGATCGAGCGCGACGATCGCGTTGGACGCGCCGTGTGCCGGCCCGCTGTACTGGTTTCCGGTGGCGACGTAGAGCAGTCCGCGGCGGGTGTCGACCGTCGGCGCCGACCAGATCGCGGCACCCGACGGGCCCCACAGCGGAACGCCGGCCGTGCTCGTTCCGCGCCGCTGCGGCTCCTCCGGAATCGTGTACGTCTTCCAGATCACCGCGCCGGTTGACGCGTCGAGTGCCGTGATGCTGCCGCGGAACGTGCAGCAGGCGTACTGCGGATCGGCGCCTTGCGACTCCTCGTACGAAGACGTCGGCACGTAGAGCCGGCCGTCGTGCAGCGTCGGCGTGCCGGTGATGCGGGCCAGCCGGTGTGACTCGACGGAGCGCACCCAGCGGCGTGCTCCAGTCCGGGCGTCGAGCGCATAGGCGTTCGCGGCCGTGTCGCCGACATAGACGACTCCGTCGCCGACGGTGACGGCGGTGCGGACCCCGCCCGCCGCCGCAAACGTCCAGAAGATGCAACCGGTGTTCGCGGAGACCGCGTAGACCGTGCCGTTCTGGCTGCCGACGTACACCACGCCACTGGCCACAGACGGCTGCGCCCAGGCCGACGAGGCGTCAGGAAATCCCAGCGCCCACCGGAGCGTCAGCTTCGAGATGTCGCTCGCGGCGAGTGCCGCGTTGGTTGACGACTGAAATCGCGTGTTGTCGATCGTCGGACTCCACGCCTTCCATGCGTTCGCGGCCGTATTCGTGTTCTGAATGCCGTTGCCCGGACAGCGGCCCGTTGTCGTGCCGCTAAAGTTGCCTTCGATCGGGCGGCCCGTCAGGAATTCCGCGACGACGCGGCGTTCGGCACCGGTCATGCGCGATCCCTGCGTGCGCATCGCGCCATTCACGAGGCTCTCGATGATGGCCTGCGGCGATCGACTCCGCAGCGCTTCGGGCGACGGGGCGCGCGATTCGGCGGCACCGGTGTGGCAGCTGGCGCAGCGATCCTTGAAAACCTGCTCGCCTGTTGGTCCCTGCGCCTGCAGCAGCACCATCGGTGCCGCGAAGGCCAGCGGTGCGATGACGCCGGCAATCAGCCGACCTGACATGGCCGGGATTGTACCCACCGGTTTGGGTGATGCGGCGTCAAATTCTCGTCTGTAAATATCAAGGCATGCTCAATGAACTCTCCACGCAGATTGCAGACATCGTCACCCGCGTCGCTCCGTCCGTCGTCCAGGTCGACGGCCAGGGCAGGCCCGCATCCGGGCTGGTCTATGCCGCGGACACCGTCGTCACTACCGCGCGGGCCGTCGGGCGCGAGGAGCATCCGCGGGTGCGCCGTGCCGATGGCGAAGTCGTGAACGCCGAGATCGCGGGATGGGACCCGGCCACGCGCGTGGTGGTCCTCAGAGCGCCGGGGCTGGAACTGCCGGCACTCTCCGCGGGTGAGTTGCCGCGCGTCGGCGAGATCGCCATCGCGCTCGCCCGGTCCTGGAGCAACGCGATCACCGCCTCGGCGGGCGTTGTCTCCGTGATCGGAGGGCCGCTGCCGACAGGCCGCCGGCGCTCGATCGAACAGGTGATCCGTACCTCGGCTCCGATGCATGAAGGATTTGCCGGCGGCGCCTTTGTCGGCGCGGACGGCCGGCTGCTTGGCGTCACCACGGCCGCTTCCATTCGTGGCCTGGGAGTGGTCATTCCCGCCGGAATCGCATGGAATGCGGCGGCCGATCTGCTGCAGCGCGGGACGTTGAGGCGCGGCTATCTCGGGATCGCCGCGCAGCCGGCGCGCGTCTCAGAGAAACAGAGGGGTGCTGCGGCCACCGAGCAGGCCCTGCTCGTCGTGGACGTGAAGCCGGGGACGCCGGCGGACGAGGCGGGTCTGTTCGTCGGCGACCTGCTGCTGTCGCTCGATGGGCACGCGCTGGCGTCGCCGGACGAGCTGTTCGATCTGCTCGTCGGCGAGAGAGTGGGGAAGAGCGTTGCGGTCAAACTGTTGCGGGGCGCCGCGCCGGTCGATGTCTCTGTCACCGTTGCCGAGAGGAGATAGCGAGCAGGTGGCTTGGGTTGCCTAAGTGGCCTGGGTTGCCTAGGTGCTACCCAGGCTACCCAGCTTACCCAGCTACCCAGGCAACCCATGCGAGTGATCGTCATCGGCAACAGCCAACAGCGCCGCGATCTTCGCGAGGCGCTCGAGACAACGACGCCCGACGTCGTTGCGGAATTCGGTACGCTGCAGGAGGCGCGGGAGGCCGGCATCGACGCCGATGCGTTTCTGTCCGCCGCTCCTGCGCCGGCGGTGGATCTCGACGAGGCCCCCGCGGTCGAATCGCTGACGCCGCGCGAGGTCGAAGTGCTCGAGCTCGTGGCGGAGGGCCTGTCGAACAAGGCCGTCGCGGTGCGGCTCGGCATCTCGGACCAGACGGTCAAGTTCCACCTCACCTCGATTTCAGGGAAGCTGGGTGCATTGAATCGGACCGACGCGGTGCGCCGCGCGGTTCGGAGAGGGTTGATCACGCTGTGATGTGGCACCCCTCGAAGGGGTGCCCTACGTGCGGCGAGATTCCACCGGAACGATCGTCAGGTGACGCCGCTCGCCGCGTCGCAGCACGATCACCGGCGCCGGCGTGCCGATCCGCTCCTCGGTGAGCAGCCGGTGCAGATCGTCGATACCGCTGACGGCTGAGTCCGCGAAGCAGAGGACGACGTCGCCCGTCATCAGCCCGGCGCGGGCGGCCGGACTGTTGTCCTCGACGGACGCGACGAGCACGCCTGACGTGACCGCCATCTGATTTGCCCGCGCGAGCGCCCGCGGGACCGCCGTCTGCTGCCCGGCGATGCCGATGTGACTCCTGCGGATCCGTCCGTCCCGCATCAGGCGCGACGCAACGAACCTCACCGTATTGCTGGCGATGGCAAAGCAGATCCCCTGTGCCGGCAGAATCATCGCCGTGTTGATGCCGATGACGTCGCCCGCCGTCGTGACGAGCGGTCCGCCCGAGTTGCCGGGGTTGAGCGACGCGTCCGTCTGGATGATGTCATCCATCAGACGGCCGGACCGTGACCGCAGCGATCGCCCGAGCGCGCTGACGACGCCCGACGTGACCGAATGGTCAAACCCGTACGGGTTGCCGATCGCGATGGCGACCTGACCTACACGCACGGCCTTCGAGTCGCCGAGCCGCGCCCAGGGCAGACGGGAGCCATCGATGCGAAGTACCGCGAGATCGGTGTCCACGTCGCTGCCGATGACATCCGCCGGCAGTGATTGTCCATCCGGCAGCGTGATTCGGGTGGTGTGGAGTCCGGCTTCTTGACCGCCGGAGCCTTGGCGTAGGCGGTTAGCCGGATTGCCGACCACGTGGCTGTTCGTCAGGATGAAGCCGTCGGGCGTAAAGACGACGCCGGAGCCGCCGCCGCGCTTGCCTTCGACGCGGACCACGGCAGGCCCGACCTGCTCGACGGCGTGAATGACAGCGGCGGAATAAGCGTCGAGCAGCGCCTGGTCGGTGTCGGTACGGAGCGGGTGTTCGAGGGCCATGGTCGATCGTCGTGCCGGCCGCGCCACCCCGCATCACCTGAATAGGGAGGTGACTATAATCGCGAGTTGGCATCCAACTCCCAACGCCCAAATACCAACTCCCAACGTCTGCAATAGCTCCATTGGGACTTGGGACGTGGCAGTTGGCAGTTGGCAGTTGAAAAGGGAACTCGATGATTGAGATCCGTCATGCGGCTCAGGCCGCCTATTCCGATGTCTACACGCCCGAGGCGGTCGAGGCGCTGCGCGCGCTGGCGCCGCTCGACGACGACCGTCGTGCCGTCATGGCGTCACGCATCGCCCGCCGCCGCGCCCGGGCCGCAGGCGGGCAGCGCATCGCCTTCCTCGATCCGCAGGCGACGATCGCGCGCACGAACATCCGCGTACAGGACGCACGCGACGGCAGGTTCGCGGGGAGCGAGATCCCGGCAGACCTGCAGCGCCAGTGGATCCAGGGCACCGGCCCCGGCGCCAAACCGGGTGCGCCGATCGACAAGAGCATCCGCAACGTTGCCTATGCGCTGCTGTCGGGCGCCGACGGCTGGATGTTCGACGGCGAGGACGCGCTCGGCCAGGTGGCGACGATGTCGCTCGACAACCAGCGGAGCCTGAAGCTGGCCATTCATCGCGACCCGCTGTTCCTCAAGGTCGCCGAGGACGTGTCGCGGGAAATGAACCAGTGGGCGAAAGGGTTCTTCGGCCGCGAAACCATCGCCGACTGGCGGAAGCAGCTCGACTTCACCACCAAGATCTTCCGCGCGCGCGGCCTCCACCTCGACGATCGGCACGTCCGCCGCGCCGACGGCGCCGGCTTCTCGGCCTCGATCACCGACATGGCGCTGTTCGTCACGAACAACCAGAAGCGGCTTCGCGAGACCGGCGCGTCGATCGTGCTCTACCTGCCGAAGATCCAGACGGCCGAGGAGGCCGCGCTCTGGAACGACATGATTACCGCGCTGGAGCGGCACCTCGGTCTGCCGGTGGGGACGGTCAAGGTCTACGTCCTCGTCGAACAGCTCGAAGCGGTCTATCAGCTGATGGAGATTCGTGCGGCGCTGACCCCGCACTTCATCGGCTTCAACACCGGCCGCTGGGATTACATCAACAGCGTTGCCGACGCGCTGGCCTGGGATCCGTCGTTCATCAACCCGAACATCGACGCGATCACCATGACCTACGGCTATATGCGCAACTACGAGGATCGGGTCCGCCGGGCGATGAACACACCCGATCAGAACGGCAATTACGCGCTGTGGCAGGGCGGCATGGAGCCGAACATTCCCGTCGGCTCGCAGACCGGCGTCTCGCGCGCGATGGAGCGCGCGGTGGCCGGTGCCGAACGGGAGCAGCGCGAGGGCGCCAGCGGCAAGTGGGTCGCTCACTGGAAGATGGTGCACATCGTCCGGCCGGTGTGGGAGAAGGTGGGCCAGGCGAATCAGCTCGGGCGCACGTTCCCACCGCTCACATACACGGCAGACGATGCCGCGGGGCTGACGCTGCTGGAGCCGGCGCCGCGAACAGTGCGCGGCGCCCGCGACCTGCTGAGCGTCGCGCTCCAGTACGGCAACGCGTTCCTGCAGGGATTCCAGGCGGCGGCGCTCAAGCCCGGCGACTTTTTCGGTAACGAGGATGTCCTCTACCTGATGGAGGACATGGCGACCGGCGAGATCCGCCTGAGCATCCTCTGGGAGTGGCTGCACAAGGGGGCGAAGCTGACGGACAGCGACGCAGAAACCGGCGCGAGCACCGGCGACGTGTTCTCGCGCGAGCTGTTCGATCGTCTGCTGCGGGAGGAGTACGCCAAGCTGCAGAACGCGAGCAACCGCGACGTCCACGACAATTCGAAGAAGACCACACTGCCCGTCGCGCGCGAGATCGCCGAGACATACGTGACGGATCCGATGAAGCTGCCGTGGTACATCGATCTGCTGAACATCACGCTCGGCGTGCAGGATCTGGCCGAAGCGAAGCGCCGCATCGTGCTGCTGCGCGACGCGTTCAAGGCGGACGGCCGTCGGATTACAGAGAATCTGGATTTTGATGCTGTTGCGTGATCGATGACCGTCGTTCCGCTGACGTCAGACCGGTTCGACGAGTTCGTCGATCTGCTTCGGGCGCTCGCCGACTACGAGCGCCTGGACCCTCCCGACTCCGCCGCGGTTGAACGCCTTCGACGCGACGCCTTCGGTCCTGGCACTCCTGAAGGAGCGCCCCACGGCAGGCCGCGGTTCGAGGCGGCGCTAGCCGTCAACCGCACAGGCAAGGCCGTCGGCTACGCCACGTGGTTCCACACGTATTCCACCTTCCTTGCCAAGCCAACGATGTATCTGGAAGACCTGTTCGTCCGCGACGACTCCCGGGAGTCGGGCGCGGGGTCAGCGCTGTTCGAGCACGTGCGCACCCTGGGCGCCCGGCGCGGCTGCGGACGCATGGAGTGGCAGGTGCTCGACTGGAATACGCTGGCCCGCGAGTTCTATCACCGTCGCCAGGCGACGTGGATGAAGGACTGGCTGACGTATCGCATCACTTACTGACGTCTACCGGCCTGGCGGCGTGTAGGCGGCCCCTTTCGCGATCGCCTGATCGATTTCCTCGGGCGTCAGCAGCACGACGGTCGTCGCCTTGACCAGGCCGCTGGCGCCGATCGCCAGCGTGGACGCGGCGACGGACGCATTGTCCGGAGCGTCGACGATGACATACGCGTCGGCCTCACCAAACGCAAAGTAGAACCCTTCGAGTTTTCCTCCCGTGCTCTTGACCGCCGCTTCGGCTGCCTGGCGCCGCTTCGTGCCGCCGTCCTTCATGACCCCTTTGATCCCTTCCGCCGTGTACGACGCTTTGATCAGATACTTCGGCATGTGTCCTCCTGGAAACGGCACACTATAGCCCTCTGTTGGATAGTTGGATAGTTGGATAGTTGGTGGTTGGTGGTTGGTGGTTGGTGGTTATGACGAAAGTGCTCATTGCCGCAGCCGGGGTGTTCGCCGCTGCAGTCGTGGTGTCCGGACAGGCTCCTTCCGTCGCGTCGGCGAAGGAACCCGTAGATCGGTTCATCACCGTCAACGATTTGCGTCTCCACTATCTGGAC
>JBOGIQ010000070.1:0-21067 GCA_050742535.1 Vicinamibacterales bacterium | reverse complement strand
TGCGTCGCGCCGTCGTCGAGGTCACGATGACCGACCCCAACCGGGTCCTCATCTTCGATACCACGCTGCGCGACGGCGAGCAGTCTCCCGGCTGCAGCATGACGCAGCCAGAGAAGCTGCGGGTCGTGAAGGCGCTCGCGGAGCTCGGGGTCGACATCATCGAAGCCGGTTTTCCAGTCGCCTCGCGCGGCGATTGGGAGTCGGTGAATCTCGTCGCTCGCGACGTTCACGGCCCGATCATCGCCGGTCTCGCGCGCTGCACGCGAGAAGACATCGACACCGCGTGGTGCGCGTTGAAGGATGCCGCGCGTCCACGCATCCACGTGTTCCTCGCCACGAGCGCCATTCATCGCGAATTCAAGCTCAACATGGCGAAGGAGCAGATCGTCCAGATGGCGGTCGAGGGCGTGACGTTCGCACGCACGTTATGCGACGACGTGGAGTTCTCGCCGGAAGACGCCTCGCGCACGGAACTCGAATTTCTCGCGCAGGTCGTTGAAGCCGTCATCGACGCTGGCGCCACAACGATTAATGTCCCCGATACCGTCGGCTATACGGTGCCAGAAGAGTTTTACGGAGTCTTTGCGTACCTCACACGCCACGTGCGCCACGTCGAGAGAGCCGTGCTGTCCGTTCACTGCCACAACGACTTGGGGATGGCGGTCGCCAACAGCCTGGCGGCGGTACGCGCCGGGGCACGGCAGATCGAGTGCACGGTCAACGGCATCGGCGAACGTGCCGGCAATTGCTCACTCGAGGAAGCCGTCATGGCGATCAAGACTCGCGAGAATGTGCTCAGGGTGCATACCGGGATTCACACAACACGCCTGTTTCCAACCAGTCGCCTGGTGTCGCAGATCACCGGCATGCCGATTCCGCGCAACAAAGCCATCGTCGGTGAAAACGCGTTCGCGCACGAAGCCGGCATTCATCAGCACGGGATGCTCAAGCATCACTCAACCTACGAGATCATGCGGCCTCACGATGTGGGGCTGTCGCGCACCAACCTCGTGCTCGGCAAGCACAGCGGCCGACATGCGTTTCGCCAGCGTGTCAAGGAGCTCGGGTTCGACGTCGGTGACGCCGAACTCAATCAACTGTTCGACGACTTCAAGGCGTTGGCCGACAACGGTCGCACCTATCGCGGAGCGGGCATCAGCACCAATATTCTCGAAGCCGCTGCGCGAGCGTACTTGGAAGTCATCAATCGCATCGAGGCCGCAAAGGCCAGCCCTGACCGAAGCGGTGAAGGGGCCGCTTTTCAGCTGAGCCCGACGAGCGGGCCGGCGTGTGATCTCTTCGGAGCTCGGACCCGCGAGTTGTCGACTCGCGGCAGCCATGAATGAGTGACGCGTGTATTCAACGAAGGCTGCCGACAGTGAGTACGTCAGCGGGAAGCTCGGAAGCCGCTCGCGGCGAGTGACACTTCGAGTGACATCGCGCCGGCAAAACCTGAAACAGGCGGCAAGCGGACGCGAACAGACGCAAATGGCGTTTCGGGCTAACGGGCAGAAGGCGCGACGTTTAGCGAAAGGCCGACAGCATAGCTCAAGGCGACATCAAACAGTCCGTCTATGCCCGTCCTGTCGATGACTTTGCGCTTGAGGATATTGGTCAGAACCTCTGCACAGTTCGCCATTCTGATACTGGTCGCTGTGATCGGGCCGTTTCCGAAGTTCAGGTAGCCGCACACCGAAAGGTCGCTGGGACCCATCGGGCCGTTTGCGTCGCGAGGCCTACATTCTCGGCGCGCGAGTCGCGGTCCACTTTGGCCAACGAGCAGCACATAGACCGGCAAGCGCTGCTTGTCAGAGCGACGCACGAGCTGGAAGCGATCTTCAAGAAGCATCTGAAGCATCGACATCAGCTGCTGACGAGTCGCGCCGGTGTCTCCTCTCGCTTCGACGTCGAAACGGTCGACATCCACCCACGCGGGGCGTTTCACAATCTGAACGTCATCGACGTTGTAGGCCAGCGATATAAGCATCCGTACGGTCACATTCCCAGCGAAGAAGCGCCCGGGTGTGTCGCCGAGGCGCACGGCCTTGCTTCCGGTGTTGTTCGGTTTTATTGAGGCCACGTCGAATCGTGGCCGAACGGTCGTGCGGGATTCTTGACGGGCGCTCGGGGGAACACTTGCCATCGTGAAGACCGCGGCCACGGCGACCAGCCGCCGGTTTGCTTTGACGACAGACATCGGCGCCTCACCCTATCAATGCTCGTTTGGCATATCGAAGCGATCGGACGCGATTCGTTCCATATCAGTTCTCTGAGGGTTTCTCCGCGTGCTCCACGGTCAGTGTTTCCACGGGGGCGCGTATGGCTTCCAATCGGAGTCCGAGCTGCTCCTCGAGTGCCGTAGACAGGGATGGGCCGGATGCAACATTCGGCGGAGCTCCGGTTGCCTGTGCAATCGTGGCGATGAAGGCTTCGCCCGGCACGAACTGCAGGTCGACGTTGAATTCGCCGGCAATGCCCGTTCGGTCCAGCACGACTCGACCCGCGGCGGGAGACTGGCCTAGTGCGTCGGCGAGACGCGCCATGGACCACTTCGTGCCTCGGAGCCGCGCGAAGATCTGCCCGCTCGGATTACTCTGCTGGAACAACGAACCGATGTTCGCTTCTCCGTCGCCATCCCTCCATGGCGTCAGCTTCGGCGTGTCTGTCGCCGTCAGGACATAGACCGCCCGCTCCCTCATCTCCCGACGCACGGCGAGCTTGAAACGCTCGACGAGGAGTGCCTGGAGCATCGGCTGAAGCTTCGGAGCACTTCCCGATCGGACCTGGATCATTGTGTAGCTGGGGAAACCCTCTGGCATTCGCGCCTCGAGGTCGAATCGATCCGACCGAATCCATCCCGGGCCTCCGGAAATGAGATCGGCATCGCCGATACAGTTCCTGCCATGAGCCCACGCGATGAGTTCGTGGAGGGTCGTATTGGTGACCGCGAACCGCCGAGGATCGATCTCGCCACGGCCAACGCAGGGAGATCCGCTGGTACCGCGGCCACCTCCCGCCGGCGACGGACGGGGCCTGATCGAAGCGACCTCGAACGTTGCTCGAGGCTCGGCCGAGGCTTGTGGCGAGAGCGCCGTGGGAGCGACGGCCGACTGCTGCAATAAGGCGCGGAGCGCCTCCGAGTTCAGGCTCCAGGCGATCACGTCGTTGACGGTCCGCGCCTCCATCGACGGATTCGTGGAGAATTGTTCGCCAGAGAGCAGCCTCTTCGCCGTCCCGCCCTGCTGCACGCGAACCTCTCCTTCAATCACGGCAACGCGCGAGCCGTGTTCCTCGGCATTGACGAGGAACACGGTGCCCACGACGGACACCGTGACGTCCTTCGTCTGTACGAACAGATGTCCGCCATGCTGTTTCGCGGCGTTCACGATGATGCCGCCCTGGCTCAAGCGAATGCGCACGCCATCGTCGGCTCGTTCGAGTGCCAGCTCCGAGAGAGCGCGCATCTCGATGCGTGAGCTATCCGCCAGCGCGAGCACCGCACCGGCAGCGCTCGAGCGGATCGTCTCGCCGACGCGCACGTCACCCTCCACGACTTCAAACGTCGGGATGCCCGTGGCTGGCGACGTCCAAGGTCCCCAGACGACAACCGTCCCGATACCCACGGCCATCGCGAGCGAGGCCGCCGCCGCCAACCACGTTGGCCACCGGCGTGTGCCAACGGACGCTGCGTGATCCGGAGGTGGCTCAGACAACCTCCCGGCTCCCGCTCCCAGGCGCAACCAGGCACGCGAGGCGGCGTCTGTCACATCCTGATGCGATATGTGACCGCGATCGCGCTTCAGGACGTTCTCGATGTCTCTCATGGTGGGCTTCATCGCGCTCCTCCCGACCTGTCCCTTGAAAGCAGCTCTCGCAACCTGACCCTGGCCCGGAACAACGTCACGGCGATGACTCCGCGTGACGTGCCCAGCATCTTCGCGATTTCCGCGTCCCGGTAGTCATGCACGTAGCGGAGCACCACGATTTCCACCGCGCGGGGACTGAGTTGCGCGAGGGCTTCCCGCACGCGCCACTCGCGTTCCGTGTCGGGGACCCGCTGCAATGCCGGATGGACCGAGACAAGCGTGCGCTCCCGACCGTCCGGGTTTCTACGCTTGCTGTTCCGGACCATGTCCAACGACGCATTGACGGCAGCGCGATACAGGTAGCCGGCCGGGTTCTTCACGTGATCCGGCGGAAGACCCCGGGGAAGAAGCCGGAGGAATATCGTCTGCAGCACGTCCTCCGCATCCGGTTTGCTTCCAGTGACGCTGTACGCCGTTCGGTAGATCAGTTCGTGATGGTCGCGGAACAGGGCCTCGATTTCGCTTGTCAAGATGACACCGCGGGCGCCGGGCAGCGCTGCTATCGACATGTGCTTCTCAGCAAGAAGACGAATAAGGCGTCTCGATTATTAACAAAGGCCAGCGGCTGTCACCGGAGCCTTTCAGGGTTGCCCAGGGGGGCTGTGACGCAGTGTGTCGGCAGTAGTTCTGGCAGAATCTCGGGCCGCGTTTTGCCTGTAAGACGCCCGCCGCGAGTGACATTCTGAGTGACATCGAGCCGGCACAGGCCGCAACGCCCGGCAGATGGACGCGAACAGACGCAAAGAGCGCTTCGGGCTAATTTTTGGACGCTCTAACAGGCTGCGGTCGCTGACTACGATTCGATATGCGCCTCGTCGACATCCCCAAGGAGGTGCGGAACGCCGACAGGAGCGCCATGGCAATTGCGCTCATCCCGCAGCAGCGGACTTCGAGGTCGTTTCATCTGGGCCTTTTGCATAGAAAGCGGCCCGAGCGGCTGCGGACAATGTGATCGTCCGCCGCAAGGTCACGGCGCCGCGGTGTAATCGTAGGGGTCCATCAGGTCGAAGTCGTTGCGGAAGATGAAATTGTCCATGCTCACGGTGATGCTCACGTCGAGCGCCCGCACGTGATGCCACCAGGCGAACGGCACGAAGAGGACGTCACCCGGAAAGAGAGTCACCTCGAAACGCGGTACTCCCCTGAGATCAATAGGCGAGCGTTCCAGGTTCTCCGGGTCGGCCTCGGTGTACACGCCGATGATGTTGTGCATGTGTCGGATCGCCGCGGTCGGATAGAGCGTCACCCGCTTGCGGCCCAGGACCTGTGCCATGCACAGGTTCGCTTTGTCATGATGGAGCGGCGTGACGGTGCCGGCGGGCCCGAACCAGAGGAACGTGTGATCCCGCCGCATGCGGGGCTCGAGAAGGCCGCCGATGCCTCCGATGTCGTCCAGGAGCGGTGCCAGCGGCGCCGTCTGCAGGACGGGATTGTTCGCAACGAGGTAATAGTCGTTCGTGTGCCCGCCAGACTCGAGCATCGCGACGAAATCAGCCATCGTCGTCTGCGTCATGTGGGTGCGGCGGTTGATCTCGTACCGGGGATCGGACTCGCGGTTTGCGGTGATGGAGATCGGCGCGCTGCCATAGCGTTCGGCGAAATGCCGTGGGGACCACTTGTGCAGAGCCGGCCAATGCCGGACCGTCCCGCGCAACAGTAATGGTCGATTCCGGGAATAGTAGTCGGCGAAGAAGGCGCCGGCATCGATGTCACGGCGCTCGTCCACCTTGTCGCGAGGGACCGATTGCGCGAGCTCCTGCATGATCGAGAGAAGCGTCTCGGTCTTCTTCAGGCGGCTGGCGATCGATCGCCCCACCCTCACGGCGGGCTGCGCCGCGGCGGCCGTCACGGCATCGCGTGCGCTCGCCTCGTCGACGCCGCCCTCGGAGACCAGGCGGTCGACCAGCGTGCCGGGTGCCACATCCAGCATCAGATTCTCGACAATCCAAGTCTGCCATTGAGGAGCAATTTCGGCGTGCATGGCTGACGAAGAATAGCGCCTTTCGCCTTGGGTACGGGTGTAGGATTCGAGCCGTTCGGCGGACGGTCCTCGGGGCGCGTCGCCATTTTTGGGAACAGAAACTATGACTGACGACAGCCAGGGCCGAGTCCAGCAATCTCGTTCACTCCGCAGCGCCGCAGTGGAGCGCAGGGCGTACGCGCTGTTCCGCGCGATGTCCACCGACTTCCTCTTGCGCGAGCAGTTCGTCACCGATCCGGCGCAGGTCTGGTCGGAGTATGTGTACGGCGCCGGTCTGCCGCCAGAGAGAGCATCGGTCGTCAACCAATTCGTGTATTCGGTCATGTCGAATCCAGGGCTAGTGCGATGGCTGGCCGCGTACGTCGCGGACCGGCCCATTCGACCTTCACAGGAAGAGTTCATGCTCCACTTCGGCCGCGCCGTGGTGGAGAACGACGGACGGCACGTGCTGTATGCCCTGACGCGATCGGCCATCGAGAAGCAGGCGTTGATTCCGGTCGATGATGCGATCCTCGATTTGCTGTTCGTCAGCGCCGTCACTCAAATCCCGCTCGGCGAAACCGACAGGCCTGGCACGCGAGGCGTCACGTTGACAGGCGGCACGCGGGGGACGTTCGGCGGCACCCAGGGAGGAACGTTCGGCGGTACGCAAGAAGGAACGTTCGGCGGTACGCAAGAAGGAACGTTCGGCGGCACGCAAGAAGGAACCTTCGGCGGCACCCGAGGAGGAACCTTCGGCGGTACGCAAGGAGGAACGTTCGGGGGTACGCAAGAAGGAACCTTCGGCGGCACCCAAGGAGGAACCTTCGGCGGCACGCAACGAGGAACGTTCGGCGGCACCCAAGGAGGAACCTTCGGCGGCACGCAAGAAGGAACGTTCGGTGGCACCCAAGGAGGAACCTTCGGCGGCACGCAACGAGGAACCTTCGGCGGCACGGCCTTGACGCAAGGAACGTTCGGTCATGGTACGGGGATGGTCACTGAGATGAGCACGGGCACCGGTGGCACGCAAATCAGTACCGGCAGCGGTACTCAGATCAGCACCGGCACGCCGACCCCCACGCCGACACCAACGCCCACGCCAACGCCGACTCCCACTCCGACACCAACGCCAACTCCCACGCCGACACCGACTCCGACTCCAACGCCGACTCCGACTCCAACCCCGACTCCCACTCCAACGCCGACTCCCACTCCAACGCCGACTCCTTCTCCATCGCCTATTCCGGCGCCAACACCACCCCAAGGACCGCCGTACCTCCAACCGAGCCCTCCGTGGATGCCTCCTTTGCCGCCGCTGCCGATCACCAGCATCACGAGCGTATTCCGCCCCGGCGACGGGCTGCTGAATCAGCCTGAGGTGCGCGTCACGATCGAATCGCTCATGCAGTATGCGGCGCAGCTCCGCTCGAGCGGCGCGCTCGACTCGGTCGGCGAACGTCGATGAAACCGCAGCCCGCGGCGTCAGACACTGACACCGCAACGCCGGCGTCGCTCCGCGATCGCATTCAACTGCTCGTTGCGCAGGGCCGCCGCGCCGACTGCCTTGACCTGGCGTTCGCGGAAGGGTTCTCGGCGGACGACGCAAATTGGCTCAGCCATCTCACCTCGGAGGCGATGCGCTCGCGCGATCTCTGGCTCGCGGGGGAGTACGCGTATCTTCTTGCACTCGTGCGCTGGGGGAGCCCCTGGCATGGAGCGATGAAACAGCGAGTGCCGCTGGCTCCTGCCGACGTCTTTCTGACCCGTGGCAAGCTGCAGCACGACATCGAGCAGTTTCTCTATTTGCAGAGCAAGGGCGTGCTCGGGGCGGAATTCTCTCAGGTGGTCGACGCATGCCGCACGATCGCCGACGAGCTCGCCTCCAAGGGCATGCACGGACAGGTGCCACTCGACGACGACGCTCGCCAGGCGATCGGCCATGTCTACAACCGCATTGTGCACATCTCTGATGCGCCTCGAGTGAGCGGCGGCGCCCTGTCGCAGTCCTGGCGGTCCGCCGTCGTGGAGCGCCGGTACGTCGAGACGGTTCCAGGTCTGGTCGTGATCGACGATTTTCTGACCGACGAGGCACTGGCCAGTCTGAGACGCTTTTGCATCGAATCGACGGTATGGTCCGGCAACCGCTATGCGCACGGAAGACTGGGCGCGTTTCTGTTCGATGGCTTCAACTGCCCGCTGCTGCTGCAGATTGCCGAGGAATTGCGCGAACGGCTCCCGCATGTCATCGGCGATCACCCCCTGCGTCAGCTCTGGGGTTTCAAGAATGCTCCGCACTTGCCCGGTAACAGCACGACCCATGCGGACTTCGCAGCAGTGAACGTGAACATCTGGATCACACCGACCGAAGCCAACCTCGATCCCCGCAGCGGCGGACTGATCGTCCACGACGTCGATGCGCCGCTCGACTGGAACTTCGACATGTACAACAGCAGCCCGGAGCTGATCCAATTCTTCCTACAGCAGCAAGCGGCACGGTCGGTGACGATTCCGTATCGCGCAAACCGGGCGATCATCTTCAACTCGGATCTGTTCCATGCGACGGCGGAGGTCCGGTTCCGTCCGGAGTACGAGAACCGCCGCGTCAACGTCACCATGCTCTATGGCGAACGCACCGACGACGTCCACCATCGCGAGGTGTCGCGGCAGCGCGCGTCGGTCGCGCCGGCCGAACCGAGCCTCGCCTGGCGGTCCCAGGCATTCGCGCTCGCTCGCCGCCGGCGGGCATGACCTCCCAGTACGGGCAAGACCTGTTTGCTCTCGCCATGCTCGGCGGCCTCCGCGGCGGCTTTTTTCTCGATTCCGGTGCTTCGGACGGCGTCACGGTCAGCAACACGTTGCTGCTCGAGCGCGACTACGGTTGGCGGGGCATCTGCGTCGAGCCCAACGAGTCCTTCTTTGCGCAGCTGCGGTTGAACCGGAGTTGCCTGTGCGTGAACTGTTGTCTGTACGACCGTGATGCGACGGTCGACTTCATCGAGGCGGATACGCTAGGCGGCACCGTAGAGGACTATCACCCATCGCTTCGCAAGCAGGTGGACACTGTGCTCGGGGGCGCGGGCACATCGCTTCCTACGGTGGCACGCTCCGCCCGATCGGTGCGCTCGCTCCTTGAGGGCAGCGGCGCTCCGCGAGTGATCGACTACTGGAGCCTCGACACCGAAGGCTCGGAGTTGCGGATCCTGAAAGGGTTTCCGTTTGATCAATATACGTTCCGCGTGCTAACCGTCGAGCACAATTGGTTTGCTGTGCGCAGCGAAATCAGACGGTTTCTCGAAGCACGCGGTTATCAGTGGGTCGCGGAGCTGGGCTGCGACGATGGATACGTCGCGGACACGCTGATCGGCCGGACGAGTTGGCGGAGCAGAGCGTGGCGACACCGTTTGAGGCGCTGATCCCGCCTCGCGTGTGGTGCTGGGTCATCGGAAAGAGCGGCAGCCGTCGTGGCGCCGCGCCTCGTGCGATCTCTAGCGATCATTTACACTACGCGCTTGTTCTCGACGCTTTGAGTCCCAGCATCCAGCCATGTAACTCGTGTTTCGTCCCGAAAGGCGTGCAGCATGTCTAGCTTCCAGCTGAATCTTCCGACCGACATCCCGTGGGAGCGGATCTGCCACACAGAGGACATGGCCGACACGAATCCATGCGATCAGACGGCTCCACCCAAGTGGCAGTCGTCGATCGCCGTCTTCCGGTACGTGCCCGACGAGGAGTACCAGCGGTACGACAAGGGCCGCCGGTTGATCTACTACAAGGTCAGCTGCACGATCTCGAGCTACCAGCCCCAATCCGACGAAGTGCAGGGCGCGCTGGCCCAAACCGGCGTCTTGACAACCGGCGAGGCGCGCGAGCTGAAGAAGAAGCTCGAGAGCTTCGCCCCGTGCAACGGCGCCATAGTCCAAGTCACGGTCGCCCCGCACGAAGAGGGCATTCCGGTCCGCGATTACCCCTATATCGCCGACGTGCAGCCGACGCAACGAGCGCTCTACGAGCAGGTGACCGACACGAACGAAGTTGCGTCGCGCTCGTTCGAGAACCTCAACGTGCGCAAGAGCGGCGGGACGACCGAGTCGCAGGAGGTCGTCGACATCGACAAGGGCTTCAGCGTCAGCGGTCAAGCGGAGGTATCCGGGTCGTACGCGGGAGTCGGTGCGGGCGTCGGCGCCGGCGGCTCCTATTCGAAGAACATCGAGATGGGAACTCGATCGCTCGGTCAGCAAGACCGCTCGCGCATCGAATCCACTGACTCCGGCCGGGAGGCGCGCGAGTCGTTCTCCCATACGACCCAGATCACCCAGATGTACACCCTGCTTCAGGCGTACCACGTGGGTACGAACCGCGTGATGTTCTACATCTCGCCGCGCCCGCACGCCGTGGAGGAGCCTTCCGGCTTCATTCGTGGCCCTCGTCAGATCGACGGCATGCAGGAGTTCTTCCTGATCGTCAACCAGGACGCCAAGCAGGAGCTCCCGTGTCTGTCGGTGCGGCTCGACACCGGCCATCTGACCGTGATCGACCAGACCGACTACGACGAGTCGGAACCACCGACCGAGCTGTCGGTCAGTGCAGTCGGCCTGCCCCCGAGTGAGCTCGACCCTAACAAGCTCGCCGCCCCCGAAGGCAACGACCCTGGATTCTCGTTTAACTACGACTGCTACCAGTCCGTCCCCTCCATCGACCAGCACTCGGCTACAGCGCGCGCCGGCTACGTTGTCAAACAGGTCGTAGATATCGGCCCGGTTGAAGTGCTCTTCGGATCCACCGACGTGGTGCTGGACCCGCGGCCGCCGCAGGACAGCCGCTCGGTCACGTTGACCGCGCGGGCCCAGGGTCACGCCTGCTACCGCAACGGCAACGGCGATGCCGGCAACACCGCCGCCCTGACGGCGGCCGGAAGCCTCTTCGCCGGACCCGTCGGGACGCTTGGCGGGTTGATCGCCGGTGCCACCGGCAGCGACGCGCCGGGGTTCGAGGAAGTGAAGGCCGTCGTCGTCGGCTACGCCCGCCGCACGGTCAGGGTCCACTGGCGCTCGGAGACGAAGACGAAGAAGACCGGGGAGAAGCAGGTACTCCTGGTGACGACGCGCGTGCTCTGCTGCTGCGATGAGCCGTCGACGCCGCCGAAGATTGTCGAGATCGTCCCGCTGCCGGTCGAGCTCGAGGTCGCCGTCAAGCGTCCACCCGTGAGCGGGAGCGACTCGTCATCATCCGGGGGTTCGACCTCCACTTCCGACAACAGTGGTGGCGGCGGGGACACCACCGGCAGCGGTGGCGTCGCTATCAACCCCGGCATCCCCGGCACGGGCACCGGGGTCGGCACGACGACGAGAACGATGAGCGCTCGCGTTGCCAACGAGCTCGGGACCTTCATCGTCAACGAGACGGCGCGCGTGGCCTCGTCGGTGAGCGATCCGGTTGGCGCGCCGGCCCTTGACGGTGAGCTGGCGCTCGCCCGCGTCGCCGAGCTCACGCGGGCGATCCCACGCCTTACCCGCCTGCTCGCTCGTCCGGCGAAGTCGATCGAAGGGCTCGGCGCAGACGCCGAGAAGCGGTTGACCGAGGTCGCGCTCCCCGGCAGCCCCGCCGGTGACGCGCCCAACCGTGAGGCCGTGGCGGCCACATCGACGGGGGCGCTCGCCGAGCGCCTGGGCGTCTCGGAACCCGAGGCGGTGACGCTTCGGCTCGCTGCGCTGGGGTTCGGCAGAGCGCCGCGCGCCAAGGAGTCTCCGGCGAAGGGCAATCCGTCCGGGAGCCGCAAGCGCTAGCGCGCGGCGATCGTCAGCGGCCTGGCGAGCACTTGCGGTTCACGTTGCTCGCCAGCGGTCCGGTCCAGAAGCCGGCGGCATACGCCATGCTCGCGGCTTCGCTGGCATCGATGAACGCCACGGTGTTATTGAACACGCCCCGCGCAAAGTTTCCGGCGACGCGGACCCCTCCGGCGGCGAACACATCGGACGTGAAGTTCCCGCAGCTCTGTTTCCCCAGCACGAACGGCTCCGGGGGGAGGAGCGGGTTCGTGCGGGCTTCCGCGTACGCGGCCATCGCCTCGGCGACCTGGCGTGGAGCTCGCCACTCCACGTACTTCCAATCCCGGGACTCCCACTTCATCTTCCTCGGGTTGAAGATCGGGTATTTCCCGGGGAGCGGGCTCTCCACCTGCCAGTCGGCCACGCTCACACCATCCACCTCTCGACCGTTTTTGTGGAACAGGGTCGGGTTCCCCTGCGCGTCATCGACGAAGACGCCGGCATGTCCGGATTGGTTTGGGTTATTACGGGCGATGCCGATGCCAACTCTGCGGCCCCCGAAAGGCAACGGCCGCAGCGTCGCGAGCAGGTTCTTCTCGATAGCGCTGAAACGATCGAGCCGCATCGACATAGGCACGCTCGGCCCAAGCCCGCGCCACTGCCCGATGTAGCTGCCCCGCCCGAGTGCTGCGCCGCGAGCGCTCGTCGACATGAACGGGACGATCGACGTCACGATGTCGAACGCCCCCGTCAGGTTGTTGCCCTTCTTGAACTCGCCCACGCCGTTGTAGACGCCGAGGGCAGCAAGCGGGATCGCCAGCTCCGGAGCGACCACCAGCACCGGAGCTGCGACCGCTCCGATGCCCATGCTCATGCCGAGCTCGCCCCACGAGAACCCCTCGCGGCGACGTGCGGGGTTCTCGGCCATCTGGATCCCCTGGCGGGTCGCATTGAGCGCACCGGACACGAGCGCACCGATCCCCATGACGATGAACAACGCGAGGAACGGGAACTCGCCGTCGGGGTCGATCAGGTTGAGCGGGTCCTGCGCGGCATAGGCGTAGAGCGACGGCGAGCGGGTGTAACCGAGCGGGTCGAGCGAGAGGAAGACGCCGTGGCGGGGATCCATCAGCCGCCGCGTCGAGAGGTAGAGCCCGGTGTCGGAAAGATAGCGCTGTCCGCCGAAGATCGGATCGACGCCGTAGGCCGACGCCACGACGGGCGCGCCGGCGGCGTCGAAGATCGTGGGCTCGCCGAATGCGCCGTAGCGATAGCTCTCGAGCAGCGCACCGGCGCTGTTGACGAGCGCGGTCAGGTTGCCGCGGGCATCCCAGAGCGGGAACCGGGTCGCGCCGGCGACGTGGCGGGCAATTTCGGAGCCAGTGCCCGGATGCCGGGTGATCTGCCGCGTGACGATGGCGCCCTCGCTCTCCTGCTCGACGTGGTCGGCAAACCAGTGCAATGAGCGGACCGGGCGTGCTGCTTCGGCGATGGTGCTCGGCCGCCCCAGCGCGTCGTATCGGAGCTCGCAGACCGTGCCGGCGGCGGTTTTGATGGCGACGATCCGTCCGAGTGCGTCCGCCTCGTAGGTGAAGCGTCCGTCGCTCAGACGAACGCCGTCGGCACTGTGACCGAAGATCTCGACGCCGGCTGTCCGGGGCCGGTGACTCGCGTCGTTGACGTAGAGCCGATCGGGCTGACCGGTCTCGCGGGCGACCTGGCGGGCGTCGGCATCGTCGTAGGCCCACGTGGTCTGCGAGGCCATAGCGGTGGCCGCTGCCGCGACCACGATCGCCGCGTCGTTGTCGGCCTGCGTCGTCGCGTTCGGAAGCGCGAGCGCTGCGCCTCGTGCCACGCGCGTCACCCGACCGGGCTCGTCGTACTCGGCGTACGACAGCGCCGGCACCGACCCTTCGACGACCTCGACGCGGCGGCGATCCGTCGTGTCGTAGCGCAGAGCGATTGTCTCGGCCAGTCCGGCGGTACTGGTCGCGACCAGTGACGACAGTCGCTTGCGGTCGTCGTAGGTCGCCGTCAGTTCGACTGCGCCGGCGAGCGTCGCCGCGCCAAGCAGATCCGGTCCGCTCGCCGCCTGCGTGGCTATCGTCGTGACGGGACCGCCGAGGGCGCCGGCAGCCGTCCGGCGCCATGACACCGGCGTCCCGGAGAGGTTGGTGCCAACTTCCTCGGTACGACCGTCGGGCCAGATCTTGATCATCGTGCCCGTTGTGTCGTCGTAGTCGCAGCGCAGCTCGGCTCCGCGCGTGCGTTCGCTGCGCAGACGGCCGAAGCTGTCGAAGCGGCGGCTGACCTCATCAGTGCCCAGCCGAGCCGACGTCACGCGATCGAGCCCGTCGCGCGCGAAGAGTTGGTCGGGCAGCGGCCTGACGCCGGGGGGGGCCGCCGTGTTGCGGATCCGCTGCAGCCTGTCCGCGCCGTCGTGCGAGAACTCGAAGCGTACGCCGCTGCCGAGCGTCTCGCTGAGCAGGTTGCCGGCGCTGTCCCATTCCCGTTGCGAGCTGATGCCACCGGGGTACGTGGTCCCGCGAAGCCGTCCGAGCCCGTCCCAGTCGAAGGAGGTCGTCGCGCCTGAGGGATCGACGTATGCGATCTGACGCCCGAGCGCATCGTGCTGCCAGGCGTGGACCAGGCCAAGACCGCCCGGGTCGACGGTCTCCCTCACCCGGACGCCGAAGGCGTCATGGGCGATCGCGATCACTAACCCACGTGCATCGGTCTCTTCGACGGGCAGATCGCGCGCGTCGTAGATGACGGTCGAGCGGGCGCCATCGGGCTGGATCGTCGCGCTCAGGCGGTTGCGCTCGTCCCATTCCTGGCGCACGACGCGGACAGAGATCGTGCCGTCTGGCTCACGATCGCGCCGGCGAATCAGAGTGAGGTTGCCGTTGGCGTCGTACTCGCGTTGCTCCTCGTTGCCGACGGGGTCGATCACCGAGTCGAGGCGGCCGCCGCCATCGAACGCGTAGGTCGTCTGGGCGCCGCGATGATCGACGGTTCGCGAGAGCCGATCGGCCTCGTCATGGAAGAATGTCGACACCACGTTGATCGCCGCGGCCGGATCGCGATCGAACGCGCGCGCGATCTCGTGGGTCCGTCGCCCTCGCTCGTCGTAGCGGTAACGGGTCTCGCCGAGGAGGCGCATGGCGCCGGCCTGATCGACGCCGGTCACGCGGACGGATTCCAGCACGTCGCCGGCGTCCCAGGCGAGGTCGTAGCGTGTGCCGCTCGGCGCGAACACCCGGCTGAGCCTGCCGAAGCCGTCGTGCTCGTAGCGGGTGGCTGCGCCCGATGCGCCAGTCACCCGCGTGATCTGGCCATCGGCGTCGTATGCGTCGCGATTCGTGCGGCGGGTGCCGTCGGCGCCCAGCGCGGTCTCCTCGATCAGCTTTCCGCGCTCGTCGTAGACGCGGTCGGTCCGGGTCCCGTCAGGGGTGAAGGTCCGCACGGGGAACCCGCGATGGTCGAACTTCGAACGGACTCGCCGCGGCGTCGCCGTGTTTGCCGCCAGCACGTACTCCACCGGGTTGCCGAGCACGTCCCGACTGAAGCGATCGACGATCGGCTGGCCGTTCAGCACCGGATCGTCGTACTCGCCGCGTGGACGCTCGAAGGCTGCCACCCTCCGGTCCGAGTCGTAGCGGATCCGCTGCTCAGCGATCTCGCCGTCCACCGCCGGGAATGTGATCCGCTCCACCTGACCGAGCGCGTTCAACGTCCGGACGGTGCCCGCGCCGCGAGCATCACGCGTCACGGCCTGGTACCCGAAGGCGTCGTACTCGTACGACTCGACCAGGGCAAGGCCGTTCGCGTCCGTCGTTCGCCGCCGCAGCCGTCCGCCGTCGGGACCTGCGGGCGCGTACTCCAACTCGGTGCGGGTGCCGTCGGGATGCTCGATCGCCGTGACGCGCCCGTTGGCGGCGTGCTCGTAGATCGTCTGCCCCTTCTGGGTCGTGCCGTCCGGCAGGGTCGTGAGCGGATAATCGATCCGCTTGAGCTTGCCGCTGTTGTCCGGCGCGCCCGGGGTCAGGTCGAAGTCGTAGACATAACGGGTGACGGCGCCACGCTCGGAGATCTCTTCGGTCAGCAATCCGTAGTCCGGGTCGTAGCGGCCACGCCAGACGATCCGGCTCGGCGCCGGGAACCCGGTTGCCGCGGTCAGCTCACGCTGCCGGAGCAGCCCGCGCATCCGTGGATCCGGGTGCAACGTGTCGTAGGAGTCGAGCTGTTGCCCGCCGCCGGGGCTGGTGATCGCGGTTACGTTTCCCTGCTCGTCGTAGGAGTAGCCGATCGCGATCACGCGGTACGAGCGATCCTTGACCAGGCGGAAGCGCTCGTCGAGCAGATCGCCACGGAAGTTGAACGTGTACGTCTCGACGCCGAAATCAGGGTTCATCACCTCCACCTGCACCGCGGCCACGTTGACCCAGGCGCTCTCGGCGGGGACCCACTGCAGCGGCGTGAAACAGTACTGGTAGCGGTTCGCACCGAAGAGCTGCTCGGTGACGCGGGCGAACCCAAGCGACGCCGGGTCCTCGTCGTACGTGTTCTCCAGGAACACCCGACCGTCGGCGTCCTCGACGCGGACGATGTTGTGCCGCAGCTGCGGCGGCAACGCCGGGTCGGCGTAGTGGTAACGACGGATGATGCCGGCGGGGTGATCCGTGGTCGGCGGCGTCGTCACCGACTCGAGTTGCAGCGTCTCCTCGTTGTGGCCGTAGACGTAGCGACGCCCCGCGTGATCGGAGACGGCGTCCAGCACGCCGCAGTCGTCGTAGTCGAGTCGCAGGAACCGGTCATGGTCGTCGCGAACCTCGACGAGCCGGTCCTCGGCGCCGTAGCTGAGGCGCAGCGCGTTGCCGTGGGCGTCCTCGATCGCAACGAGTGGGATCCGCTCGCCGTCGATCCATCCCGGCGGCCGCCCGAACCGCATGAGTGTTCCGCGGACCCCGCGCAGCGCCCATCCATCCGCCCGTCCGGCGGTCCTCTCGAGCAGTTCGAAGACGCCACGCGGCGGTTGGTACATCGCCCCGTCCCAGACGAAGACGTCCTCGTGCAGTGAACGCCAGAGCGCGACATCACCCGTGGCGAGCTCGCGGACGTAGAGGTTGAAGTTGTGATCCCAGTTCCAGCCGAGCGGCCCGAAGACTGCGACGCCACTGCGATAGCTGCGCACGAACGCCAGCGGCAGCAGTGTGTTCGGGACTTCGAGGTCCATCTCGCTCGCGAAGTAGGCGCCGCTGAAGATGTCAACCGGATCGCTGACGAGCTTCGGCGATTGCGGCGTCTCCCGCACTTGTGCCGGATCGACCTGTGCCGGCGGCGGCCGGCGCGGCTCCTCGCTGAGCGACGGAATCAGCTCCGGGATGAGGGGCGGAAGGGTCGACATCAACAGAGGCGGGACGGTCGGCGCCGGCGCGCCCTGGGCCACCGCCGAGTCCGCGTTGCCCTGGGGCGGCGGCGGCGCAGGCGGCGTCTGGCTTGTTGCGCCCGGCGTCACGTTCGGCCCCGCCGGGCACGCGGCGCGAACCTCCTCCCAGGCGTTGGGTGTGCGGTCGGCAACCCCGGCGCCGGGGTTGGCGTCCTGCGCCGCCCGGACGAACCGCACCAAACGGCAATCGTTCGAGCTCGTCAACTCGGATCCGGGGCCGTACGTGTCTCCTTCGAAGGGGAACGGCTTTGAGCCCGGCGGGACCGTTACGGTCGCCTCCCTGCCGTCAGGCACGGCGGACCACAAGGAGCGCACAACGTCGTGGCTGCGACGGCGCAGTCAATGACCTTACGGGCACAGGTCTATCGGCGCATGATGATCTGCCAGTCAAGCGATCTCCCCGCATCGACCTTCGCATGCTGGTAGATCGCATCCTATGTCGATCAGCGTGGCCGATGACAGAATTTCGACCGCCGATCGGAAGCCTCGCAGCTGCCGTTGACGCTGCAGCTGATGCTGGAACACTACGGCACCACTCCGGTCCTGCTCGAGCTGATGTTCGGGCTAACCGGCAGAAGACGCGACGTTTAGTGACAAGCCGCGAAGATCCGCAACGGACGAAGCAATTCTTTCAGTTGCTCGTCGGGCGGTCGACGGAATCGATAACGAGCATGCTCGCGACGCCTTTCCGGGTCTCGCGACCAATTCAAACTAATGTCGAAGTCGCCGCTGAGGCCTGTGTCATGTCAGCACTGCACGGTTTGATCGGCGTGAGTTTATCCACCTTACCCTCGCGTACCAGTGCGTAGACCTGCGTCTGGCGCTCTTCGAAGTGCGCGCGCAGATTGAAACGGTCCGCCAGCAACGACTGCAGCATGAGCTGAAGTGGCGCGAACTCCACGCCCGGTACATCCTCGGCTCCTTGAGTTCGCGATCCGAAACCGCCGCTATGTCGAAGAACTCGGAATCGGCCCACGATGGAGCATCTACAATCTGCCACGGCTGAAGCCCATATGCCGCACGAATGATGACGGCCCACGCGCGAAGTCAAGTGCCTGTCATAGGAGTGGCTAACGTTCTTTCAACAGAGCCCGCCGGTGGCCTGCTTTCACTAATTCCCACGTCAGGCCCTCAGCGCCGGCCCGGATGGATGTACTATCCGCCTCGGAGACGACGCCGATGGCAGACTTCAACGATCGTGTGGTCATCAAGCGCAACGGCCAGGAGACGGTGAGGCTGAGCGCCGACGTGGAGGAGTCCTTCCAGTTCACCGTCCCCCTCCCGGGTGCCACGCCACAGACGATCATCACGAACACCGCCGTGGGCGCGTTCGGCGGCAACGGCGTGACCGGCCGGATCACGCTCGCCTCCGCGACGGGCGCCACGCACGCGAGACTCGATGCGCGCGACGCGCAACTGGCGCTCGGCGGCAAGGAAGCCGACGGCGGCAAGGGCCGCGGCGGAGACATCAGGTTGTTCGACAACGAAGGCAATACCACGCTGCGGCTGACCGGCAGCGACGGCAAGATCAGAATCCACGATTGGACCATCTCGGTGCCCGATCACGTGTTCGACGCGTCGTACCGGTTGCGGCCGCTGACCGAGCTGGCGGTGTATATCGAGGAGGCCGGTCACCTGCCCGGAGTTCCGTCGGCGGCGGCGATTGCCGAACAAGGCGTCGACGTCACGGGCCTGCTCATGACGCTGCTCGAGAAGGTCGAGGAGCTGACGCTCTACACCATCGCCCAGCAACGCGCGCTCGACGAACTGCGCGCCCAGACACGAGTGTAAGCACAGGCACGCCATGCGTGACATCGGATCGGTGACCGCGGCACAGATGTCGATGCGGACCGTGCGTCTGCCGCGCTGGACGCCCTGGAACGACGATCCCGAGCGCGCGCTCGAAGACGTCACGCTGTATCGCCCGACCACGATCGCGGAGACCGTGTGGATCGTGAAGACGGCGGAGGACGCCGGCCGGTCGGTCCACGCCGTCGGATCCGCGTGGTCGTTCACGGGCGCCGCCTTCGCCGACCGGCGCGGCGGAGCGGGGCCGATCCTGGTCGACATGTCGATGAGCCGCCTGTCGGGCGGGCAGATCGTCGAGACGCCGCCCGAGATGTTGATCGACACGCTGCGACCGCAGGCCATTCCCGAATCCGATACGGACACGCGGCTGATGCTGGCCACCGCGGGCACGCGTCTCGCGACGCTCAATCAACGGTTGTGGGGCATGGGATTCGCGATGCCAACGCTCGGCGGCAGCCAGGGCCAGCGGCTCGGCGGCGCGTTCGGCACCGGCGTGCACGGCAGCGACTTCGATCACGCCGACGTCACGGAAGTGGTGCGCGCGATCCACCTCGTCGGGGCCGGGGCGGCCGAGTACTGGATCGAGCGCGGCGGCTCGCGGGCCGTGACGGACGACCAATCGTTCCAGTCCTATCCGCTGGCGGCGCCGGATGCCCGCAACCCGGCCGGCCCTATCTCAGTCATTCGGGACGACGACGTGTTCTTTTCGGCCCTGGTGGCGTGCGGGCGCTTCGGCATCCACTACGCGTACCTGCTGGCGGTGCCGCGCCGCTATGCACTGTGCGAGAACCGAACGCGGCGCGCCTGGGAGGGCTCGGGCACGACGATCCGTTCCCGGCTGGAACGCGCCGCGCGCGACGCCGCGTCGTATCAAACTGAATTCGCGACGCCACTGTCCACGCCACTGCCGACGCCACTGCCCACGCCGGCGACGCCGGTCGGATCGCGGCCGGAACCCGCGTCGGAGTTGCGCGGTCTCATCGTCACGATCGATCCGTACGCGCGCGACGTGGCGTACGTGTCGCAGCGTTGGGAAGTGGTCGACCAGAACAGACCGGTCCGCGACATCACCTGGGCAGGGCCGAAATTGCGCGCGCGCTCGATGGCCAGCAAGGACACACACATCATCCGGCTGGCACAGCAGGTCTTCAACGATCCGGCTTCGGGCGTCTTCCACCTGCTCGCGTTCAATCAGGCGCTGCTCGCGCTCGGCCCGGTCGCCTCTCCGATCCTGCCGCTCCTTCCACCCGTCCCCTTCGACCCGATCTCGCTTGGTGTCTTCGCGATCACGTTCGCGGCCTCGCACAACGACATCTGGGCGGCGATTGCGCGTAAGGCGTTCGAGGGACAGCAACCCGGTCACGTCGTGTTCGATCGCTCGTACTACGTCACGTCGGGCCCGCCACCGGAAGAACCCGCCACCTACGATCAATACTTCGCCGACTTCGAGGCCAGCCCAAAAGTATGGGGCCTCGAGTACTTCTTCGATGCAACGTCGACGCGCTACCTCGACTTTGTTCGCCAGGTGCTGGACGCGTGGCGCGGCGTGCTCGGCGGCTTCGTGTCCTTGCGGTTCACGACCACGCAAAGCCGGGCGATGCTCGGCCTGAACGTGTTTCCCGCGGGCACCGTCGCAGTCGAGATTGGGATCATCATGGGCTTCCGCGACAGCGAGAGGGTCAAGGACGAAGTGGTGAGGCTGGCCACCACGTACCGCTGTGCGCACCACTGGGGGCAGGACGGCGATCGACACACGGCGCTCGCCGTGCAGGAAATCTACGGCGGACGCGTGTCAGCCTGGCGCCGCGCGCTCGTGCGACTGTCGCGATCTGGGAACCCCACGACGTTCAGTAACGCATTCACTCGCCGGCTGGGGCTCGAGCCTTCACCGGCGCTGATGATCGAGTGCGGCTCGAAGCTGCGTCTCTGGCTCAGGTCTGCCGGTCCGAACGGCGACGTCACGGCCACCAGGGGACTGGTGGCCGTGCCCGAGCCCGGCTCGCTGGTGTTCCAGTATCGCGATGAGGTCGAGCTCTCGCTCCTCAAGGCCGGCCCCGTCGCGCACGTCCAGATTGGCTCTGTCGAGTCTCATCCGAGCGCGCTGCTCATCCACAAAGGCGACCGGCTGGTCGCGTGCATCGGGGGACACAAGCGCGGTCTCCAGGTGTCGATGCTGACGGCGATGCCGAGTTGGGCGGACGACTGAGGCTCGCCA
>JBOGIQ010000069.1:0-21361 GCA_050742535.1 Vicinamibacterales bacterium | reverse complement strand
GATCTGCGCTTTCTGGGCGCGCTGCTGCTCTTCGAGGACGCGCACGTCGCGCTCGGCCTGATCGAGCTGCTGTGTCGTCGCCGCGGACTGATCGATCAGGCGTTTCGTGCGGTCAAGTGCCCGCTGGGCGATCACGAGCTGTGAGGTGATCGCGCCAAGCTGCGCGCGGGCGGCCTCCACTTGTGCCGCTGCCGCGGAGCGCTGCGCCTCGACGATCGGCTGCTGCCGGGCCGTCTCGTCGATCCGCGATTCCGATGCGTCGCGCTGCGCTTCTGCCTGTTCCCGTTGCAGCTCCAGCTCCGAGGGATTGATCCTGCCGACCTCCGCCGACGCGGTCAGCGTCTGGCCCTCGCGGACCTCGAAGGCGACAAGCCGTCCTGCCGTTTCCGCCGACACGGTCACCTGTGTCGTCTCGACGTTGCCGTAGGCGTCGGGCTGTTCGCCGCGCGAACAGGCCGCGAGAACGAGCGCTGCGGCAACCGCGGTTGTCTTCCGCCTGACGGCGGCGGTTACGTATCTCGTCATGGGACCTCCACGCCGAGCGTTACCAGCAGCCGCGCGCGCGCCTGTGCCAGCTCCACTTCGTGCGAGGCGCGCGCGTAGCGCGACTGCACCAGCTCGGACTGTCGTGTGACGTAGTCGGCCGCGGTCAGCACGCCTTCCTGCATCCGCGCCCGCGCCGCGCGCTCGACCTCCTCGCGCAGCGAGATGATCTGTGCGTCGCTGGCGACCGTCCGCTCGAGCCGCTCGATCGTCGCCTCGTCCGTGCTGGTCGATTGCTCCAGGGTCCTGACAAACGCTTCTTCTTCCGCCGTCACGATGTCTCCCTGCAATCGCGCGATCTCGAACTCGCGCGTGGGCGTGCCCCATGACCAGGCGTTCCACTGCAGCCGGATGCCGCCGACGCCGTAGGTGTCGAACTCCTCGCGGATGAAGTTGAGCCCGGGAAGGCCGTATCCCACGCGGCCGAATGCCGACAGCTTCGGCTGCGTCTGCACGACAGCGGCCTCACGCTGACGCTCGAGACGATCGCGCGCGCGGGCGAATTGCGCGAACTCGGGCCGCCTCCTGGCCTGCGGACCAGGCGCGCGAACCTGGCTCACTTCCGCCGCGAGATTCGGCAGCACGGGTGTTGCCCCCGGATCGATCGGGCGGCCCACGATCGTCGCCAGCCGTTCCAGCGCGGCGCGGCGGCTGGTGCGAAGCTCGTCTTCCTCCTGCAGTCGCTGAATGCGCGACGCTTCGATGGCCGCAAAGTCCGCGCGAAGAGCAGTCCCTTCGCGCACTCGTGCGTCCATCTCAGACGCCCGCGCGGACAGGTCGGCGATGGCGGCCGCCAGCACACCGGCGCGCTGGTCGAGGAGCGCCACGGCGAAGAACGCATCGCTGACCTGCTGGCGGAGCGCATAGAGCGCGGTTCGAACGCGCGACTGGTCCTCGGCCAGCTGCGCCCGCTGCAGCGCCGCCTGCCGGCGCACTGTCGGATCGAAGAGACGCTGCTCGACGCGCAGAAACGCGTCGTAGTTCTCCTTCGGGGCGGTGAACGCCGGTTGACCGCTGGGATCCGTGAACGGCGACGTCGGGACGTCGCTCTGGTACTGCGCCAGGCTCTCGACACTGAACGCCGGCCGCCGCTGAACGGCAATGTTCCGATCGCGCAGCTCCCACTGCTGCTGCAGCAGGCTGATCTCCCGGGCCCGCGGATCCGATGCCTCCGCGGCACGATGCAGTTCGCCGAGGTTCAGCGGCACCGGTGAGGGCGGCTGCGTGGGCTGAGCGAAAGCCGGCGCCGCGATGACGAAGACGACAAAAAAGGAGAGCGATCTCATGGCCGTAACGCGTTCAGAAAAAAGTCGGGAAGTGTTTCGCGGCGCTCGCGGATGAACCGCGTAAACGCTTTGTCGTCGAGTCCCATCAGCGCGGCGATCATCGGCCGCGCCGCGAACGGAAAGATGCAGAGCGACAGCAGGTTGACGAGGAACTGTTCCGGGGCGATCCGGCGCATCCGTCCCGCGCGTACCTCCTCGTCGATCTGGCCACCGACGACGCGGAGCAGCCGGCGGCCGAGCGCGTCGGGCTGCGAACCGGTCAGCGCCGAGATGAAATGGGTGATCCGTTCCGGATGATGCGCCAGCTCGCTGATGATGTACGCGGGCAGGTACGGCGTGCGCGACAGGCGATCCAGCTCGATCTCGACGATCGCCCTGACCTTCTCGGCCAGCGGTCGCTCGGAGGCGAGCACGCCGGCAACGGCCGGCAGCAGTTGCCCCGCCGCTCGATGGAAGACCGCCTGCGCCAGACGGTCCTTGCTGCGGAAGTAGTAATGCAGCAGCGCGCTGTTGACCCCCGCCTCGCGCGCGATCTCCTGCATGCGCGCCCCGGCCGTGCCCGTTCTGATGAACACCGCATGCGCGGCGTCGAGAATCCGCTGCTCGGTGTCGCCGTCCCGCTCGGCGGCCGCTCGCCGTCCGTAGGGCGCCCCTTTAGGGGTGCCGCGCACGGCCCCTTTACTGCCCTGTTTAACCATCCAGTTAAATCAGACGATAACCCGCGCCGCCGACGCCAGTCAACCGGCCAGCATCGGTTGCACAGAAGTCGAGTCGTGGTACGCCAGCCGCAGAGTCACGGAACGTGTTCACACGCGCAAGTCCTGTGTGACGCCGAAGTGGCTTGGGGCTCGGAGCCGCGGCAAAATGGGTTGGGTTGACTTCACGGTTGGTGGACGCGCCTGGTGGGCGCACTGACGATGCGGGCATGACGACACCGAAGGCTGCGATTTCCTGGAGCGGCGGCAAAGACTGCTGCCTTGCATTGCTGCGCACATGGCACAGCTTCGACATAGTGGCGATGGTCACGATGTTCGATGAAGACGGCGGGCGAAGCCGTTCGCACGGGTTGCGGCCGGAAATGGTCGCGGCCCATGCGGCTCGGCTCGGGCTGGTGCACTTCTCCGCCCGGTGCACCTGGGACACCTACACCGACGAGTTCGTCGCGACGCTGGCACGCTTGCCGGAGCGAGGCATCACGCACGTCGTGTTCGGCGACATCATGGGTGACGGGCATCGGGAATGGAACGAGCGCGTGTGTCGGGCGCACGGCCTCACGCCCGTCATGCCGCTCTGGGCGCAACCCACGGCTCGACTCGTCCGCGAGTTCATCGCGCTCGGCGGAGAGGCGCAGCTCGTGACCGTCAGAGCGCCAATGCTGGATCCGTCCTGGCTCGGACGAACGTTGACCGAAGACCTCGTGAGTCGCATGGAAGCCATCGGCGTCGATCCCTGCGGCGAATTCGGCGAGTACCACACGATCGTGATCAACTGTCCGCGGTTCTCTTCGCCTCTGGCTATCGTGAGAGGCGAGCACGTCCGCCGCGGCAATTGCTGGGCCCTCGACATGAGGGTCGATGAGAGCGAGTAGCGCTGAGCCTGCGCGGGCGTGCCGAGCGGCCGGCGGAAGCGAGATACCTGCTGTCGCGGCTGGCGAAAATAAATCTAGTCTAGGGTGCGACTTCGGCCGGCTGTTCGCAGTTCACCGCCCATTCGATGCCGAATCGATCGACGACGGCACCGAAGCGGGCGGCCCAGAACGTCTCCTGCAGGAACGCCTTGATCGTTCCGCCCTCCGCGAGCCCTTCGAACACCCGATCCGCGGCGGCGGGATCGTCCATCTGTAGAGTGACCGAGAATCCCGCGGGTGGCGTATACCGATCGGACGGCACGTCCGCCCCTGAGATCACGGTATCGCCCAGCGCGAGACTCGCGTGATAGATCTTCGAGTCCCACTCTGGAGGCACTGGGGCGTATGTCGATGGTGCTTCGGCCCACGTCATCATGAACGTGATCGTGCCGCCCAGGCATCGTTCGTAGTGACGGAACGCTTCTTCGCAGTTGCCACTGAACATCAGCGCGAGTTGAGGCTTTACTTTCATAACGCATCCCTCAGGCACCCCTAAAGGGGCGCCCTACGCGATTTAGCGGTGCACCCGTAGGGCACCCCTTCCCCGTAGGGCACCCCTTCAGGGGTGCCATATAGCTAACGCAATTCGACGAGCATCCCGTCCAGCGCCAGCTGGATATGGAAGTCCTGGAAGCCGAAGCGGCTGAGCAGCTCCTTTTCGATTTCCGCGCGCGACGCCTTCTTCGACTGCATTTCGATGACGCGCCGGCCGAGCGTCGTCAGGCTGTCACGGTACTTCGCCAGATCTCCCTTGGTCGCCGGCTTTCCGTGTCCCGGAATCGCCGTCTCGAAGTCGAGCGCCAGCGCCCCTTCGATCGACCGCGGCCACTCGCGCGTGCTGCCGCCGCCGGGATAATCGACGAGCGGCGGAAGACCGTCGCCGACCGTGAACATGTCGCCCATGGCGACAACGCGATGGTCGGGGAAATACGCAACCACGTCTCCGTCCGTGTGCGCGCGGCCGAAATGATGAACCTCTACCCGCTTCCCGCCAAGGTATAGCCGCACGCTGTCCTCGAGCGTCACATTCGGCGCGCCGGGCTGGTTGGTTTCGACCATTTTCCGCCGCGCCCGCTCCGAGGCCACGACCTGGACGTTCTGCGCCTGCATCTTCGGGTTCCCGCCGCTGTGATCGCCGTGATAGTGCGTGTTGATGACGTAGCGGATCGGCTGATCGAGATCTTCCGGATCTGCGCCATCAGGTTGTCGAAGTCGATCTCGAATTTGTTGTCGACGAGGATCAGCCCCTGGTTGGTCACAAGCACGGTCGTATTGCCGGGGACGAGATCGTTGTAGAAGACGAAGAGATCGTCGCGGACTTTGATGGTCGACAGCTCCGACGGCTTCGTCCCGAACTGCGCGTAGACGTATGAACCAAGAAGGACGAAACAGAGCACGACGGCCAAGCCAGCGCGGCTTTTCATACAGAGCAACTCCTCACGAATGGGCGCGCGATCGTACCCCATTCAGAACATTTCAGCGATTGCGTCAGGACTTGCCGCGGGCGGCCGGCGCAGAGTGTTCGCATGCGAACCACTCTTCTTGCCTGTTCTGTGCTGGCGTTGACTGCGGCCACGGCGGATGGGCAGACCACCTACGTCGGACCCTGGCAGCCGCGGCCAACGATCGGAGCGGCATTCGGGGCATTCGACTATGAGCTCGATAACCATCGGACGAACAGGCTGCTCTCGGCGACAGTCGAGATTCCATTTTCAGACCAGGGCCGGGTAAGGATCGAAGCCGCTCGCGGTGGGATTCGCGTGCCCGCTGCCGCTAGTCCGGAGCGCTACCGTTTTACGGGCGATGCCAGCATCTCGCGGCTGACGGTCAGCATCGCCGGACTCGAGAGACCGGGCTACATCGTGTCTCCCTACGCCGGTTTAGGCGTTGGGTTCTACCAGCTGACACATGGCGACCTGAAGACGCCTATCAAAGCCGGGCTATACGCTCATGCCGGCGCGGAAGTGCCGGTCTCGAATTCGTCGAGTCTGAATTTCGAACTTGGCGTGCACGGCATCGGCCGCGACTTCATTCGCGTGAAGAGCGCGAAGAGCGTGACGAGCACCGGCCCCGAAAGCGACTGGCTGTTCGAAGCGGTGCTGCGCGTGAAAATCGGCTTGTAGGTGGGCTGGGTAGCCTGGGTGGCCTGGGTAGCCTGGGTAGCCTGGGTAGCCTGGGTAGCCTGGGTAGCCTGGGTAAAAACTCTAGCGCCTTGCAACCCAGGCAACCCAGGCAACCAAGGCAACTCAGGCAACCAAGGCAACCCAGCCAACCCAGCCAACCTAGGCAACCCAGCCAACCCAGGCCACCCAGGCCACCCAGGCCACCTAGAATGTCCCCCATGCCAAATCGCCGAACGTTCGTCCAGGCTGTAGCCGGCGCGGCTGCAGGAGTGCTCGGTTCCCGCGTGCCTGTGTTCGGGCAGGCGCAGGGCGCGGCGCGGCGTCAGATCTCAATTGCCGGCCGCCGGGTACCGGTCGTCGATATTCACGCCCATTGCGGGGTGCTCACGGTGCCACCGGTCGTCAAGGGGACGCCGTTCGAGGCGAACGGCAACGTCGTCGGGGGACAGCTGTTGAACGCGGCGCGCATCGCCACGATGGACAGGCAGGGCGTGGACTACCAGGCGCTCAGCATCAACGGATTCTGGTGGTACGCGATCACCGACCGCGACCTGGCGGACCGGATCGTCCGGGCACAGAACGAGGGGCTCGCGGCCTGGTGCAAGCAGCATCCCGATCGATTCGTCGCGTTCGCGTCATCGTCGCTGCAGTTTCCGGATCTCGCGGCGGCGCAGATCGAGGACGGCATCAAGCGGCTCGGCCTGCGCGGCGCGGCCATTGGCGGCCACGTCAACGGACAGGATCTGTCGGACCCGCGGTTCGATCCGTTCTGGGCGAAGGCAGCGGAGCTCGGCGAGATCGTCTTCATGCACCCGAACGGCGCCGAGAACATCATCCGCAACGGTGCGCTCGGCGGGCGCGGTGATCTCGGCAACATCATCGGCAATCCGCTGGAGACGACGTACTTCCTCTCGCGGTTGATCTTCGACGGCGTGTTCGACCGCTTTCCGAAGCTGAAGGTGGGCGCCGCACACGCCGGCGGCTATCTGCCGTCGTACTTCGGCCGCACCGACGTCGCATGTGATGTACGACCGAACGCCAAGTGCGCCAATACGAAGCGGCCACGCGAGTATCTGCGCAGCCAGATCCTCGCCGACACGATGGTGTTCAGCGACGAGGGGCTGCGCCACCTCGTCGCCGAGATGGGCGCCAGCCAGATCGTCTACGGCACCGACGTGCCGTTCAACTGGCCGCTGACGCTCGATATCGTGCTCAAGGCCTCGTTCCTCAGCGATGCGGACAAGACGGCGATTCTCGGCGGCAACCTGATGCGGCTGCTGAGAATTGGGTAGCCTGGTGGGTAGCCTGGGTAGCCTGGGTAGCCTGGGTTGCCTGGGTTGCCTGGGTAGCCTGGGTTGCCTGAGTGGCCTGGGTTGAGGTCGAAGTCAGCGAAGAGATAGGTGGGAACAGAGGCAGCCCCGGCTGAAGCGCTCCTCGTCTGGCAGCTCACGTCCGGTACCTGTGAAGAACAGCTTGAATACGATTGGTTCGACTGAGGAAGCGGAGACCTGCTGCGTAACAGGACGAAACCCGCCAACAGACGCCGTCAACGGCCACGTGCCGGCGACGGGAGCAAACAGAGAGAACCGTCCGTCGGCGTCCGTGTAGCTCACCTCGCGTCTCGTCGATGCGGGCGCCACTCCGCGCCCCGGCGGGATGGGGACGGCGATCTCGAGCCGCGCATGTGGAAGCGGCCGGCCGGCCTCGTCGACCACGCGACCAGATCGCCGCGCAACGGGCGGACCCGTGGCGGTTACGCACTCGCAGAGGGCGGTGATCCGAAGCGTCGTATCGGCAATCGTCGAAGAACCGTTGCTGACCCGGACGAAATTGCGGCGGGTCATGTCGAACCCGAGCAACTCGAAATCGACCCGGTATATCCCGTCCGCCACCTTTTCGAATCGATACGTACCGTCACCCGCGGTCGTCGCCCGTCTCTGCTCACCGCCAGCGGCCGGCATCATCGTCACCGTCACGCCAGGCAGTGGCTGCCCGGTGGTATCCACAGCGCGCCCAACGACGCCTTCCTGCGCGATGATGGCGTGTGTCAGCGCAGCCGCCACAGCAACGCTGGTAGCGACATAGAAGAGTAGACGGCGCACGTTACTTCAGACGCTCGTGTAAGCTCGTGGGCCGTCTACGGATTCCTGGCATGGCCCCAGTCTTCACCCAGGCAACCCAGGCAACCCAGGCAACCCAGGCAACCCAGGCAACCCAGGGCAACCCAGGGCAACCCATCGCGACACCTCAGCTCGAAAGCACTTCATAATGCATCAATGGCGGCGTCTGACCCGCGATCCTATTTGTGCTTCGTTTTGGCACTGCTGACCGTGTTTGTGAGCGGCGCTGCCGCGCAGAACGCGCAGCCGGAATGTCGCGAAGCACAGGAATGCCGCGAGCTGGCGTTGGAAGCTCGAGCGCGCGGCGCGTTCGAGGCTTTCCATGACCTGGCATGGCGTGCTGTGCAGACGGGCCGACAGAACGATCCCGACCTGATGTACCTGCTGGCGCGAGCGCAGGCGCTCAGCGGCCGCCGGCGGGACGCGGTGGTCATGCTTCGTCGGCTCGCTGAATCCGGCTTCGCCATAGAGACCGCGGACGAGGACTTCCGCCGCGTGCGCGAGCTGGCGGACTGGCAGTACATCGCGTCGCTTGCCAACCGCTCACGAACGGCGGTGGCTACTCCAGCGGCGGCGGCGCCAGCTCCGGCTCCGGCTCCGGCTCCCGCTCCAGCTGCCGCGGCGGCGCCCCCGCCAGCTTCTTCCGCGCTGGCTCCGGCCGTGCTCCCGTCAAAGCCGATCCGGTCCGCCGCGCGGGTTGCGGTGCCGCGCCTGGCACCGCGTTCTTCTGTGTCGGCCACCCTATCGCCCGCGGTTGTCGCTCCTCCGCCCGTTGCGACCCCTGCTCCGCTCGATAAGCCGCCCGCGGCAACGCCGGCACCTCGCGCGGCGACGGTCGCGGCCCCGGCTGCTGTTGTGCGGCGAATGCCGCCGCTTACGCCGGCGGTCGTCGAAGACGCGGCGCGGTTTTCGACCGCCTCCTTCACCCCGGCGGGCATCGCCTACGACGCGATCTCGCGGCGATTTCTCTTCGGCGATGTCACGGGACGCCGGCTGTTCGTCGTCGGCGAGGGGTCAGATCGGACCGTCGATCTGGTCCGCGCGGACTCTGCCGGATTCGATGAGGTCACGGCAATCGCCATCGACGCAAAGCGCGGCGATCTCTGGGTTGCCAGCACGGCCGCGGACGGAAGCTCAGGCGCTGTCCATCGCCTGCAGCTGATTTCCGGGCGTGCGCTGACGAAGGTTGCCGTGCCCGTTCAAGGCTCCACGCGATTGAGCAACCTGGCGGTAACTGGCGATGGCACGTTGTTCATCCTCGACAGCTCTGCGCCGCGCGTGCTCGTACTCCGGCCCGGCACCTCCGTCGTCGAGCCGCTGATGCGGTTGACGACGCCGAATCCGATCAGCCTTGCCGTAGACGAAAGTGGCCAGCGCGCGTACGTGGCGCACGGCGAGGGCATCGTCCGCCTCGATCTCCAGTCGCGGCGCTCGTCGCCTCTGACCGCGGGAAACGGAATCGCGCTCACGGATTTCGGGTACATCCTCTTGCATCGCGATTCGCTTGTCGGCAGTCAGGTGCAATCCGACGGATCGCGCGGCATCGTCCGGCTGCAGCTGAATGGCGATCGCCGTGCTGTTTCGGCGGCGACGCTGATTGAAACGTTATCCGCGGACGCCGGGGAGGCAATGGAGGCCACGGTCTCCGGTGACGATCTGTACTACTTCGCTGGCGCCGGATCGCAGGGCCAGGGAACGACCTCCGGATTGCTGAACGTGCGCGTCCGGCGCGTCAAGCTGCGCTGACGCGTACGTGGCGCGAACCCTGCGGGCCCCTGCGGGTTCGCGAGGCGAGCCTGCAAGGCTCGCCCCACTGCGGTCACGGGAACGATAACGCCGTAAAGATGTCGAGCATTGCCGCCTCTGAAGGCGGCTTCACGATCGATTCTGCGAGCTCGCGCGCCTGCGGATACGTCGTCGCTCGAGCCTGCGCCGCCGCCTCTTCGAAGTCGTAGTCGGTGTGCCGCAGCTCGACATCAGGACCGAGAATCAGCCAGTCCGCGCCGGGCTTCCCGAACGGCATTCCCACGCTGCCGGCATTGACGACCCGCACACCCGCCACGACGCGATCGAATTGCATGTGCGTGTGGCCGCACACCACCAGAGCGGCATCGACGGTGTTGAATACAGGCGCCAGCGCATCTTCACGCGTCAGTCGAGTAAAACAATCGGTTTCGCTGTGCGGGGTCGCATGGCAGAAAAGCACCTCTCCGATTCCGTCGATGGTCCGGCGATACGTCCTCGGCCAGCGTAGCAGCGGACCGCATCCTGATGAAATCTGCGCCGCGGTCCAGCGGAACGTTTCCTTCACACTCTCCGGCGGCGGATTGCCGGACGTGGTTCCCCAATAGGTGACCGACGAGGGATCAGCGGCTTCAATCTGCGCGAGCACGGCCAATTCGCCGTTGCCGTGAATGAACTTCACGGGCGCCTGCAGGCTCGAGAGCAGCGCCAGTGTTTCGCAGGGCATCGGACCCGGCAGGACGTCGCCGCCGACGATGATCTCGTCCACGCGCTCGCGGCGAAGCTCCGCGAGCACCGCGTCGAGCGCCGGCAGGTTGGCGTGAATGTCGTAAAGCGCCGCGATTCGCATTGGCAACCCAGCTATCATTCGCCACGTCCCCATTCATGTCCACGCTATCGACCCACGAGATCCGGGCAAGCGCGCTCTGGAATTCCGACCTCGCCCCGACGACGCCGGCGCGCCGGACGTGGTCGGCGTACGACATGGTCGCGCTCTGGATCAGCATGAGCGTCGTCCTCACCACCTACACCCTTGCGTCCGGACTGATGCAGCAGGGGATGCACTGGTGGCAGGCGATGCTGACCATCCTGCTGGGGAACCTGATCGTGCTGCTGCCGATGATTCTCAACGCGCACGCCGGCACGAAGTACGGCATCTCGTTCCCCGTTCTGTGCCGCGCCAGTTTCGGCGTCCGTGGCGCCAACGTGCCGGCGGTGCTTCGCGCGCTGGTGGCGTGCGGCTGGTTCGGGATTCAGACGTGGATCGGCGGATTGGCGTTGAATGCACTCCTCTCCGCCGCCATGCCGGCGTGGGCGACGCTGCCGGGCAATACGTGGATCGCGTTCGCGGCGTTCTGGCTGCTGCAGGTCGGCGTCATCATTCGAGGGGTCGAGGGCATCAAGATCCTCAACAGCTGGTCGGCTCCCCTCCTGCTGGCTGGCGGCTTGCTCCTGCTCGCGTGGGCAATCGGGCAGGTCGGAGGTCTTGGCCGGCTGCTCAGCGAATCAGAACGACTGCAGACGTCCGACACGCCATTCTGGCGGCTGTTTCCTGCCGCGCTGACCGCCAATGTCGGCTACTGGGCGACGCTCAGCCTGAACATCCCGGACTTCTCCCGCTACGCGCGCAGCCAGCGCGCGCAGGCGATTGGCCAGGCGATCGGACTGCCGCCAACGATGACGCTGTTCGCGTTCATCGGCGTGGCGGTGACCAGGGTGCTCCGCCGGCGGCAGCTTTCAACGCCGGACCTCTTCGACGTGAACGGCCGGTACCGGTATTCGAACGGCGTCAACTACAAGGCGATGGCGGCGCTGATCGTGGCGATGCTGCCGGTCATTCCCGGCTTTCTGCGCGCGGCGGTCACACCCGGGGGCCAGGTGGCGTCTCCTACCTGGCTGGACTCGTTCTACAGCTACGCGTGGTTCGTCACGTTTGCGATCAGTTTTGTTGTTTATCTGCTCCTCACGATCCGGACTCGTGCGCGGCACCGCTAAAGCGGTGCCCTACGAAATGGCTGGTATCAGGCGACCGTTGTTGAGCCGGCCGAAGCCGTAGTAGCGTAAGAGTCGTAAAGAGTCATAAAGGGGGCAACGGAGCGACGATGAGCTTCTGCGAACACTGTCAGGGGCAGCGATTCGACCGCGCGCAGGTGCTGCGCGCGCTGCGCGAGACGCAGCGCCGACTGCGGCAGTCCTCCGCGTCGAAGGCCGCAGAGAAGACGCTTGCGGTCGCCATCGACACAATCCGCCGTCTGGAAATTCCGCACCTCGAACCGGACGAGGACGACATCACGGGAGAGTCCGTTCACTGAAGTTGCAAGTCACGAGTGGCAAGTGGCAAGTCACTTGTCAACTTGCTTGTTACTTGAAAACTTGTTACTTGAAACTTCCCTTTGCTAGGGGAGCGGACGTTTCAGGAAGAGGACGTAGACGACCTTGCTCATCCAGGTGTTGAACATCGCCGTGGATGACACCAGTTCCCAGCCCTCGTGACCGGCGAGCGTCAGCTCGGGCTGGAGTGATTCGCGATCGGCCGTCTCCACGACCCGGTATTCCCACCTCTGACGCGCGGCTGTAGTCACAAAACCGACTATACGTGGTCGAGTTGGCTGGAATCTGTAGCTGGAAAGCACTAACGGGCGAATCAGTGTGCAATTGCCGCTCCTTCAGCGCTCTTTTTGTGAAACGTTGTGCGGCGCCCGCGTCCGTTCGGTGATGATGCCGACTCGTGTCACCCCGGCTCCCCTGGCCGTGTCGATCACCGGGACGATGTCTCCGTAGCGCAGGCTGCCAGCCCCCATCACGAACAGCGTTTTGTCGGTACGGGTTTCGAAGAGCGTGCGCAGACGATCACTGAGATCGGCGTACAGCACTTCCTGACTGTTGATCGAGAGCCGCTTGTCGGCCGTGTACTCAACGACGATCTGCGAGGCCGGCGGCACCGAGCCGGGCGGCGACGCTGGCGGCAGATTCACGTCGAGGCCACGCTGGCTCAGTGGCAGTGCGGCCATGAAGATCACGAGAAGGACAAGGAGGATGTCGATCATCGGCGTGATGTTCATGTCCGAATTGGTGCGCGGAAGCGGAAGCTCGGCCATCTCTCTGTCCTGTGAGAGTTGGACACCGGAACGCGAAATATGTTCAGGACCAGACTCGCCGATACGACCATCCGTCGTCCGGAGGAGTCGTGACGACGTAAATATCGGGCAGCGACATTCGCGCCCAGAATTCGAAATCAACCGCGGGATCCAGCGTGCGCAGAAACAGCGACAGCACGGTGCCGTGAGTGGCAATGACAACGTCGCGGCTGTCACCGCTCGCGGCAATCCTGCGAATAGCCCGGCGGACGCGCGCCTGCGCCGCGCCGTTCGACTCGCAACCAGGATGGGCCAGGTGGAAGTCCCGCCACGTCGCCTCGAGCCAGGCCGTGAAGTCGTCGAGCGGGCCGGATGACAGATGACGTTCGCGCAGATCGGGATCGATCTCGATCGTCATTCCCAGACGATCGGCCAGCGGCTGCACGGTCTGAATCGCGCGGGTGTACGGACTGGAGATGATTGCCGCCACGTCATGGCCTTCGAGCAGGTCGGCGACACGCTGTGCCTCCCGGCGGCCGGCGTCGGACAGCCCGCGCATCTCGTCGGGGGTGTACTCCGAGTGTGCGTGACGAACGAGAAAGAGCCTGCCCGCCAGCTATTCCATTCCCTCGACGGTGACGGCCGTCTTCACTGAATTGGCGATGAAACAGGCGTGATGCGCCTTATCGTGCATGCCGGCAAGCGATGCCGCGTCGGGCGCCGCACCGGAGAATCGAATCTCGGGCCGGAGGACGACGCGCGCCATCCATTGATTGCCGTCGGCGGTCTTCTCCATGTGACCTGCTGCCGCGTCGCGATAGGCATCGACGACAAAACCGCCCTTCGCGGCGAAGAAGAGGAACCACAGCATGTGGCAGCTCGAGAGCGACGCGACAAACGCTTCTTCCGGATCGACGCCAGCCGGATCCGAGAGCGGCACCGGCACGACGGCCGGAGATGCGGATGCCGGCACGACCGCGCCACCATCGAACTCCCAGCGGTGGGCACGGCTATACCGGTTGTCAACGAACTTCGCGCCCTCGGCGCGTTCCCAGATGACTGATGCCTGGTGCAGTGACATTTTTCGATTCTAGTCCGTCACACGCCGGCGAAATGCCGTCGCAGCAGTTGCACGGTCCGCAGCTTTTCCTCGGTGACGGTCGCGTAATCCGAATGGGCCGCGCGTCTTTGTGCCTCGAGCTTCGCCAGATGCGGTGGACCGAATCCCCAGTCGCTCACCGGCCGCCTGGGGACGACATGCAGGTGAAAGTGCGGGACTTCCTGGCCGCTGCCGGTGCCGTTGTTCTGATACAGCAGCACGCCATCGGTGGCAAACTCGTCGACCATGACCTGCATGATTCGCCGGGCGGCAGCCATCACGGCCGCCCCTTCCAGGTCGTCGAGGTCGAGCAGCGTGGGGGCGTGGCGCTTCGGCAGCACCATGCACTGGCCAACCTCGAACTGCCGGCCGTTCAGAATCGTCACCGTGAGATCGTCCTGGCCGAGCAGATTCCAGCCGTCTGAGTGTCCGGCCACGATCCCGCACAGGTAGCACGGGTCCATTGCTGGCAACGGAAGCGCCATATCGTCTTGTGACCTCCTGCCTTACCCGTCTGATCGTAATCGCGGGAGCTCCTGCAGCGTGCGCTGAACGATTGCGAGACTGCGCTCGAGGACCTGCGCGCGCCACTCCGCGTCGGCAGGACAGAACAGTTCTTTGAGCCGTCCTTTCGTACGACGCGTTGCCGGCGAATCGGGCGTGTCCCAGTGGTGCGCCTGATTCTCGGCGCGAAGTCCGGCCAGCATCTGAATCGGCGAATAGGTTCCGAATTCGGCGTAGGCGAACAGGTAGTCGGGGGCGAAGCGGCGCGACACGCACCAGCGGCCGAATCCTCCTTTCGCCGTGTACGCGATCCGGCTCGACTCCGCCGTCCGGTACGAATCGGAACCAAACCACCCGGCCAGCCGGCTCCGCTGGCGATCGCTCGGCGGGTAGTCGATCAGCAGCTTGTACGTCCCGCGTGTGCCTAGTCCGCTGTGAAAGTCGAGATGGACGACGCTTCTGCTGCCCTGCAGCCAACGCGGGAAGTGCTGGTCCAGCAGCCGGTGCATCTGTGACGGTTCCGCGCCGCCGAAAAACAAACCGCGCGGATAGTCGTATTGCCCTTCCGCGATGGCCTGGCGCAGGGTCGGCACTCCGTATCTGAGGACGAGCGGCAGCGCCTTGAGCGTGAACGGTTCCCACAACGAAGATCCCCACTGCGGATTCAGGAATGGATCGAGCTGCGCGTAGCGTTCGTGCGCGCCCTCGAACCGTTCGTCCTCGACGAGAAAGTTCCGGTTTGGATCGACGTTGTGTTCGTCAACCCGCCGGATCCACGCGAAGCCGTACGGGTTGAGGGCGTGAAGGAACACGCACTTCACGGGCGGCGGCCCGGTGGCGGCCCACCGGTCGAGCAGCGCGAGCTGGACTGCCGATCCGAAGAACCCCTCGACGCCGTGCATGCCCGACGAGACGACGAGCACGCGCTCGGGATCGCCGCTCGAGGCGGCAACGTCGATCGTCAGCTGCTCGCCGCGCGGTCCGGCGGCGTCGATCGGGTGAGCGTCCAGCTGCCAGCCAAGGCGCGACGCGGCCGCGCGAAACCGATCGCGCGCTTGGTGGTAGCCGGATGAAAAGTGTGTCAGGCCCGCCGGATGTTATCAGGAGCTATACATATGAGATAAAACACTCAATGACGCCGGCTATGTCGTCGGCACAACGTTTCTCGCGGACCGGGACTTTTCTGCGGGATTCGTCTTCGACGGTACCGCATACACGATTTTCGAACTCCCAATCGGTGGCACCAGGGCTCACGACATCAACGACATCGGCCAGATCGTGGGGAAGGCGCAGGACGCGAACGGCCCCTCTTACCTGATGGATGGGGCCACCGTCGAGTTCTTAGTGCCCCCACCCGGCGTCCTCTCCTTTACGCCTCAAGCAATCAACACCCGAGGCGAGATTGTCGGAAGCTATCTGGTGCTCACGCCCGCCCCGGGAAACCATGGCTTCATCCGCCACAGCGACGGCACATTTACGCAGCTTGACGTCCCTGGGGCGTTCAGTCCTGGCTTCACGTTGGCTTATGGCATTAATGATGCCGGCCATGTCGTGGGATGGTTCGCCGATGGCGACTTGCGTGAGCACGGTTTCGTCTACGACGGGAACACTTATACGATCTTCGACGTCCCGGGCGCCGTGGTGACGGAACCTCACGGCATCGATGCGTGCGGACGTATTGTCGGTCGTTTCGTTGACGCCGACCGGCGAGTGCACGGCTTTATCAAGGATGATAAAAAGTTCACGACGATCGACTTCCCTGGTGCTCTCATGACTTGGGTGAGTGGGATCAGCCAAACTACTGGTCTGATCGTTGGGCACTTCATCAACGAGCTACCGGGGACAAGCGATCAAACTCGGGGTTTTCTCGCGAAGCCGGCACACGGCCGCAGCCTTCAGTGCCACGGGAAAAGGCGATAACTCGCCCTATCTCCTTGCTTCTACCGTAAGCTCGTCCACCACCGAAGTGACGCCGTCCGTTTCACGCGCCAGCTGAACGGCCCTCGCGCGTTCGGCCTCGCTGCCGACGCGGCCGGACAGCGTGACCACCGAACCGGCGGTATCGACGTCGATCTTCGCCGCCTTGACGCCGTCGTCGAGCGCCATCTTGGCCTTGATCTTTGCCGTCAGCGCTCCTGCTTCAGCCACCCGCTTCGCTTCGTTCGCGCCCTCGGCGACGGCCTCGCCAACCTCAGCACCAGCTTCGCGCGCCCGCGTCGTGTCGATTGGGTCGCGTTCGCCGGTCGTGGCCGCCGGCCGGTCGGAGATGTCCACACGTTCGGGGCCGTCCGAACCCCAGCGATAGCCAAAGAAGAAGGCCGCGATTCCGACAACGAGCACCGCCAGCAGGATCAGTCGAAAGAGTGCCCTGATCATTTCCCGCCTCCGCCGTGGGTGGATGCAACAGGCGTGCGAGGGGGAGCTAGCTCGGCGGATCGACCTTCGTCGGAAGCTCGTACCAGATCTCGAGCATGTATCCGTCGAGGTCGCGCGCGAAGAGATAGGGCTCGCCGGGCACGAATTCCCCCTGCTCGACGACGGTACCTCCGGCTTCTCTGACAGCCGCAGCGGCGCGATCGATATCGGCTGGATCGGTCAGGCGAAAACCGAAGTGCGCTACCCCGCCGGTTCCGGCCGTGCGGCGGCGCGACCTCTCGAGCACGAGCACATCACGCGAGCCAGGTGTCTGCGCCTGGACGAAGTCCGGCTTGTTGTACACAGCCACCATGCCGAAGACGTCACGGTAGAAGCCGAACGCGCGCGCTGGATCCTTGACCGCCAGCGCGAGGTGCGTGAGGCCGAAGGTTGCAACAGCCATCGACGTAGCTCTTCAGTCGCTCACGACCGCATCGGCCTCGAACTCGACGAGCCAGTCGGGATCGATGAATCGCGACACCTGCATGATCGTGTTCGCCGGACGGATGGCGCCGAAGAACTCCCCGTGCACCGCGGCCACGGCCTGCCAGTCCTCGATTCGGGTCAGGAGTGTTCTCGTCCGAACAACGTGATCCAGCGTCGTCCCCGCGCGCTCGAGCGCTTCCCTGATGATCTCGAGGCAGCGTCTGGCCTGCGCCGCGGGGTCACCTACTCCGACTGTCTTCCCGTCCCGCAAGGGTGCCGTCCCCGACACGGCGATGAACGATCCCACGCGCACGGCGCGCGAGATTCCGACCTTCGGTTCGTACGGGCTGCCGCTGGAAATGAGCTGTCTCATGCGTGTCGCCGTTAACGAGGAACAACCACGAGCTGCAGGTCCTGCGGGTAATGCGGTGCGATGGCAAGTTCGGCAGGACGTCCGCGACGTTGGACGTCCTCCAGTCCGTACGGGATATTCCCTGACGCCGATTCCCGAACGACCAACTGCAGGCTTCCGAGTAAGTCGCGAGCGTACGCTGCCGGCACAGGATCGCGCACAAAATCCGGCACGTTGAGCGTGAACGTGCCATCGGTCGCGATCGTCGATTTCGCGACGGTAAAGGCCTCGACGGAGCCGTCGGCGATGCCAAAGAATTCATGCCCCCAGCGAGCAAGGTAGCGAGCCTCGATCATGAGGCCATTCACCGGTCGCGCCAGGACGATGTTTCCCGACAGCGGAATCGAGGTCAACGGCTCGAGGTTGATGGGCGCCGCCTCGACGCGACTGTCCTCGAGTGCCGGTTCCGCCAGCAAGACGAAGCGGAATCCGGGCCGATAGACAATGGCCTTCAGCGCCCGCGCCTTCCGACCCTCATAGCTCGTGTCGATCGCGTAATCGCGGACGGCAGGATCTGTTCGGACGAAAGTCCGGACACCGCCGAACGGCCCGGTGAGCTGATACCGAATCTCCAGTCCCATCAGGTCGACGTCGCCCGCGAAGCGCACACGGTAGGCTGGCTGGGTACCACGCTGAAACGCATCGACCGCGACGGTCAGGCCGAGCGCAGTTACGAGCAGGTAGATCGCACGAGTCATTTCGAAACCGCGAGCCTCACGCCGAGACCGACGAACATTGCTCCGACGGCCCGTTTCAGCAGCAGACCGGACGAGGGCGTGCCGCGCAGGCGTTCTTTCACCGCGGACGCGGCCCACACGAGAAAGAAGCACCACAGCGTGCCGTTGAAGATGAAGACGGCGCCGAGAAACAGGAACGCGAGCACGCGCGATTCCGCGTTGGGAGTCACGAACTGCGGCAGGAACGCGAGGAAGAACAGCGCCACCTTCGGATTCAGCACGTTGCTGACCAGTCCGGCACGGTAGATCGACCAGGCCGAATCCCGGCCGAATGTCGATGGAGCGTCGCCGGCGACGGGTCCGGAGAGCATCATTCGAACGCCCAGATACGCCAGGTACGCCGCGCCGGCGAATTTGATTACGACGTACGCATTTGCCGACGCCGCAAGAATCGCCGCCAGCCCGTACGCTGCCGCAATCGTGTGGACGACGCAGCCGGAGGAGATGCCGAGGACCGACAGCACGCCCGCGCGGCGGCCCTGCGAGACCGTGCGGCCAACGATGTAGAGCGTGTCCTGGCCGGGGGTGATGTTCAGCAGGAATCCGCTGACGATGAACAACGCCAGATGTTCTGTGCCAAACATAAATCAGTTCTGTTTGAGGGTTTTCTTCATGAAATATCGAGCGTGGCCGGGTGGATAGTCACGCAATTCACCAAAGCAACTGTAGCCGAGACGTTCGTAAAACCCGCGCGCCTGGAACTCGAAGGTGTCGAGCCAGGCGCTGTGACACCCGCGCTTCAGCGCTTCGTCCTCGGCGCGCTTCATCAGCTCGGTCCCGAGCCCGCGCCCGCGCAGCGCGTCCGGCACGACCAGCAGCTCGACGAACAGCCAGTCGTAGACCGTGCGTCCCCACAGCCCACCGATCACGCGGCCTTCCGCGTCGTCGATGGCGATGATCAGCGGCCGGTAATCGTTCCGCCCCGTCTTCGCTTCGTTGTAGGCGATGAGCGGGCCCGCAATCGCCGCGCGCAGGCCGTCATCAACGACGTCAGTCGTGCGGAGGACGAAGGTCATACGTCAGTCGCTGTCGACAATCAGGACGAACTTCCCGTCTCTGAAGAGATACGTCCCGCCCGCCTTCTCGTAGCAATAGGCAGACACGCCGTTGGTCCAGTAGGTCACCCGCTTCTCGGTCGTGAAGTCCCATGCGCGAGTGCCCTTCGGGGCCACGCTGATCCCGTCGCCGCAGTACGGGTCGCTGATCACATGAAGATTGATCTTGCCGGCCTGTGACAGGCAGACGGCGATGCGCTGGCGCGGATGGAGGTCGCCCGTTCCGGGCATGACGACCAGAACGGCCGTATCGCGCGTTCCGTTGTCGTCGAAGTCCGATTGAACGACGTTGGTCGAGAATTTCTTCTGCTTCGCCATCTGGGCGAGATCGGCGGGCGGCGGGGACAACTGCCAGCCCGGCAACCGCTCGTCGATGGCCGCGCGGCATGCGGCCGGCGGCTGCGCCTGCGCAGACGCCGCGGTCGCCGAGGCGATCGAGAGCAGCGGAATCCCGGCGAGCGTCAGCAACCGTTTCATTGGCTATTCAGTGTGCGCCAATCCAGGCGGATCTGGCCAGCCATCACCATCATTGGATTCGCACCAGCCCGTTATCCGGCAGCACATCCAGAACGAGCGGCAATGCCGGTTGCGCGTAGACGCGCACCCGGAAATCGAAGCGACCATTCTCGTCCTTCAGGAGCGATCGCGGTATCGCGACGTCGCAACCCTCCTCGACGAAGCTCACTGGAACCGTCCCGACAACGGCGTAGCTCGTACTCGTCGTCCGTGCCACGTCCGCGCCCTTTCCACCGGCCGGAAAAACGAAGACGTGGTACTCGATGCCGTCTGAGCCCGTGGACGCATTCTGATCAATGTCGAGATCGATGGTGAACCTCGTGATTGCCGATTCAAATGACCCCGGCCGATGTCGCAGCCGGAAGACGATGTCATCCGCGCTGACGTCGACGACGGCAAGGACGAGGTCTGGCGTGACCAGGATGCGGTAATCCGGAAGCGCGTCCACGGACGAATCGCGGATTTCAGCGTGAACCTGCCGCGGAACGGCCGGAGCGAGCTCGGATTCGGCCGGCCGCGGCGATCTGGCACTACACGCGGCAAGGGACACCACCATTGCCGCGATTGCGCTAGCGCTTGGACGCAGGGATTTCCGTTTCAATCGGGTGCTCCACCAGGTCCATTCAGATCATGAGCCACTTGCCTCTGATTCCACGCATTGATTACGCAGAGAGATGAGGTGAGAGAGCCATGACGAGTTCAACACGACGATGGTTCACTGGGCTGGCGGTGTCGATCGCGTTGTGGCCCGCGATCGCTGAAGCCCAGGCCATGGCCCGATCGTCCCAAGCGCTACGACACAACCAGAACTTCGCGCGGTCCCAAGTCAGCACAGTACACGAGAAGGACGGCCTCGCTAATGGCGCTTTGATCGGAGCAGCCGTAGGGGCCGGCGCGGCGCTGAGTATCCTGGCAATCGCCGGCTCTGGAGAGGGCTACGTCCTCCCTTCAGCGAAAGTGGGAGCCCCTTTGCTGCTTTCGGGTGTCGGTGCCCTTGTCGGAGCGTTGGTCGATCGTGCTCATGAGGGCGGGAGGCTCCCCTATGTATCGCCCGGGCAGACATCAAGGCTCGCATTCTCTCCGTTCCTTGGGAAGGATCGAAACGGCGTGCTTGTCTTGGTCCGCTTCTAGGTAGCCGTGCGCTACCGGCGAACCGGTATTTCGAACAGCGGAAGACTGAGACAACTCTGACCTGTACCCACGACCACTCGCTGCCGCAGTCGCGGATACCCTCGCTGGTTTTCCACGCTGACGTAGTAATCGCCTGGACGCACCCAATCGAATAGGAAGACGCCCTGACGATTCGTCGAGACAACGGAAGTTGCACCTGACGTTCGCCGCAGCGTGACTCGGACGTCCGGGTGCTCACGAGTCCAGATCAGACGGCCCTTGTCTACTGCAGAAGTTGTTCCATGAACCGGCGACGGTTTTCACCCTGGCGATGTCACGGACGTCGGCGACAAACACCGATCCGGAATGTTTGAAACGGGTACAGATGTCGAACCCTACGCATTCCGCGTGGGCACTCTCCATCACCAGGAACAGTCCAAGGACTGTAAACAATGCTCCGCATCAGCGTGCTCCGTCCTTAAGACGCGCACCGTTGAAGGTCAGCCGGTCACGGTGAATTCTTTGGCAAGCCTGTGAATCGACGTGGTGGTGGCTCTACGCTCTCAAG
>JBOGIQ010000068.1:0-21398 GCA_050742535.1 Vicinamibacterales bacterium | reverse complement strand
GTTGACCGGACTCGGGACGCGCGCGCCGGTGAACGTCTTTTCGCCGAATCCTGGCGACGTCATCGCCGACTACGCGCCGGCGCGGGGTGTCGCGTCGACGGCGGGTCATTCGACGACGGTGGCGGCGTATGCCTTCGACTCGATCGAGTTGACCGGGCGGTGGCAAGTCATGGGCGGGCTGCGCTGGGAGCGCTACGAGACCGGGTTCGAATCGATTGCCGCGAACGGGGTCAGCACCGCGATCGACGCCCGCGACAGTCTCATCAGCGGAAAAGCGGGCGTCCTCTTTCGCGCCACCGCCGTCGGCAACATCTACGCGTCGTACGGCACGTCGCTGACGCCGCCGGGCGGCGCCAATTTCACGCTCAGCGCGCAGGCGAACAACGTCAACAACCCGAACGTCGATCCGCAGAAGTCCACCAACTACGAGGTCGGCAGCAAGTGGGACGTTGCGGGCGGCCGTCTGTCTCTGAATGGCGCGCTCTTCCATACGCGGAACGAGAACGTCATCTTCACGGTCGACGCGACCGCGATTCCCCCGATCTTCAACCAGGACGACGAGCAGCGGGTGACCGGCGTCACCCTCGGGGCGATGGGCCGCGTGACAGACCGCTGGGACGTGCTCGCCAACATCGGATATCTCGACAGCGAGTTCCGCTCGCAGGGCGAGGCGAACAACGGGCGGCGGCTGATCCTGACGCCGGAGGCGTCGGGGAGCATCTGGTCGACATATCGGCTGCCCGTGGGCGATGGGCTGTCGCTGGGCGGCGGCGTGCGCTTCACCGGCTCCTCGTTCATCAATGCTGCGAACACCATCGAGCTGCCGGCGTTCCACGTCGTCGATGCGCTTGCCGAGTATCCGGTCAACGCGTATCTGTCGCTGAGGCTCAACGTCTACAACCTGACCGACGAGCGCTACATTCGCAGCATCAACAACAACGGTGGCCGCTACAACCCCGGCACCCCGCGTTCCGCGGCGCTCACGCTGCGCGTGCGCTACTGATCGGTCGCCATGCTGCTGCAGATTCCGGATGTCCTTTCCGCCCAGCAGGTGGCGCATGCGCGCCGCCGGCTGGATGAGGCGGAGTGGGTGGACGGGCGCGTCACCGCCGGGCACCAGTCGGCGCAGGTGAAGGACAACCAGCAGCTGGCTGAGGATCATCCGGTCGCGCGCGAGCTCGGCGACATGATCGGGAAGTCGCTGACCGGCAACCCGCTGTTTCTCTCCGCGGCGCTGCCGCAGCGGGTGTTTCCGCCGCTCTTCAATCGCTATCAGGGCGGGCAGTCATTCGGCAATCACGTGGACAACGCCATCCGGCAGGCCGCCGGCGGCGCACGTCTGCGAACGGATCTCTCGGCGACGCTGTTTCTCAGCCAGCCGTCTGAATACGACGGCGGCGAGCTGTTAGTCGAGGACACCTACGGCGTGCACAGCGTCAAGCTGCCGGCCGGTCATCTGGTGTTGTATCCCGCGACCAGCCTGCACAACGTGCAGCCCGTCACGCGCGGCGTACGCGTGGCGTCGTTCTTCTGGATTCAGAGCATGGTGCGAGACGAGGGGCAGCGCACGCTGCTGTTCGATCTCGACAACGCCATCCGGCGCGTCGCCGGCGAGATCCCGGAGAGTTCTGCGCCGGTGCAGCTCACCGCCGTGTATCACAACCTGCTGCGTCGATGGGCGGAGATGTAAGGTCGTCGTAAAGCAGCCGGTGAAAGAGGTGCTCGCCGGCTTCGCGTCTGACCGACAGCCTCCCGGCGGTGTATGCGCGCGAGTGCAATCCGCGCTGTACCGACGCACAGATCCCGACATCCTCGTCCTGAATCTGCTCGCTGACCGCAATGCTCTCGAGATTTCGCGCACGCGCGGCTGCCGACACGTCGGCGAAATAAAAGTCAAAGATCACGTCCGTGCGATCCGGCCCCTGCGGCAGCACCAGATTGGTGTCCATCGCACCGGCGTAGCAGTTGATCATGAAGTTCGGATAGAGCCAGAGGTAGATTGCGCGGTCCCCAGTCCGCACCGCGCCGGTCCGCTCGTCGGCGCCAGCGGCCACCATCGGACTTGACTGCAGGCAGAAGCGTATACCGTTCTCGATCGTGTAGGTGCTGTAGTCGAGCACGCTGTCGAGGCCCTTGTGCAGGTGCGGCACGTGATACCCGCCGTCGAGGTAGTTGTCGACGAAGACCTTCCAGTTGCAATCGACCGTATACGAGCGCCGTTCCATCCACTGCAGTCGGCTGACATCAGTGGCGGGAAAGCGCAGCTTCAAATCTGCGCCGATGAATTCGTCGAGTGTCGGGCCCTCCGGCGTCAGCCTCACGAATACCCATTGTTCCCAGATACCGGTGTCGACCGGCACCAGGCCGTTGGCCGAGCGATCGAAGTTGCACACTCCGTTGAAGTCGGGCGTCCCCTTCAGCGCGCCGTCGAGTCCATACGTCCAGCCGTGATAGGGACAGCGCAGGTTGGTGGCCGTTCCCTCGGGCGCGGGCACGACCGCCGCCGCATGATGACGGCAGACATTGAAGAACCCGCGCAGCACGCCATCGCTGCCGCGGACGAGGACGATCGGCTCGCCGGACGGCAGCTCGCACGTCACGAACCGGCCGGCGTCATGTAGTTGCTCGACTCGAGCGGCGACCTGCCAGCTCCTCGAAAACACCGTCCGCCGTTCCAGGTCCAGGACGCGTGAGTCCGTGTACCAGTCCGCCGGGATGGTGGACGCCTCCTCCAGAGAGGCATGGCGCTCGTAGGCGGCGAGAATGTCTTCAAGCCTGCGCGTCAACGTCATCTCCAGTAGTGTCCGCCTTCAGGCGGACCCAGTCTCACGTAGTGTCCGCCTTTAGGCGGACCTGCCGGCATCGTAAGGCAAAATAACTGCATGGGCCGTCGAGAAACCGCGGAACGTCAGGGACGAATCGAGCTCGAGCTGATGGAGGAGCGCGCGGCAGCGCTGCGGCGGATCAGCCAGACGCTCGAATCGCTGATTGAGCAGCTGCAGACGCTGCGTGCACGCATCGGCGACGTACACTGGTCGCACCGGTCTCCAGAGGTTGCCGAGTACCGCGAGCTCCGGCGTCGCGCCGTGCGCTACCGCTGGTATCTGGAAGTCCAGCGCGAAGCGCTGAGGCTGCATCCGGACCACCGGCTCGACGAGTTCTATCGAATCCCCGATCCGCTATAGATCCGCTACTTCTTGTCGGGCACTCTCCGTCCGATGAGATCGCCTTCCACGAAGATCGTGGAGAAATGCGTAACCCGTCCCTGGGCATCCTTGATGAACTCCAACGGATTGGTCCCGAGGAGAAAGAGCGAATCCGAGATGGCGATCAGAGGCACAGGGCCGATGAACAGCGTCCCTTCGTTGAGTGTCACCGGCCAAATCGACGGGACCGTAGGATTCTCCGGAAACCGGAAGTCGTAGGCGCCCACGTACTGCGCAAGCACCTCGGGTGCGACTTTCACCGGCTTGTACTGCTTGCTCATTTCAGTGGCCGTTCCGACGAGCTTCGGCCGATCCCGTTCGTTCTCGTTGCAGACGTACTCGAGCAGTTCCGTATCGGGCACGAGCGTCCCGACCACCTTCACGTTCAGTGGCCGTTTGTAATACACCGGGTCGACAAACGTCTCCTGAATCTCCAGCCTGCCGAAGTTGAGGCGGCGCCAGCGCTCTGTGAGGCGGAGCTGTTCGCTGTGCGGGTTACCGGCAAAATCGAGCCACGTGCGTTCCTTGTAGCCGATGCTCTCGACGACGAGCGTGTCGCCCTCCCATCGGCCGACGGAGTAACCCATGAAGCTTGGGTTTGGATCCTTCGGCAGCGGACGGCCGTCGAGAAAGATCTGCCGATAACTCAGGTCTTCGCCGAGGACAATGATGAGTTGCCGGGTCTGGACGATCTTCTTCGGGAAGGCGAGGAAGTGACTGAAACGTGGGCCCTCCGGGAGGCAGTGCACGAACGGATCGTCGAACTGAATGTTTTCTGCGCGCTCCTGCAGCAGTTTGGCGACCGTTGGACTGGCCTCTCCGGGCTTCAGCTCGCCGGCGATGTAGAACAGTGCCGGCCCGGCGTCGAGTCCCCATACACCAGAGAAATCCGGTTTGCCGTCCGCCGTGCGCGGCGCAGGCGCGGAGAGGTTTGGCTTGCCATCCTTCGTCCGCGGGATTCCCGGAGTCGGGTAATTGAGCCATTGGGCACTGGCCGAACCGGTGCCCAGTACCAGGAGCGCCCCGAGAGTACGCGCCGCGAGTCTCATCGATCCCCTCCATTGGTCCGCCTGAAGGCGGACACTACGAATGAAGATTACGATTGTCAGGCTGACACTTTAACGTTTTCATTGGAAGAATCGAACAACTCCGGTATGATCGTCGAGCAGAAACCCGAGGTCCCCGTGAAACTGTCACAGCGCATTTGCCAGACGCCGTTACTCACGAAGTGGGTCGGCGTGTGCGCATGCCAGTTTGGCGATCATGCCGACGCCGAGGGCGTATCTGGATGATGTAGGGACGAGGACCAGCGATCTTAGCAAGGGCAGGTCTTTAGGGGCCATCATCCGACGGGGTGATGGCCTTTTTGCTTTTCAGGGCGGCTGGGTCTAACCAGCCGGCGGAAAGCGCGTCTAACAACTAAAGGAAGGAGGTTCCAGTGTTTCCGGCCATACAAAACCGGTGGGTCACGTTTGATTGTTTCGGGACGCTCGTCGATCGCGATGGGTCTCCGGCGCAACCGTTCGGCGATGTCGAGTCGCTGCTGGCGGAGCTTCGTCTCCGCGGCTACAAGCTCGGCGTGCTGACCAACCTCGACGATGAGCAGTTCGAAGCGGCGCATCGGACGTTCCGTCAGCCGTTTGACCTGTTCGTGACCGCGGAGCGGATTCGTGCCCGTAAGCCGGATCTCTGGCACTTTCGCGCGTTTCAGCTGCTGTCGCAGGCGCGCAAGGACAGCTGGGTTCACATTGCGTCCGACTGGCAGCACGACATCGTTCCCGCCGAGGTATTCGGCATCCAGCGCGTCTGGTTCGATCGCGATGGCACGGGAGAGGACCCGTCCCGGGCTACAGTACACGTCCGCACCGCCGCCGAAGCGGTCAGGGCTGTGGACTGGTTGTTCCAGGAGCAGGCCGCGTGCGCAAGCTAAAGCGTGAACGAGTTCCTGCACGTCGCCAACGGCACGAGCACCACGATGACGATCGGAGCCGCCCGCATTCCCGGGGCGGTTTCGATCTGGGCTGATCCGCTTCACGATGGTCCCGTTCCGGGAGGCCTGAGCGACGCGGAGCTCCTGGAGGTGCGTGCGCGGCACCTCGGTGGCAACGCCGAGCCGTCGTTTGGCGACACCGTCGCGGGATTGAAAGAGTGGCGGCGCGTCATCGCTGAACACGACGCGTATCGCGAGCTCGTGCTCTGGTACGAGCACGATCTGTTCGATCAACTCAACCTGATTCAGCTTCTGACCTGGATCCGCGATCATCTCCCCGCGTCCAAGCCGGTCAGTCTCATCTGCATCGATTCGTACCCGGGACGTCCATCCTTCAAGGGTCTTGGCGAGCTGACGGTCAGCGAGCTCGTTCCGCTCCTCGACACGCGCCAGCGAGTCACGGATGCGCAATACACGGTGGCCGATCGGGCGTGGCGCGCGTTCCGCGAGCCGACTCCGGAGCCGCTCGATCGTCTGCGTGAGTCGGACACGTCACCGTTGGCGTACCTGGCTTCCGCGATCACCGGATTTCTGCGCGAGTTCCCCGGGACCACCGACGGCCTCTCGCGCTCGGAACGTCGTCTCCTTCAGCTGACCGCTGCCGGCAGCCTCACGCTGCTGTCGGCCTTCCCGCGCATGGACGACGGCCAGCGCGCGTATTACGTCTCGGATGGGTCGTTGAACGATCTCGCCGATGAACTTGCCGGCGCAACGCCGGCGCTGCTCACGGCGTCCGGCGCCGAAGGGCTGCGCCGGACCGTGGCGATTACGGATACCGGTCGTGAGGTGCTGGCCGGGCGGCTCGATCGCGTCGCCATCTGCGGCCTTGATCGCTGGTTCGGCGGGACGCACCTGCAGGCGGGGAACATGTGGCGCTGGGATGAGGAAAGTCAGAGAATAGGCCGCCATGACTTTTTCCAGACGTGAATTCATCCAGGCGGGACTGGCCGTGGGCGTCGGCGCGGCTGTCGGATCCGCGCAGACGCGCCCGCTGCTGGGTCTGATCGCACCGCCAGCCGATTATCCGGTTCCTGCCGAGGGCCTCGCGCTGTACGACTCCGCCATCCGCTTCTCCGTCGTCGCCCTCGGGCTCAAAACAATGACGCCGGAGGGATACGACTCGGTCATCGACAAGATCGTTCCTGCCGCCGTCGAACTGAAAAAGCGGGGCGCGGTGGCCATCGACCTCCTCGGGACGTCGCTGACGTTCTACCGGGGCGCCGCGTTCAACGAGAAGCTGCTGAACGACATCCGCAACGCCACCGGCTTGAAGGCGACCAGCATGAGCACGGCAGTCATCGACGGTCTTAAAACGTTTGGGGCCAAGCGCGTAGCCGTGGCCACCGCATACAACGAGGAAGTCAATCGGCGGCTGCGAGTGTTTCTCACGGAGTCCGGGTTCGAGGTGGCTGCAATGAAGGGGCTCGGCATCGAGGCGATCGGCGATGCGGGCAAGGTTTCGCAGCCCGAGTTGCAGAAGTTCAGCGCCGATGTGTTCAGGCAGGCATCGAAGGCCGACGCGTTACTCGTGTCGTGCGGCGGTCTGCGCACACTCGAGATCCTCTCGCCGCTCGAGACCGAGACACGCGTTCCGGTCGTCTCGAGTCTGCCGCACGCGCTATGGGCGGGCATGCGGCTGCTCGGCCTCAACGTCAAGGCACCCGGCTACGGCCGACTGCTGGCAAACGGGTGAGGACGCTCACTGCACTCGTCGTAGCCCTGCTGCTCGTCACGGCGGTTGCCGGCCAGCAGCCGGCGAACATCGGCTTCAAACCGCCGACGCTCTCCGAGCCGTCCTATACGTTCGAAACCGCCGAGCACCCGAAGATTCGGGTCACCCCGGTCATCCGCGGTTTGCCGCATCCCTTCAGCATGGCCTTTCTGCCGAACGGCGATGCGCTCGTGGCGATTCGTGCGTCGCAGCTGCGAATCGTCCGCAACGCGACCGGAGCCGGTGGCAAGGCCGCGTTCCTCGATCCGGAGCCGGTCGCCGGCATCACGCAGATCACGCCGCCGCTGCGCAATGGCGGACTGCACGAGGTCGCGCTGCACCCGAAGTTCGCGGAGAACCGTTTCGTCTACTTCACCTACAACAAGCCGGGGCCGACTGTCCCGAACGCGGATCCGAAGAGGCCGCCGCAGCGGCAGACGGCGATTACCGTCGCGCGCGGGCGATTCGACGGCAAGGCGCTCACGGACGTGAAGGAGTTGTTCACCGGCGAGTGGGAAGCGCCGAGCGGATCACGCATGGCGTTTGCTCCGGACGGCACGCTGTATCTGACGACCGGTGCGCCGTTCAACGACAAGGCGCAGCTGCTGGACAACGTCTACGGCAAGGTGCTGCGGCTCCGCGACGATGGCACGGCGCCGCCGGACAATCCGTTCGCCGGCAAGCCGAACGTGCGGCCGGAAATTTACTCATACGGTCATCGCGATCAACTCGGCCTGACCGTGCACCCGGTGACCGGTGCGGTGCTCAACGCGGAGCACGGACCAAATGGCGGCGACGAGGTGAACGTCATCCGCCCCGGGCGCAACTATGGCTGGCCCCGCTACAGCTACGGGCGCAACTACGATGGTTCGTCGCTCGTCGACAGTCCGTTCGGCCCGGGCATCGAGACACCGGCCGTCGTGTGGCTGCCGTCGATTGCGCCAACGGGGCTGACGTTCTACACCGGTGATCGCTTTCCAGCCTGGCGCGGCAATCTGTTTGTCGGCAGCGCGCGGCGCGGCGAAGTGCCCGGAACGGGCGGCCTCGAGCGCGTCGTCTTCAACGAGGCGCTTGGAGAGCTGCGCCGCGAGACGTTGCTGATGCAGCTCCATCAGCGCATTCGGGACGTGCGTCAGGGCCCGGACGGGCTCCTCTATGTGCTCACCGATGAGGACGACGGGGCGATGCTCCGGATTGAACCAGTGCAATAGCCTCGTCCAGTACTGGCTGCTCCCGCCATGGCAAGTGCCGTAGCTCCTCAGCGAGCGCGTGGACTGCGGATTCTCCAAAGCGACGCGCCCACAAGCTGAGCCAGTCCTTCTTGTCCAGGAAGAACTTCCAGTCGCTGATGACCCCATGCCTCACGAACAGAAACGGCACGGGCGATCTGAACGGCCGGAAGTTCGAGTTGTATATCGCAGTCCCCTGATGGCCTTCGAAGAACGGCCCGAACACGATTCCATCTTCCGCATATGCCGCCACTGCAAGCTGCGCCAGGACGCCGTCGAAGACGCCTGGCGCGCGATCAGGCGGCAAGTCAGTGAACACAACGACGATCACCTTGTATTTGGCGTCGTCGCCGCCGTCAGCCAGAATGTTCTGCGTTCCAGGGCCCCAGGCACGAAGGGACAGACGGGCCCAGCGCGGCCCAGATCTTTGTGAGGCCTGACCACGAAGGTCTTGATCCACTCCCCAACCGCCTGAAGCGCATCGAGCTCTCGTCTCTCGAGCTCGCTCGTCCTTCCGATGTCCTCGAGATCTTCGAGGAGAAAGAGATTGGTAGTGTGTGTTGGCATCGTTAGCGCAGTGAGCTGAATGCAGCCCGCACCTCGGTGGAGAAGAGCTGCGGCTCCTCCCACGCCGCGAAGTGTCCGCCGCGGTCGACCGCGTTGAAGTAGGTGAGTCCGGGGTAGACCGTCTCGACCCAGCTGCGCGGGGCAGCGAAGATCTCGCCGGGGAATGTCGTGAAGCCGACCGGAACGGAGACCGGCGGAGGAGCCTGGCCGGCCGCCTGGGCGCGTCCGAGCTCCCAGTACCAGCGGGCGGCCGGGGCGCCCGTGCCCGTCAGCCAGTACAGCGTGATGTTGTCGACGATGGTCTCCCGGGTGAGCTTGCCCACGGGCTGGCCGTCTACGAACGCGCGGGAGATCTTGTAGTAGCTGTCCGTGTCGTGGTCGAGCAACCAGGCCGCGAGCCCGACGGGTGAATCCAGGAGAGAGTAGCCGATCGTCTGCGGCCGGGTGGACTGCTCCAGGAAGTAGCCGAAGCCGTCCGTCGTGAACCTCTTGACCGCTTCGTGCGTCGCGCGTTCCTGCTCGGACTCCGCCGGCAGTTTGTCCCCCAGACCAATCGACGCCACGAGCAGGTTGATATGGATGCCGCGCAGCCCATCGGGCGCCTGGCGACCCATCGCGTCCGTGACGGCGGCGCCCACGTCGCCTCCCTGAGCGACATAGCGCGTGTAGCCGAGGCGCTTCATCAGCACCGCCCACGCGCGGCCGATGCGGCCGGACTCCCAGCCGAGCTCGGTCGGCTCGCCCGAGAAGCCGTAGCCAGGCAACGACGGCAACACCAGATGGAATGCGTCGTCGGGAGTGCCACCGTGCGCCGTCGGGTCGGTCAGCGGACCGACGGTCTCCAGCAGCTCGATAACCGATCCGGGCCAGCCGTGCGTCATGATCAGCGGCAACGCGTTCTCGTGCCGGGACCTGACGTGGATGAAGTGGATCTCCACCCCGTCGATCTCGGTCGTGAACTGCGGCAGCGCGTTCAGTCGTGCCTCGCATTTGCGCCAGTCGTACTCGGTCGACCAGTAGCGGGCGAGCTCCCGCAGCGTCGCGAGCTGCACGCCCTGCGACCGATCGCCGACGAGTTCCCTGGTCGGCCAGCGCGTAGCCGCGATCCTGCGGCGAAGCTCGACGAGATCCTGTTCCGGAATGCTCACCCGAAACGGGCGGATGGCGTCCCGGTCAACGGTCTGTGTGCGCGGCCTGGTCGCCGTTGCTTGAGTCATCGCATTCACCTCGCCCTCAGCGTTTCCCGTACTCCACGCAGCACGAACGCCAGCAGTGAGTTGTACGCGCGCAGAAAGTCGGGAACTATGCACTACCGGCGAGCATCAGATCGCGATGACTCTGCCACCGTGAATTCCTTGCACGCGCTCGATGACCGAAAGCGCACATCGGAGATGAGCGGCTTTGAATAGCATCGCCGTATGGACGTCGACTGGCCGGCCTTGCCGTACGACGCGTGGAAAGATACCTACGCGACCCTTCATATGTGGACGCAGGTTGTCGGCAAGGTGGCCCTTGCCAGGGCGCCCGCGCTGAACCATTGCTGGGGCACCGCCCTCCAGCTGACCAGTCGGGGTTTCAGCACGGCGACTCTTCCATGCGGACCGCGCAGCTTCACCATGCAGTTCGACATGATCGAACACCAGCTGGTTATTGCGGTCTCGGACGGCGAGACGCGGGCCGTTCCACTGCTGCCACGATCCGTCGCGGATTTCTATTCCGAGACGATGGCGACGCTGTGCGACATGCAGCTCCCAGTCACAATCTGGTCGATGCCGGTCGAGATCGCATCGCCGATTCGCTTCGAAGCAGACACGCTCCATCACAGCTACGACCCCGTCTACGCGAATCGCGTCTGGCAGATTCTGCTGAAGGTCGGCCACGTCCTCACATCGTCTCGATGCCGCTTTATCGGCAAGACGAGCCCACTGAACTTCTTCTGGGGCAGCTTCGATCTGGCGCTGACGCGCTTTTCGGGCCGGCCAGCGCCGCCGCGCGAAGGGCCAGCGTTCATGCGCGACGCCTACTCGCACGAAGTCATCAGCCATGGCTTCTGGCCGGGCGGAGGAAACGTCCCGGAGCCGGTGTTTTATGCCTACAGTGCGCCCGAGCCGGTCGGTTTCAAAGAAGCTCGCGTAGAACCGGATGCGGCCGTCTATCACGCCGAGCTCGGGGAATTCCTCCTGCCGTATGAAGCGGTTCGGCGGTCACCGTCTCCGGAGCGGGCGTTGCGGGCATTTGTCGACAGCACATATATGTGGGGTGCGACGCTCGCCGGTTGGGACCGAAAGGCACTCGAGCGGCCCGGAGGGAGTGTCGGAACATGACGCCTGCTTCGACCGCCGCAGCGCCAACGGTGGCAGAGGCGTATCGCCGGAACCGCGCGCGCTCTCGCGCGCTGTTCGAGCTTCTCTCCGAGGAGACGTACTACAGCCGGCCGATCGACCTCCGTCATCCGATCGTGTTCTATGAGGGACACCTGCCGGCGTTCAGCTTCAACACGTTGGTGAAACGTGCACTGGGCGGTCCGGTGATCGACCCGCACCTCGAACGTCTGTTTGCGCGCGGCATCGATCCGCCTTCGCCAAAGAACGGCTACGGCGTCACGAGTCCGTCCGAGGTGGCGCAGTCGTCCGCACGTGCCGCCGACGCATGGCCTGACCGGGCAGTGGTGCGGGCGTTCGCAGACGAGGCCGATCGGCGTGTGCTCGACGCGCTGATGAACATCGATCTGGATCGGCCCGGCCACGCGCTGCTGGATCGGGCTGAAGCGGCGCACGCGATTCTCGAGCACGAGGCGATGCATCAGGAGACGCTCCTGTACATGTGGCATCGACTGCCGCATCACCAGAAACAACGGCCTTCCGGTTACGTGCCGCGCACAGCGGGTGCGCCACCATCGGCGGAATGGATACGTATCCCTTCGGGCATCGCCACGCTCGGCGTTGACCGGGCATCCCTCGCCTTCGGCTGGGACAACGAGTTTCCCGCGCATCGTGTCGGTGTTGATGCCTTCGCCATCGAGGAGCATGACGTCACCAACGCGCGGTTTCTGGAGTTTGTCGAGGCGGGTGGAACCCGTCCGGCTTTCTGGGAGCGCCGGGACGGGGAATGGTACTGGCGCGGCATGTTCGAGTGGATCCCGCTTCCGCTCGCGTGGCCCGTGTATGTGAGTCATGCCGAGGCATGCGCGTTTGCACGGTGGCGCGGCGCACGGCTGCCGACCGAGGCGGAGTTTCAACGCGCTGCGTTCGGCACGCCGAATGGTGAGGAGCGCAGACATCCATGGGGTGATGATGACCCCCGGCCTCACCACGGTGTGTTCGACTTTTCAGCGTGGGACCCGGAACCAGCAGGCAGTCGTTCGATGGGCACAAGCGCGTTCGGCGTGCACGATCTTGTCGGCAATGGATGGGAGTGGACCAGCACGACGTTCGCGCCTTTCCCTGGCTTTCGTCCGATGTCCTCATACCCCGAGTACTCGGCAGACTTCTTCGATGGCCGCCACTACGTCATGAAAGGCGCATCGCCGGCGACTGCGATGGAGCTGCTGCGGCCGTCGTTCCGTAATTGGTTCCGGCCGCACTATCCGTATGTCTACGCGACGTTCCGTCTCGCGACGGATGCCGTATGACACGGTCGGCGATGTCGATCACGGCTTCGAGAGAGACCAGCGTCCAGGCGCAGTTCGCCGGCGACGTCCGCTATTACCTGTCGCTGACACCCCGCCAACTGCCATCGGAGTATTTCTACGATGCACTTGGCTCGGCGGTGTTCGATGCGATTTGCCGCCTTCCGTGGTACGGCATTACCCGCGCCGAATCGCGTCTTCTGGCGGCGCACCGCGCCGACATCTTCCGGCGGACGGCCAGGCTGTCGACGATCGTCGAGCTCGGACCCGGCAATGGTGACAAATTGGGACTCCTGCTGGGCGCGGCGAATTTCCCGGGCGTTGCAAAGGTGCACCTCGTGGACGTGTCGCCGCGCGCGCTGGATCTTGCGGCGCGAACGGTCGGCGAGTTCCGAGGCGTGAGTGTCGTCAGGCATTGCGCGACGTATGACGAGGGTCTGCGCGAGGCCATGGCACACACCAGCGGCCGCAGCCTGATTGCCTTCCTCGGATCGAACATCGGCAACTTCGACCCGCCTGGTGCGGCGGCATTCCTGTCGAACGTGCGCCGCAGCGTCTCCCGCCATGATGCGCTCCTGCTCGGGGTCGACCTGGTGAAACCCGAGCACGCGCTCCTGCTCGCGTACGATGACCCGCTCGGTGTCACCGCGGCGTTCAACCGCAATCTCCTCGTCAGGATCAATCGCGAGCTCGGCGCCGACTTCGACGTGGACCAGTTCCGGCATCACGCCGTCTGGAACGGCAGCGAATCGCGGGTCGAGATGCATCTGGTCGCCTGTTGCGCGCAGCGCGTTCGCGTCGATCGCGCGGAACTCGACATGCACTTCGAGGCGGGCGAGCGAATCTGGACCGAAAGCTCGTACAAGTATTCGCCCGACGGCGTCACGGGTTTGCTGCAGTCCTGCGGATTCGCGGTTGCCGCGCAGTGGATCGACGAGGACGACCGGTTTGCCCTGACTCTGGCGGAGGCCGTCTGATGCCTCCGGGGAACGCGAACGTCGCTACGCCCACGCGAGGGCTCGAGGACACGCCGATGCAAATCAGCGGATGTGAGCACATCACGGCAATCACTACCGTCAAGCAGCCGAAGGAACGCGTGTGCGATGAGTGCATACAGATCGGATCCGACTGGGTTCATCTCCGCACCTGCCAGCGCTGCGGCTCGACGCTGTGCTGCGACAACTCACCCAATCGCCACGCGACGAAACATGCCAGGAGCAGCGGGCATCCGGTGATTGCGTCCGCAGAGCCCGGGGAGCGCTGGCTGTTCTGCTATCCCGACGACGAGTTCGCGGAGTACTAGTCGTTTTTCGATGTCGCGATCTGCATAGGCGCGCCCCTCCCTCCGACGCGATGCTGAGGAGACGAGGAGACACGCATGAGCACGATCACGGTCAAGGACGGCACGACGATCTACTACAAAGACTGGGGCACGGGCCCGGTCGTCACCTTTTCGCACGGATGGCCGCTGAGCTCGGATATGTGGGACGGCCAGATGCTGTTTCTCGCACAGCATGGGTTTCGATGCGTGGCACACGATCGCCGCGGCCACGGACGATCCAGCCAGGCCTGGTCGAGGAACGACATGGACGGGTATGCCGACGATCTGGCCGCCGTGATCGAGGCGCTGGATCTCACGGGCATCACGATGGTGGGCCACTCGACCGGCGGCGGAGAAGTCGCGCGTTACATTGGACGGCACGGGACGAAGCGTGTCGTGAAGGCCGTTCTTATCGCCGCGGTGCCACCGCTGATGTTGAAATCCGCCACCAATCCGGAAGGACTCCCCCTCGAAGTCTTCGACAACCTGAGAAATGCCATCGTGAAGGATCGCGCGCAGACCTATAAAGACTTCGCCGTGGGGTTCTACGGTGCCAACCGCCCAGGCGCGCAGGTGTCCCAGGGGACGCTCGATCAGTTCTGGCTCTGGAGCATGCAGGCCGGTCTCGCGAACTCCTACGACAGCATCAAGGCCTTTTCCGAAACCGACTTCACCGAAGACCTCAGGAAGTTCGACGTCCCGACGCTGGTCATGCACGGCGAGGACGACCAGATCGTGCCGGTCCACAATTCGGCGAAGAAGTCAGCCCAGCTGATCACAGGCGCGGTGGAAATCTATTACCCGGGTCTGCCGCACGGCCTGACAGCCACGCATCCCGACCTCGTCAACCGCGACCTGCTCGCGTTCTGTCAGCAGGCCGTACGGAAAGTCGCATGACATCGGGGCACGCCACGGACGAAGTCTTGCGGGACCGTTCGATGGCGGGAGTCAGCGTGCCTGACTCGCCGCTGATCCGCGATGTGCTCGAATACGCGAAAGAGCTCTACGAGCCCTATTTGTTCAATCACGCCATGCGATCGTGGCTGTTCGCCATGAAGATTGGACAGGTGCGATGCATCGACTGTGACCCGGAGGTGGTTACCGCTGGCACTGTTCTCCATGACATCGGTCTCGAAGCCCATGTGTCAGGCCCGAATCGCTTCGAAATCAATGGGGCGGCCGCAGCGCTGTCATTCGTCAAGGAACGAGGTCTCTCGAGCCGGCGTGCGCAGCTCGTCTGGGACCTCGTCGCCCTCAACTCGACACCATCAATCGCGCTTCACAAGGAGCCGGAAGTCGCTCTGGGAACGATGGGCATCGGGCTCGACTATGGCGGGTTCGGCATCGAGCTGATCACGGCCGCGGAGATGAAAGAGATCCTCAGCGAATTCCCCCGCCTTCACATGAAGCAGAAATTCTCCGAGACCTGCCGCCGGCTCGTGGCCGCGAGACCCGAGACAAGCTCCGACAATTTCCTCCGCGATTTCGGCGAGCGCTTCGTTCCTGGCTACACCCCGGTGTCGACCGTCGATCTGTTGATGGACGCGCCATTTGAAGAATAGGCGGCGTTTCTTGTGGTTTACGTCTCCATCGCCTGAACGCGTTGACGTCGCGTGGGGCCGATCGGAAAGCGTGGATCCAGACAACGTTGGTGACATCGCCGACGAGGGCGCCGGACACCGCGGCTAGTGCTGGACATCGACCAGATGCCCACGAATACGGATGGAGTCTGGGCTGCCCTGGCGCTGGGAGCGGTGTCGTCCTTCGGGCTGCTCGTCGGCGCGATCGCTGGATCATTCTCCCGAATACCGCACCGGCCCATCGCGATGGCCATGTCGGTCGGAGCGGGACTGCTGCTCGCCGGTGTGTCCCTGACGCTGGCCGCGGATGCGATCCGGGTCGCCGGGCCAATGGCTGCGGCCCTGTCGCTGCTCCTTGGGGCAGCCGCGTTCAGCGCGAGCAACGCCCTTCTCGCGCGGTTCGGTGCTGCACACCGCAAGCGATGCGGCGATTGTATTCAGCAGCCGGCCGAGTCGCAGCAGCCTGGCAGCGGAGCAGCCATCGCGCTCGGTAACGCGCTTGACGCGGTGCCGGAGGGCCTGGTGTTGGGAATCGCGCTGCGGGATCCAGTGGCCCCCATCGCGCTGGTGATCGCGTTCTCAATTGGCAACTTTCCCGCGGCCCTCTCGAGCACAGCGGGAATGAGGGCTGCTGGCCGCAGTTACGCCTACATCTTTCTGCTCTGGAGTGCCATCGCCATCGGGGGAGCGGTAGCAACCGCAGCAGGGTATGTCGGGTTCGGTTCGCTTAGTGAGGCGTGGCCATCGCGGCTGGAGGCATTTGGAGCCGGAGCACTGCTTGCGATGACTGCGGAAACGATGATTCCCGAAGCCGTGCACGACAGTCCGCGTTTTTCCGGCTTGCTCGCCGCCGCCGGTTTCGGCCTCCTGCTGCTTGTCGATGCCACGACACGTTAAAGGCTCTACTGCGGTCGATCGAGCTTGCTCAGCCCGCTGAGATCGACGCACACCATGCTGCGCACCTCGACGAGCACCATCACAATGTTGTGGCAGCCGCGGCAGCGGACGACGATGCCCGGGCCGCCGAGATAAACCGCGCACTCTGCCAGCGGGCCGCGCGCCCCGCAGCGGCCGCACACCGCCTGCGCCATCGTCATCTCGCCGCCGAAGACCTGGTCCAGCATTCCACCGATCGCATTGCCGTCGAGCGCCTCCATCAACGTCCTCCTGTCGCTCCGAACCGCTCGGTCCTGATGCGCGTCGGCACGTAACCGAGGTCAACCAGGCCGGCTGCAACCGTCTCCACGAAACTCGTCGGACCGCACACGAACGCGAGCGGCCCGTCTTCGGCCGGCCATGCGACCTCGCGCAGGAGGCCGGCGTCGACCCGACGCGCGTGTCCCGTCCACCCGGGCGGCTGCGCGCGCGTGAGCGTGTGTACAACGTCCTCTTGGTCGAGCTCGGCGCGGTAGATGATGTCTTCAAGGCTGCGCGAGGAGTAAAGAAGCCGCGCTCTGACCTCGCTCATGCTGTTTCGCCGGTGGCGCAGGATCGCTCGTATCGGGACGACGCCGGAACCGCCGGCGGCGAGGAAGAGCGGACCGCCGTCGTTCGGCCGCCAGACGAAATAGCCGCCGATTGGCCCGCGCACTTCGAATTCGTCGCCCGGCCGCACGTCTTCCGTCAGGTAGGGCGACACCTCCCCGTCCTCGAGACGCTGGACGGTGATCGCCGGCGGCTCGCCGGGTGCAGAGGCGAGTGAGTACGGGCGCTCGGCGCGGTAACCGTCGTCTGCCGTCAGCCGGACATCGACGTGCTGGCCGGCGACGTGGCCCGGCCACTCCGGGATCGCGAGCTCGAGGGTGCGCACACGCGGCGTCTCGTCAACGACCGCCGAAACGGTCGCGACCCGCCAGGTCAGTCCCCGGAGTAGCGCTGTTCCCGCCACGGGTCGCCGTACATGTGATAGCCGTGCGTCTCCCAAAAGCCCGGCTCGTCTTCGTCGAGCAGGCGGAGCCCGCGCACCCACTTGGCGCTCTTCCACAAGTAGAGGTGCGGGACAAGCAGACGCGCCGGGCCGCCGTGCTCGGGGTCGAGCGGCTCGCCCTCGTAGGTGTAGACGACCCAGGCCTTGCCGCCGGTCACGTCCTCGAGCGGCAGGTTCGTGGTGTAGCCGCCGTCGCAGAGCGCGAGCACGTAGGCCGCGTCATGGTCGACCGCGTCGAGGAGCGTGTCGATCGACACGCCCTCCCAGCTCGTGTCGAGCTTCGACCATCGTGTGACGCAGTGGATGTCCGCCGTGACCGGCTCGCGAGGGAGTGCGCGGAACTCGTCCCACGTCCACGTCTGGAGCACGCCGCCGTTCTCGATCGAGAACGTCCACCGGTCGAGAGGTGTATGCGGCGTCGCGCCAGCCGATAGCACCGGAAAGTCGTTGGTGACGGACTGGCCGGGAGGCACGCGCAAGGGATCGACGTCCGCGTCCCGTCGCCGGCCGCGAAAACCGCGCGAGACGACTGAGGTTGGAGTCATGAGGTCTCCCAGAATCAACGCGCGTAACGCGTAAAGACAAAGTCGCGGGCTTCAATCGCACGGTGGCACGGATGGCAGGTCTTGAGCACCTCGTCGTCAGCCGATTTGCCGTCGTCAAACTGCGCGTACCCCCAGCCACCAGTGGAGGCGTATTTCTTCGAGTCCTTGACCATGAACTGAACGCCGTTCTTGGGTGACCCGGCGACGAAGGACTGCGAGCGGCCAAAGGTCTTGTTGTTTTCCTCCGACGCGTCGAGGCTCCAGGCTAATCGGGCGATGATCGTCCCCTCCGGGAACGGAAGCTGCCCCTCGCGGTAGGCCTTGATCGCTTCATCGTTGCCAAGAATGGCGCGGATGTCGTCCAGAGTGCCTTCCTCACGAGCCACCGAGATCAACCTCCAGTCGCGGTACCCGCCGGGAATCCGCTTGACGAAGACCGCGCTGGTCTCCTGATTGGCGCGAGATTCGGCCGCCGTCATGCCGACGACGCCGGCCAGCGTCGCCACGGCAACCAGCAACGGAGCGAGGCATCTCATGCTGTTCCTCCTCTACCTGACTGCTTCAACCAGTCCTCGAGTCGAGTCGTGCCGAGTCGCGCGGGGCCCGCAGGTATCAACGCGCGCTCGTCGAGTTCGGCGCCGAAGTACCGGGCGTGCGGATCAGCGATCACTTCGCGGGGGTCATTGCGCGCGGCGAGGCCCTGACGGATCAGATCATCGAAGCGGAACGGTTGGGGGCCGGCCACGTCAGTCGTTCCATTCAGCGGCACGCCCACGGCGATCTCGCCGACCGCTTTGGCGACGTCGTCAGCCGCCATTGGCTGAATGAGTGCTGTTGGCAGCCGAACCGTCGTCCCGTCGGTGGCTTCGTCCGCGATGCGGTTGATGAATTCGAAAAACTGGGTCGCGTGAACGATCGAGTACGGGATCCCCGCACCCTTGATCAGCATTTCCTGAGCGTTCTTCGCTCGCAGGTATGGACTGTCGGGTATGCGCTCCGTTCCGACCACGGACAGCGCCACGTAGTGCCTGACGCCGGCTGCCGCCGCGTGCTCGAGAAGGTTGCGCGTGGAAGTGGTGAAGAACTCCATGACCGCCGTCTCCTCGAACGAAGGAGAATTCGAAACGTCGACGACGACCGCCGCGCCTTGCAGGGCCGGCGCCAGGCCCTCACCGGTCAGCGTGTTGACGCCCGTGTCTGGCGATGCCGGCACCGCCTCATGGCCCTCTTTCCTCAGCAGGGTCACGAGCCTGGATCCAATCAGCCCCGTGCCGCCGATGATGACGAGTGTCATGCTCCTTGTCCTCCAGCAATAAAGTCGCCTGGATGATGCGTCATAAGGTCAGAGCCTCACCATCGGCAGCGGGGTTAGTGGATGTTTCAGGAACCGATCGACCGTCAGTTCCAACAGCCGCCAGTGAAACCCGGCATCCGGCCACATCGCGAACACCGACGCGATGAACGAACGTGGCAGGCCGAATGTTCGGAGCCCATGCGTCACGTCGATCCAATCGGCGCGCCGGAACGGTTCGACCAGCGGGACCCGATCCGGAGGCGCGGACGTGATCTTGTGGTGATCCACGATCATCGCCTCGATCTCGGGGAACCAGTCTGCTCGCGCGCAGGCCGACAGGTGCTCGCGCGCGAGGGCAACGGACGGCGCGATGTAGTCGAACGTGTGGTTCGTCCAGATCCCCAGATCGTGAAACACCGCAGCGACGGCGATCTTTTCGAGCACGTCCGGTGCCGCTGCCCGATCGCTTCCTCCCGCAATCGCGAGACACAGGTTCACCACCCGATACACATGGTTGCGATAGGCGATGAAGTCGTGTCCCAAGACCGAGGCATGATTCTCCAGAACCGCGCTGACGGTCGGGATGCTCCTTCGTAGTTCAGGCAGCGGGTTCAGGCGGCCTTCCGTTCGCTTGCAGTGACCCGCTTGATAAACGCGAGTGCGGTCTCGGCAACCTCCCGCCAGCCACGGTCGATGGTCAGCGCGTGCCCGCGCCCCGGCATCTTGACGATCTCCGTCACGCCCTCGTTGCGCTTCTGCTTTTTGTAGGACGCGTTCGCGATCGCCCAGGGAACCGTGTGGTCCGAGTCCGCCGAGACAATCAGCATCGGACCCCGCTCCCGATTCTCCGAATCGACCTTCGCCTCCGACCACGGGTTCAGGTTCGCGGCCGCCGCCTGGAAGAGCGGCTCGCCGGCGCCGGGGACGGAGTAGCCGAGGTACAGCTCCTTCGCTTCGTCCTCGCCGACCGCATTCGCGAAGCTGTAGCGGAACTGCTCGTAGGTGAGCGGGACCGCGCGGTTCCAGTTCGCCGGGTTGCGCAGGGCGACGCTGGCCGTGCGCAGCGCCGAGATCGGCAGCGGGAGCACGCCGCGGAACGGGGCCGGGCTGATTGCCACCGACGCGGAGGCGAGGCCGCGCCCCGCAAGAATCATGGTCAGCAGGCCGCCGAAGGAGTGGCCGATGATCACCGGCTTCCGATCCAGACGGCGGATGATCGCCTCCTCGTAGTCGGCAATCTCGCCAATCCCCTTGCCGGCGAACACCTCGGGGTGCTCCCTGGCCTCGGCAACCGTCTCGGGATCGTCGGGCCAGCCTGGTGTCAACCCCGCGTAGCCGGCCTCCTCGAACAGCGTCACCCAGCGGTCCCAGCTCGAAGGCAGCAGCCAGAGTCCGTGAACGAAGACAACGGGTATGGCGCCCGAGGCGTTCGCGCGCTCGACCTGCGTTTCCTCGTGCTCAGTGATGGTGCGTTCGGTGGTCACGTTCTCCTCCTCGTCCTGTCTCCGGATTCCGTCGCGTCCATCACGAAATACCGTGAGCCGGGAGGACGCGATGACGCGTTTCACGCGTTGAATTCGAGGATTCCGAATCAGTCGCGAAATTGCAACGGCACATGCCGTGCCGGCCATTGATGAATGACCAAGAGCGCGACATCCGCTGGCGATCCGATTCCTCCGGACTGTGAACTCATCAGAGTCCGCGTGTCCGAGCTGAAGCAGCTGTTCAACGCCATCGATCCGTCACCGTTCCGCGAACGGGATCTCGATCAAATCTTCCTCTACGACTGGTGGCCGATTCGGGCAGAAGCGGCGCTCGCCGACAGACTGAGCGTGATGCCGGTGCGGATTTGGTACCGAGTGGATGGCAGCGGTGACGCGTGGCGGTCGGATTGGCCCGCCACCTCGCCAGCGGCGATGTCGTCATGACCCGGATGTCGCCGACCAGGAAGGCACCTGGACTGAGTCTTGCGAAGCTCGGCCGGATCCCCTTGTTTGGGCATTCGGGCTTCGTTACACTGACGGTTTCGCACGCGCGTCGGCGCGCCAGATAACGCAGTGTCAAACCGAAGAGCTTCCGGACATTTTCACGCCGTTCAGTTCTACGAGAGCGATCACTCGCTGATCACCATCGTCGCGAAGTTTCTCGCCGATGGCTTCACGCAGAGTCAGCCTGGTGTGGTGATCGCGACGCCGGAGCATTGCGCGGCAATCGAAGAGTCGCTGGCGACGCATCAGCTCGACGTCCGGCGGATGAAGCAGCTCGGCGACCTCGTCGTGCTCGACGCGCACGAAGTGCTCAACACGATCATGGTCGACGGCATGCCCCACGCGCCGCTCTTCAAACATGCCTTCGGGACAATGTTCACCGAAGTCGCACGCATTCATCCGAAGCAAACGG
>JBOGIQ010000067.1:0-21408 GCA_050742535.1 Vicinamibacterales bacterium | reverse complement strand
GCATGTGCTGCGAGTCGGCCAGGTTCAACGCCATCGGAATCTCGACCTGCACGTGCTTGCCCTTGCGCAGGGCCATCACCGTTTGGTCGTGATGCTGGTCGCTTGGGGTCGTCAGGATGACCGCGTCTACGCCGGGACGGTCGATGCACTCCTCGAGGTTGGTCGACGCGTGCGGGATATTCCACTTCGCCGCGAATTCCTTCACGCCGGTCTCGGTGCGTCCGGCAACGGACACGACGGTCACGTTCTCGATCTTCTTGAGGGCTTTGACGTGAATCTCGCCCATGGCCCCTGTACCTGCAAGGCAGATTTTCATAGAGCCCACTAGTCTACCAATACAGCCGCGTCGGATTGGCGACGAGCAGCTTGTGCTGCAGGTCCGGCGTCGTGGCAATGTGCGGCACCCAATCGACCAGCAGCCCGTCGTCCGGCATATGGTCTTTCAGGTTGGGATGCGGCCAGTCCGTGCCCCAGAGGACGCGATCGGGGAATGTCTCGACGAGGCGTTTGGCGAACGGGATCACGTCGCGGTAGGCATGCTGCTCGCCGTCGCGCGCCGGCGGGCCGGTGACGGACAATCGCTCGGGACAACTCACCTTCGACCAGATGTTCTCGTGCTCGCGCATCATGCGCACGAACAACTCGAATTCCGGCCCATCCACCGGCTGCCGCACGTCCGGCCGGCCCATGTGATCGACGACCACCGTTGTCGGCAGCGATGTAAAGAAGTCCCACAGCCGCGGCAGGTCCGCCGCTTCGAAATAGATGACGACGTGCCAGCCGAGCGGCGCGATGCGCTGCGCGATTTCGGTGAGCACCTCGCGCGGGGTGAAGTCGACCAGGCGCCGGACGAAGTTGAAGCGCGTGCCGCGCACGCCGGCGGCGTGCATCTCCTCCAGCGCCCGATCCGTCACGTTGCGGTTGACGGTTGCCACGCCGCGCGCGCGTCCGTTCGAGGCGCCGAGCGCATCGACGAGCGCGCGGTTGTCGCTGCCGTGGCACGTCGCCTGGACGATGACGTTCTTGTCGAAGCCGAGCCGATCGCGAAGGGCAAAGAGCTGATGCTTCGAGGCGTCGACAGGCGTGTATTTCCGCTCCGGTGCGTACGGGAACTCATCACCCGGGCCGAAGACGTGACAGTGCGCGTCGACCGCGCCAGCGGGCACTTTGAAGCGCGGGATCGACGGGTTGGGATGGTAGACCAGCCAGCCTGGTGTGACTTCGAATGTGGGACTCATTGTGCTGCGTGGAGTCCGCCTTCAGGCGGATTCGGGATTTCTTCAGTATCGATTTCCGTCTGCGTCGCCGCGTTGTAGCGCGCACCGGAAACAGTCCTCGGGTTGATCAGCTCGTTCAGTATCGCCATGGTCCCTTCGTCCAGCCTGACGTGGACGCTCCCCATGTTTTGTTCCAGATGATCGAGCCGCGTCGTCCCAGGAATCGGAACGATGTCGTCGCCTTGCGCCAGCAGCCACGCGAGGACGAGCTGCGCCATCGTCACGCGCCGGTCGCGGGCGATCGCCGCGAGCCCATCGAGCAGGCCGAGGTTGCGCTGGAAGTGTTCGCCCTGGAACCGCGGCATGGCGAGACGGATGTCCTTCGGCGGCAGTGAAGCGACGTCTCTCAGCGCGCCGGTCAGAAATCCACGCCCGAGGGGACTGAAGGCGACCAGCGTAATTCCCAGCTCGCGGCACGCATCGATGACCCCCACCTCCGGGTTGCGCGTCCAGAGCGAGTACTCCGTCTGCACCGCCGTGATCGGATGCACGCAGTGCGCCTTCCGAATCGTTGCCGCCGAGACCTCGCTGAGACCGATCGTCCGGACCTTGCCGGCGCGGACGAGATCGGCGACGGCGCCGACACTCTCCTCGACCGGCAGCCGCTTGTCCCAGCGGTGGAGGTAATACAGGTCGATGACGTCCGTCTGCAGACGCCGCAGGCTTTCGTCGCAATGCTGCGTGATGGCCTCGGGGCGGCCGTCGATTTCGCGCTGACCCTGCGCGTTCCGGAACATCCCACCCTTCGTCGCCAGGACGAAGGCACCGCGACGATGCTTGAGCGTCCGGCCGATCAGCGCTTCGTTGGCGCCAAACCCGTACAGCGCGGCCGTGTCGACATGCGTATATCCAAGGTCGAGCGCCTTCACGAGCACGGCGGCGGCCGTCTGCTCGTCGGGCGGCGTCCCGTAGGCGTGCGACAGGCTCATGCAGCCGACGCCAAGGGAGGAAACGTCGAAGGGTCCCAGTTTCCTGGACGTCACAGCGGAACACCTGGTTGCGCCGATCCGGCAAGCCACGCGCGTCCCTCTTCGTACAGCTTCTGCACCGCGGGTCCACGCAGACCGGGCAGGTTGTTCTTCACCGGGAATCCGATTTTCGATTGCAGGTACGCAAGGTGGCGGTAGCCCTCGGGGAATCGCGCGAGGCGCTCCGGATCGAGCGCGAGCGACGCCGCGGGATCCACTGGATCCATCCGATCCTTTTCGTAAATCGGCTGTCGGCGCACGATGCCCCACCGAGCTTGATCGGCCGTTGTGTCCGCCTTCAGGCGGACCGGCACGCGCTTCTCGAGGAAATCGTAGAAGCGCCCGGTGCAGACGACATCAACGAGCACGGCGTCCACGGTCGCCCGCTGGTTGATCGTCATCTTCGTCTGCGACACCGCACGCGAGCCCGCGATGTCGCAGGTAAAGCCGCCGAGAAAGTGGAGGATGCTCACACCTTTCTCGAATCCCTCACGGCTGACGCGGATGAACTCCGATGCGGGTCCCTGAAACCACGTCGCCGTCATCCACCCGTCGTCGTGCCAGACGGTCGCGAAGCGTTCCCAGTCGCCGGCATCGCGCCACAGCGCCCAGTTCTCAATCACCTCGCGAATGGCGAGCCTGTCCTGGTCAGACATTGCGAACGATGTTGCGCATAATGCCGATGCCTTCGACCTCGGTTTCCACGACGTCGCCGTCCTGCAGCCATTCCTGCGGCGTGCGTCCCATGCCGACGCCTTCGGGCGTGCCGGTCGCGATGATGTCGCCGGGCTCGAGCGTCAGTCCCTGCGAGAGCCATTCGATGATGGTCGCGACGGTGAAGATCATGTCGGAGGTGCGGGCATCCTGCTTCGTCACGCCGTTGACGCGCAGGCTGACCCGCTTGTCCTGCGGGTCGCCGAATTCGTCGGCGGTGACGACGACGGGTCCCATCGGACAGGAACCGTCCAGGCTCTTGCCCTTGAACCACTGCGTGTGCCGCTGCTGGAGATCGCGCGCCGTCACGTCGTTGATGACGGTGTACCCGAAAACGTGCGAGAGCGCGTCGCGCGCGGCGATGTTGCGCCCCGCGCGGCCGATGACGACTCCCAGCTCGGCTTCCCAGTCCATCTGGGCCGTCGCCGACGCATGTCGCGGCACATCGTCGAAGGGGCCGCCGACGGCGGTCACCGCCTTTGAGAAGAAGACCGGAATGTCGGGGAGCTTCGCGTCCGTCTTGAATGCCGCGGCGCCCTCCTTGACGTGCGCGGCGTAGTTGCGGCCGACGCAGAACACGTTTTTCAGCGGTCTGGGAATCGGGGCGTGCCAGCGCACCTCGTCGACTCCGAAGGTCGCCTCCGGCCTCAGACGAACCTCGGCGAGAGCTACCTCAGCCGCAAATTTCCAGGCCTCGGGACCCTGCTGAATGAGCTCCAGCAGCGTGTCTGGCGCCGCGCGGCGCCCGTCTATCTGGGCCGCCTGCAGGTCGAGCACGCGAGCGCCGACGCTGGCGCCGAGGCGCGGCAACGGATTGGTTGACGTGGAAAAAGTCGCGTAATGCATGTTGGGAGAGGGCGTACACGCCATGCGCAGGGCGATTGAACGGCCGGTTGGCTGTGAGTATACTTCGCCCGCTTTTCCGACTTTTTTGTGGGGCCCGTCACGCAACACTCGGCAATGCGGGGCAAAGGGAGAATGGCGATGCAGCGTTTACGACGCGTACTCGTGGCTCTCGGACTATTCGGTCTGCTTGGCGCTCCATGCGCCTACGCGCAGGCCACCGCACAAATCACCGGCATCGTGGCAGATGCGCAGGGCGCCGTCTTGCCAGGAGCGGACGTGACGGCCATCCAGACGGAAACCGGCCTCAAACGGTCGACCGTCACGGACGCCAGCGGTTCGTACACGCTCACCAATCTGCCCCTTGGCCCGTATCGGGTGGAGGCCATGCTCCCAGGCTTCCGCAGCTTCGTTCGCACCGGGCTGGTGCTGCAGGTCAACGCCAACCCCGTCGTGAACGTCACGATGGAGCTCGGCAACCTGAGCGAGACAGTGAGTGTCGAAGCGGCCGCGCCGCTCATCGAAACCCGCAGCCCCAGCATCGGCGCCGTTATCGAAAACGAACGCATCGAGGCCCTGCCGCTCAACGGGAGACAGGCGACAGACCTGATCGTTCTCGCCGGCGCGGCGGTGCAACCGCCTGGTGCAGGTGCGTCGAGCCGCTCCATGGCGGGGGGCGTCGGTATCGCGGTTGCCGGTGGACAGACATTCGGCGTGGCCTATCTGCTGGACGGGGCGAGCCACAACAACCCGTACGACAATCTGAATCTCCCGCTGCCGTTTCCTGACGCGATGCAGGAATTCAGAGTGGAAACCAGTTCGACGAACGCCAATAACGGGATGCATTCGGGCGCGGCGGTCAACGCCGTCACCAAGTCAGGCACGAATGTGCTCCACGGCGATTTGTTCGAGTTCTTCAGGAATCATCGCTTCAACGCGACCGACCCGTTCGCACGGGTCGATCCTGCGACCGGCAGGCGTGTGGACGACGGCCTCAACCGGAATCAGTTCGGCGCCACTCTGGGCGGGACCATTCGTCCCGATCGCCTCTTCTTTTTTGGCGCGTACCAGGGCACCAAATTCCGCAGCACCCCGTCGGATCTGGAGGCGTTCGTGCCGACCGCACGGATGCTGAACGGCGACTTCAGCATCTTCAACTCGGCCACGTGCGTGCGCAGCGTCACCATGCGCGGCGGATTCGTGAACAACCAGGTCTCGCCTTCGCTCATCAGTCCCGCAGCCCGTGCCATTGCCGCCCACCTGCCGACGCCGGAGGATGAGTGCGGCCGCGTCCGCTACTCGACGACTCGGCCCCAGGACGATCATCAGTTCATCGGGAAGGTCGACGCGCAACTGTCGGGAAATCACTCGATGTTCGGGCGCTACATGCTGACGAAAGTCAAGATCACTCCGCCGCTGCAACTGCTCCCGGACAACATCCTGGTGGCCAATCAGGGCGGCAACATCCAGTACGCCCACTCTCTGACCGTTGGCGACACGCGCGTGCTGAGCAACACGACGGTCAACTCGCTTCGCATTGCGGCGAACTACACGGACATTCATCGGATACACGAGCCGATCGGCTTCGACGTCAGCGACGTGGGTATCAAGACCCACAGCTATCTCCAGGACTACATGCTCCTGTCCGTGACGGGTGGATTCACGCTCGGCGGCGGGACCGAAAGCGAAGCCCGATTCAAGACCCCGTCGTATCTCGCGACCGACGATTTGACCATGATCCGCGGGAATCACCAGTTCGGAGTCGGCGGGAGCGTCGCCTACTGGACTTCGCTGTCACAAGCGAACGTGCGCTCGCCGGGCCAGTTTTCGTTTGGCGGCAGCATCACCGGAATCGGGCTCGGTGACTTCGTCATCGGTCGACTGTCGGCGGCCGGGCTGAACCCGGCCTACATCCAGGCAGTGCCGAACACGCTCGACATGGAGCAGTGGTACGTCGGACTGTACGCGCAGGACACCTGGAAGGCCTCGCCGAAGCTCACGCTCAACTACGGGCTGCGGTGGGAGCCGGCGATCGCGCAGCAGATTCGCAACGGCGCGATTTACAACTTCGACGTGGATCGCTTCCTCGCGGGCCAAAAGACGACGGTGTTCACCAACGCGCCGCCGGGATTCCTGTTCCCGGGCGATTCCGGGTTCGTGAACGGCAACGCCGGAATGGAGAACCATTGGAATCAGTGGTCGCCGCGCGTCGGCGCTGCATGGGATCCGACGGGACGGGGCACCAGTGTGGTGCGGGGCGGGTATGCACTTGCCTACGACTTCATCAACGCGCAGTTTCACCTGAACACGTCGGTGGCGCAGCCGTGGGGGGCCGAAGTTCGCCTGGCCGACGGGCAGCTGCTCGACGATCCCTTCGCCGGCAGCGGCGTGACGAATCCGTTTCCCTACGTCCTCGGCAAGGATTCGCCATTCAATCTCTTCGGTCCGTACATTGCGATTCCGGCGGACATCAAGACGCCGCGCCAGCAGTCATGGAACCTGACCTACCAGCAGCAGCTGGGCCGTGCGATGGCCGTGAACGTCAGTTACCTGGGGTCGTACAGCGACCGCCTGTGGAATGTCCGCTCCCTCAACGAAGGTCAGAACATCGCGGGTTCCTGTACGCTCAACACGCCGACGGGACTTCGAACATTCAACCCCTGCACGACCGCGGCAACGCTCAATTTCCGGCGGAAGCTGACGATGCAGAATTGGGAGACCGGAAGATTCCTCGGTGCCGTCGACGAACACACGGCAATAGGGGAGCAGAAGTACCGGGGCATGCTGCTTGGCGTGAAGCACCTCAGCGCGGACGGCATCAGCGTCGATGCGAACTACACGCTGTCGAAGTGCGAGGGCCATCCGACGCAAGGTGGGACGACGCCGAACGTCAACTCCGGCTACGTCAACCCATACGACATCGATTACGACTACGGCGCCTGCGGGGTTGACCGGCGCCACGTGTTCAATCTCACCGCGGGCTATCAGACACCCGAGTTCGACCGTCGCCTGCTGCGCGCGATCGGCTCGAACTGGCGCGTCAGCACGATTTATCGCGTCTCATCGGGCGCGCCGCTGACGGTGACGGTGACCGGTGATCCCGCCGGCACCGGCATCGGCGGACAGCGAGCGAACCTCAACGGCGATCCGTATGGCGATCGCGATTCCACGTCGAACTATCTGAACTTCGCGTCGTTCTCCGCGCCCGCGGCCGGCGAATATGGCCGCCAGCGGCGAGGCGACGTCTACGGCCCCGGCACGCGCAACGTCGACATCGCCATCGTCAGAGTGTTCCGCCTCGACACGCATCGAATCGAGGCGCGCCTCGAGTCGTTCAATCTGATGAACTGGACACGCTACAACAACCCGGCGGTGAATTTCAGCGCGCCGAACACGTTCGGCCGCATCACGAGCGCGCTGGATGCGCGGATCATGCAGTTCGCCATCAAGTACGCGTTCTGAGCGGAGATGACGTACGCGAATCCGGCTGAAGCCGGACTCCACGGCATCAATCAGTGATAATCACGGCAGGGAGACGCTGATGAGCGGACGTGCGGGTGTCATCGGGGCGGCAGGGCTGGTGCTGGCCATCGCGGCGTCTGTGTTTGTCGCCCCCGCGGACGGGCAGCGCGGTGGTGCCGGCGAGGTGATCGTCCCGGGACAGGGAAATGGCCCCGCCGCACCGGGTGCCGGACGAGGGCGCGGACGCGGCGCTGCGCCCACCTCGACGACGCCACCGGCGGGGGTCACGCCGCTGCCTCGCGACCTCTTCACGACGAAGAACTTCTACCTCGATCGGCAATCCTGGACCGACAAGCGCTACGCGCGCTGCAACACGCCGCGTCAGCTCACCGACATGTGGGCGCGCGAGAACCGGCCGTCACATTGGGGCAACTGCAACCTCGATTACCCGGTCGAGAAGATCGTCAGCCCGTATCCACATAAGACCGCGGAGGAGCACTACACCGCGCTGATGGCGGAGGCGAAGAAGGCCGGCGGGCCGACCGTGCATACGCGTCAGACGATGCCCGACTGGGACGGTTACTACCAGCGGGGCGGCCGCGAGGACCAGTGGGTCTGGGGGCGGAACGTGCAGGCGGCGACGGTCATCTCCCTCCTCACGCCCGAATACCAGAAGCGCATGGTGCAGATGAACTATCACGAGGCGGTCAGCAATGCGCCGCAGTGGATGGCGTCGTTCTGCTATCCCGAAGGGTTCATGCGCTGGTGGGCCGAGGCGTCACACGGCGGCCCGATCGAGCTCATGATGAACCCGAACCAGGTGCAGTTCCTGACCGGCATTGCCGACAACCTGCTGCGCCGCGTGCTGATTGGCCGTCAGCACGTGCAGAAGGTCCCGCAGTGGTTTGGCGAGACCGTCGGGTTCTGGAACGGCAACACGCTCGTCGCCTGGACGAAAAACGTCCAGGGCTGGACGCTCTCGCATTCGATGTTCGAGTTCAGCAACCAGATGCAGGTGATCGAAACGTTCACGCCGGCGGCGGACGGGCGGACACTCACGGTCGAGGCGACCTTCTACGATCCCGAGGCGTTCGTGCGGCCCGTGCGCGCCGTGACGCCATGGCAGCGCACGCTGCCGCTGAACGACGCGAATCAGCGGTTCACGTTCGTCGAATGCCGTGTCCAGAGCACGATCATTAACGGGACCGATGGCCGTCCGACGCAGCTGTCGTTCGTCGACCCGGGGTTCATCGACTACTTCGGACGCCCGTGGGCGCAGAACTGGGAAGAGCACTTCGAAAAAGGCTGGGAGAAACCCGTTAAGTAGATGTAGTGTCCGCCTTCAGGCGGACCTCGATAGCAGCGCGACGAAATCCGCCCACGACATGTTGCGCTGGTCCTTGGGCGAGAGCACCGGCTCCGAAATCGGCCACGAGATCGCCAGCTTCGGGTCGTCGTACGCGATTCCCACCTCATCGTCGCGGTCGTACAAAGCCGTGCACTTGTAGTGCACGACTGCCAGGTCGCTGATCACGCAGAAGCCGTGCGCGCAGCCCGGCGGCACGTACAGCTGCCGAAAGTTGCTGTCCGACAGGGTGACGCCGACCCACTGCCCGAATGTCGGCGAGTCGGGGCGCACGTCGACGGCGACGTCCCAGACTTCACCACGGACGACGCGAACCAGCTTGCCCTGCGGCCGGCGCAGCTGCAGATGCAGCCCGCGCAGCACATGCTGGCGGGACAGCGACTCGTTGTCCTGCACGAATTCCACCGGCAGGCCGGCGGCGGCGAACTCGCGCGCGTGAAACGTTTCGAGAAAATGCCCGCGTACGTCGGCATGCACTACCGGCTCGACGATCGTCACGCCGTCGATCGCTGTCGGAATCACTCGCATGGAATAGTTCGCATCACCTGCCGTCTTCCTCCAGCACCTGCAGCAGGTATTGCCCGTACGAGCTTGTTTCCATGCCCCGCGCCAGCCGCTCCAGATCGCCGGCCGTGATGTAGTTCATGCGGTAGGCGATTTCCTCGAGGCACGCGACCATCAGCCCCTGCCGCTCCTGGATGGCCTGGATGAAGCTGGACGCCTGCGTCAGCGATGCATGCGTACCGGTGTCGAGCCAGGCGATACCGCGGGCCAGCTGCTCCACGTGGAGCGCGCCGCGTTCCAGATACACACGGTTGACGTCGGTGATCTCCAGCTCGCCGCGCGCCGACGGCTTGAGCGAGGCCGCGATGTCGAGCACGCGGTTGTCGTAGAAGTACAGCCCCGTGACGGCGAATGGCGACTTCGGCGCGGCCGGTTTCTCCTCGATGCCAATGGCCCGGCCGGACGAGTCGAACTCCACCACGCCGTAGCGCTCCGGATCGCGGACGCGGTAGGCGAACACGGTGGCACCGGAGGTGCGCGCCGCCGCCGACCGCAGATAGTCGGACAGGTGCGCGCCGTAAAAAATGTTGTCGCCGAGCGCGAGCGCGGCGCGATCGCTGCCGACGAAGTCGCGGCCGATGATGAACGCCTGCGCCAGTCCCTGCGGCTCCGGCTGCACGGCATATTCGATCGCAAGGCCGAGGCCGGCGCCGTCGCCGAGGAGGCGCTTGAACAGGTCCTGCTCGTGCGGCGTCGTAATGACCAGCACATCCCTGATGCCGGCGAGCATCAGGGTTGACAGCGGGTAGTACACCATCGGCTTGTCGAAGACCGGCAGCAGCTGTTTGCTGACGCCGCGCGTGACCGGATACAGCCGCGATCCCGACCCGCCGGCCAGGATGATTCCCTTCAACCGTTCTGTTGCCGTCATGAGAAGCGAACCGGCCTGGCTACGCCTTGACCGTTCCGAGGCCGAGACGCTGCCGGTTGTAGCCGAGTCTCGCGGACTCGAACCATTCACGGTGCGTGATGTACCAGCTGACGGTCTCGCGAAGTCCGCTCTGAAACGAATAGCGCGGCTTCCACCCCAGCTCGCGCTGCAGTTTCGAGCCGTCCACGGCGTAGCGGCGATCGTGCCCGGGCCGGTCGGCCACGAACCGTTTGAGGTCGCGATACTGCTTCACGCCGGCGGACACCATCGCCGGATTCGTGGCTGGCGGGGCAAGGTCCTGCAGCAGATCGCAGATGGTGTCGACGATGGTGAGGTTGGTCTGTTCGTTCGACGCACCGACGTTGTACTGCTCGCCCGGAGTCCCGCGCCGCAGCACCGTCAGCAGTCCGCTGCAGTGATCGCCCACATGGAGCCAGTCGCGTATGTTGCCGCCGTCTCCGTAAATGGGGAGCTCGCGGGCGTCGAGGGCGTTGAGAATCGTCAGCGGAATGAGCTTCTCGGCATGCTGGAAGGGTCCATAGTTGTTCGAGCAGTTCGTGATGAGCGCCGGCACGCCATAGGTGCGGAAGTACGCACGGACCAGATGATCGGCGCCTGCCTTGCTCGCCGAATACGGTGAGCTGGGGGAATACGGAGTCTCCTCGCTGAACAGCCCGTCCGCCCCGAGCGTTCCATACACTTCGTCGGTGGACACATGCAGGAAGCGGAACTGCTGTCGCGCGGGTGCGGCCAGCGTCGACAGATGCCGGCGGGCGACTTCGAGCAGCACGAAGGTGCCGCAGATGTTGGTGTCGATAAAGGCCCGCGGCGAGTCGATCGATCGGTCGACATGCGTCTCGGCCGCGAGGTTGAGAATGGCGCGCGGCCGGTGCTCGGCCACCGTCCGTGACATCGCGCTCTCGTCGGCAATGTCTGCCTGGAGGAAGGTGACCCGGGGATTGCCGCGCCACCCGTCGACGCTGGCCTGGTTGGCCGCGTAGGTCATCTTGTCGACGACGACAATCGCGTCGGGTGTGTGCTGGAGGACGTGGTTGACCAGATTCGTGCCGATGAAACCCGCGCCGCCCGTGATCAGAATGGTGTCCCGGTTCACGTCCTGAAGTATACGCAGATCCACCCGTTCAAGACGTCCAGCGGTTGCGCGGAAGGCCGATTGCGGTGATGATCAGGCCGGATCGGGAGCGCACTCATGAAAACAGCGTTCGTTGCCGCATCGCTCGCCCTGCTCGCCGCGCCGGCGCTCGCACACCATTCGTTTGCCATGTACGACATGGCGCAGACGAAGACGGCAACCGGCAAGCTGATTCGATTCGTGCCGGGCGCGAATCACGCCCAGTTGTACTTCGAGATGCTCGAGGCCGATGGCAAGCCGATGACGAAGGATGGCAAGCCGGTGATCATGGGCGTCGAGACCGGATCGGCCGCCCAGCTCGCGCGGCAGGGTGTGACCGTCGACGCGTTTCCGGTCGGCACCATCATCGGTCTGGCCTATCACCCGCAGCGTGATGGCAAGCCACAGGGAGCGCTCGCAGGAGAGCTGATCAAGTGCGGGACGGCGCTGCCGAAGGGCGGCTGCACGAAGGCCACGGGGCAGCTGTTCCTGACTGGAAATTCTCAATAGGTGCGAGGAGGCTTCGCGGTCGGTGCAATAGGTCGCTCGTGGTAGTGCGACGTGCTCTGAACAAGCAGCGATGCAAGCGCCGGGTATAGCCGCGAGCAAAGCTCTTGCGCTTCGCTGAAGTCTCGTTGGGAGACGCGCTTCTTCATCAACGCAATCCGTAATCCCGCCTGCAAATCGCTGACAGCTGAACGTGCGATCCGCACGAAGCGCGCGAATTCGCCGTCGTGATCTGTCGCGAGCGCCTTCTCGATGCTGTGAACAGCCTCGCCAGCAGCATCCTCGAGCTGGCCCCGCAGTTTGTAATCGCCGTCGAGCGCTTCACCTCTCGTGAGCTTCCGCACGCCAGACCGCAGTTGGTCAGACAACTGCCACGCCAGCAGACGCTGGGACGCACGCGTGTGACGCATAGACCTGCGTGTAGCAGCGCCTATGCCGGCTATATGTCAACGACTTAGCGGGAATGTACGCAGAAACTGACCGACGTCGGGGCCACGAACAGCGCAGAAATCTCGCCCCCTAACACCGACCCGGCGCAGCCTGCTCGCACCGCCCCGGCGAAGCCTGTTCGCCCCGACCGCAGGCGGGCCTGACAAGGCCCGCCCCACGATCGCACCTGCTCGCGCCCCGGCGCAGCCTCAGTCTGCCTTGACTCTGTCTCCAACCACCCTGGTCAGCACGAACAGCGTCAGCGCCGAGATGACGGCGGGAACCGCCGCAGCCCAGAACAGCTGTTGTGAGGTCCATTTCGCCCCGATCATGACCCCCCCGATGTAGGGACCGACGATGGCGCCGACGCGCCCAATCCCGAGAGCCCAGCCGACGCCGGTGGAACGGAGATACGTCGGATAAAACGTCGCCGCAAACGCGTTCATACCAGGCTGTCCACCGACCACGCACCAGCCGGTGACGAATACGATGAGCGCCAGGACCGTCAGCGAAATGCCGGGCTGTCCGATCAAGGCGATGCTGAGCGTGGCAACGGCGTAATTCAACATCAGCGTCCGCGTAAACCCCCATCGCGTGATGGCCCACGCCAGGCCGAACGTCCCGATCGTTCCACCGACCCAGGTCACGGTCCCGACGAGCACCGCGGTGTTGGCGCTGTAGCCCATCCCGGTGACGACGGTCGGCAGCCAGCTCGTCACCGAGTAGAGATTCAACAGGTTCATGAAGTTGATGACCCACAGCAGGACCGTCACCACCGCGCGGCCGTCGCGCAGGAGATGCACGAACGGCACGCCACGTTTGCTCTCTTCGTGCGTGATGTACTCCGTCGACGCGTCCACCTTGAGCGTCGGATCGAGTTGTTTCAGCCACCGCCCGACCTCGCCGAGCCGCCGGCGGACAGCGAGGAACTGCAGCGATTCGGGCAGCCCGAAATACATCGCGACCGCGATCGCCAGCGGGATCGCGCCGCCGACGTAGAAAACCGACTGCCATCCGTACGCCGGAATCAGCGCACGCGCCACGAAGCCGGCAACGGCTCCGCCGGCGGTGAAGCCGACGGTAATGGTCATCATCAGCTTCACGCGGCGTCCCGCCGGGCTGTACTCCCCGATCAGCGCGGTGGCGTTCGGGATGATGCACCCCATGCCGATTCCGCCAATGAATCGGAGCCAGAACAGCTGCGTCACGTTCGTGGCAAAGGCCGCCGCCAGCGTCATCACGGCGAACCACAGCGTGGACCAGACGAGGACCGGCCGCCGGCCGACCTTGTCGGCCATGGGGCTGAAGATGAGCGAGCCGATCAGGACCCCGAAGTTCGCTGCCGGCAGCACCGTGCGGAACTGTGCCGGCTCGATGTTCCAATCCGCGCTGAGAGCCGGTATCAGGAAGCCCATCGCCTGGACGTCGAAGCCGTCGATGATCAGCGTCAGCAGGCAGAGGGTGAAGACGCGTTTCTGCAGCGGCCCGATGCGGCTGTTGGCGAGCAGTTCGGGAATGTTGACTTTGGCAACCGTAGTCATGGGCGCGCCGAGTATATCCGGCGCGGGTCCGGGGCGCGGTAGTGACGCAGATCGGGCGTGGCCACGGCCACCCAGCCGGTGGCGATCAGGCAGCCGATGCCGCCCGTGATGACGGAGAGCGGCGCTCCCAGCCAGTTGGCCACCAGCCCCGCCTCGATTTCTCCGAGCTGCGGTCCGCCGTTGAAGAACACCATGTTGATGCCCGTCGTGCGCCCGCGGAGCCGGTCGGGCGTCTCCAGCTGGCGGACGATGTTGCGGATGACCATGCTGACGGTGTCGGCGGCGCCGGTGAGGGCCAGGCAGGCGAACGTCAGCCAGAACGAACGCGAGAAGCCGAATCCGATTGTGGCGAGGCCGTAGATGGCCACGGCCCACAGGAGAACCGGCCCCCGCCGGACGATCCGCTCGGTCAGCAGTACCATCGCGGCGCTCATCGTCAGCGCCCCGGTTGCTGGCGCCGCGTACAACCATCCGTACCCCTGAGGCCCGACGAAGAGGATGTCCTGGGCAAAGATGGGCAACAGGGCGATCGCGGATGAAAAGAACGTCGCGAAGAAGTCGAGCAGCATCGTCGAACGGATGAGCGGCGATCCGAAGACGAAGCGAAGTCCCTCGAGCGCGGACCGGAAGGAGACGTCGTTGCCACCGTCCGCGGTGTCCGTGCGCGTCGGAACGTCCCGCATCATCAGCAGTGCGGCGATCACGCAGCCGAAGCTGACGGCATTGGCCAGGTAGACCCATTTGAGGCCGACGGTGCCGATGAGCAGACCGCCGATCGCCGGTCCGGCGACCGACGCTGCCTGCACCATGATCGTGTTCAGGCTGATGGCGTTCGGGAGATGCTCGCGCGGGACCAGCATCGGTACCAGCGCCTGCCGTGCCGGCGGATCAAACGCGCCGATGGTCGCTCCCAGGCCCGACATCACATACAGCGCCCAGACCGGGGTCAGCGCGTTGTGGGTGAGAACGGCCAGCGTCAGCGCCACGCACGTCGCCGCGCTCTGGGTGACCAGCATCAGCTTCCGTCTGTCCCACGCGTCGGCGACCACGCCGCTGATCATCGAGAACACGACGATGGGAACGAAGCGCACCAGGCCGACCAGGCCGAGCGCGAGCGCCTTGCGATCGTCGGGCACCAGCAGCGAGACGTGCCAGAGCAGCGCCGCGCTCTGCATGAAGGAGCCGGTGAACGAGAAGAGCAGGCCCCACCAGAGGAGCCGGAAGTTCCGATGACTGAGGGCGACGAGGGAGCTCAGAGCTGAACGTATTGTAACCTTCGAGTGTGCTCACACTTTTGTTTGCAGCGGCAATGCTGCAGGGTTCTGCCGACACACAGGACACTGAGAAGCCACCGGTGACGATCGAAGAATCGGTCACCGTGACTGCGACGCGAACCGATCGGCGGATCGAGGACGAGCCGGTGCGGGTCGAGGTCGTGCCTTCCGAAGAAGTTCAAGAAAAGATCATGATGACGCCGGGCGATGTGTCGATGCTGCTGAACGAGACGAACGGTCTCCGTGTGCAGACGACCTCGCCTTCGTTAGGTGGCGCGAACGTCCGCATCCAGGGGCTCCGTGGGCGCTATACACAGATCCTTGCCGACGGCCTGCCGCTGTACGGCGGTCAGGCCGGTTCGATTGGCATCCTTCAGATTCCCCCAATGGATCTCGGCCAGGTCGAGATCATCAAGGGAGTAGCCTCCGCGCTCTACGGCGTGTCCGCGATCGGCGGCGTGGTGAACCTGGTCTCGCGCCGGCCGTCGGCCGATGTGCGCGAGGTGCTGCTGAACCAGACGTCACACGGAGGCACCGACGCCATCCTGTGGATGGCGCAGCCGTTGAACGAGCGGTGGGGATACACGTTTCTTGGCGGCGGACACTGGCAGCAGCGTTCGGACCTCGACACCGACGGGTGGACGGACCTGCCTATGTACCGCCGCCTCGTCGTGCGGCCGCGGGTGTTCTGGCAGAACGGCACCGGTGCATCGCTGCTGATGCTCGGCGGACTGACGAAGGAAGGCCGCCGCGGAGGGACCGTGCCCGGTGCCGCCACGCCTGATGGATCGGCGTTTCCCGAGAATCTCGACACCACGCGCATGGATGGCGGGCTGGTCGCCCGCCGTCTTCTGCCGCGTCGAATCCTGCTCGCGGCCCGCGGCAGCATCACCGACGTCCGGCACGATCACACATTCGGTGCGCGCGGCGAGCAGGATCGGCATCGCACGTTCTTTGCCGAGTCATCGCTGACAGGTACGGCCGGCCCACAGACGTGGGTCGGAGGCATCGCGTGGCAGGGCGATACGTACTCGTCACGCGACGTGCCGGCGTTCGACTATCGCTATTCCGTCCCCGCCTTGTTCGGCCAGGACGACATCACCCTGAGCCGGCACGTCACGGTGTCGGCAAGCGCACGCCTCGACGCGCACAACCGGTACGGCACGTTCGTCAGCCCCAGGATCTCGACCCTCATCAAGCCCGGAGGACCGTGGACGATGAGGGTGTCTGCCGGACGTGGCTACTTCGCTCCCTCACCCTTCACGGAAGACACGGAAGCGACCGGCCTGCGGCCGGTGCGGCCGCTGGGCGACTTGTCGGCGGAACGGGCGGACAGCGTATCTGGCGACGTAACATGGACGAGGCGGCCGCTGGAAGTGACCGGCACCGTCTTCTTCTCGCGCGTTCGCGACGCGTTGATGACCACTGAAACCGGCAGCAGCGATACACCGCTTGCCATCGTGAACGCCGCAGGGCCGATGACGACGCGCGGCACCGAGTTCATCGCCCGGTTTCACCGCGACGAGCTCGACGTGATCCTGACGCACATGTTTCTCTGGGGCACCGAGCCCTGGGAGGGCGCCCGCCGGGAGGTGGCGTTGAATCCGCGCCACTCGGCCGCGCTGGACATCCTCTGGGAGGTGGGGCCGGCGAGGACGGGAGTCGAGTTGTTCTACACCGGCTCGCAGGCACTCGACGACAACCCATATCGTGTCCGTGGCGCCCCGTACCTGATGTGGGGTGGGCTGCTGGATTTCGAGGTGTCGCCGCGAGTGCGGGTCTTTGTCAACGCCGAAAACCTGTCCGACGTGCGGCAGACACACAACGAGCGGCTGATCCGTCCCGTGCCGGACGCCGCCGGCCGCTGGACCGTGGACGCGTGGGCGCCCCTGGAAGGGCGTACCGTCAATGCCGGGCTGCGGGTGAAGTTCTAAGGTGGAAATCCGGCTGAAGCCGGACGCCACGTAAAATACGGCTATGCAGGAACTCATTCGCCAGCTTCTGACCGAGCTCGGCGAGGACCCGAATCGCGAGGGCCTGGCGCGCACGCCGCTGCGCGTCGAGAAGGCGCTGACGTTTCTGACCAGCGGCTATCGCGCCAACATCGACGAGGTGCTGAACAACGCCTTGTTCACCGTCGACTACAGCGAGATGGTCATCGTCAAGGACATTGATTTCTACAGCCTGTGCGAACACCACCTGCTGCCGTTCTTCGGCAAGTGTCATGTCGCGTACATTCCGAATTCGCGGGTCATCGGCCTGAGCAAGATTCCGCGGCTCGTCGACGTGTTCGCGCGGCGCCTGCAGATTCAGGAGCGCATGACGAACGAGATCGCGCAGACGATACTCCAGGCAATCGACCCGCGCGGCGTGGCGGTGGTCTGCGAGGGTACGCACCTGTGCATGTCGATGCGCGGCGTCGAAAAGCAGAACTCGTTTGCGGTGACCAGCGCAATGCTCGGCATCTTCCGGGACAACGCGCGTACCCGCATGGAGTTTCTCGAGCTGATCAAGCACCGTGCAACGGTGATGACTCCGGCCTCCGATGCCGCGAGCCTGGTGTGCGTCAATGACTGATCGGCGGGTTGGATTCGTCGGGCTCGTCGCAGCGCTGCTCGTCACTGTGCTGGTCACTCCGGCGACGATCGCGCAGACACGGCGGACGACCGCGGCTCCGGCCACGGCGATGCGCACGGAGCCGGCCAAATTGAGCTGCCCGCAGGTGCTCGGCCAGGGCGTCCAGAGCTCGCGGGCGTTCTGCGACGTTGTCATCACCCGCGATCCGGCCGAGGGGGTGATCATTCCGCTCCCGCCGCACACTGGCGCGGTGACGTTGACCTTCGACCTGCACAACCGCCACACCTATTCAGAGGAACTGGCAAAAACCAATCGCGGCTACCGCCGCTACACGGCCATGGTCGGCCTGCTGGCGGCGGACAATACCCCGCTTGGCCGCGCCGTTGTGCACAGCGAGTTCCGGAACGTCAGGGATCTGTTCGACCGCGTCTCGGGCGGAACGGGTCCCGGTGGCGTCAAGGCGGTGGCGCCGACCGGCGTGGAACCCGTCACCATCGTCATTCCGGCCGACGAGCCGACGGACAGCCTCAGTATCGTGGGCCTGCGGTTGATTGAGGCGCGGCTCGACGGCAGTGATCAGTTTGTCGCCTCCGGACGCCCGATCGCGATTATCAGCAACGTCATGCTCGAATACCGTCCCGGCCCTCCGCCGCGCACCCCCGCCCGTCGGCGCTGACCACCAGGATCAACAGTGAAAGTGCTCGTCTACGGTGCGGGCGCCGTCGGCGGCTTCTTCGGCGGCCTGCTGGCGCGCGCGGGAGAGGACGTGCACTTCGTGGCTCGCGGCGCCCAGCTGCAGGCGCTTCGCACCCGCGGGCTCACGATCGATTCCCGGCAGCTCGGCTCGATCACGGTCCCGGTGTCCACGTTCGAGTCCGCGGCCGCGGCTGGTGCCGCGGATCTCGTCCTGGTCTGCGTGAAAACGCAGCAGCTTCCAGGCATTTTCGACGACCTCGCCGCAGCGGTCGGGCCGCGCACGGTGATCGTTCCGCTCCAGAACGGCGTCGAGGCGGACGAGCAGCTGAGCGCCCGTTTTCCGGACGCGGTGATCCTTCCCGCCGTCGTCTATGTTGGCGCAACGGTCGACGAACCCGGGGTCGTCACGCACGTTGCCTCGGGAACGATTGGCATCGGCGCCAATCGCGATCGGGACCGGCCTGTTCTCGCGGCTGTTCGTGACACGCTGGCGAAGACCGGCCAGCCGGTCCACATCTCGAACGACATTCACCGTGAGCGGTGGCACAAATTGATGTGGAACGCGGCGTTCAATTCCGTCTCCGCCATCACCGGCCGCGTGCCGGCGGACCTGCTGGCCCAGCCGGATGCCCGCTCGCTGATCGTCAACATCATGCGTGAAGTGCTCGCCGTCGGAAGGGGATGCGGAGTCGATTTGCGGCCGGACGACCTCGACAAGCACATTGCCTGGACCGAGGGCGCCACCGGAATGCGGACGTCGACGATGGTCGATCGCGAGAAGGGGCGGGCGATGGAGATCGACGGGCTGCTAGGCGTCGTCGTGCGGAAAGGGCGCGAGGTTGGTGTCGAGACGCCATGCAGTGCCGTTGTTTTTGCGTTGCTGAAGGCGGTGTGAGGAGGGAGGCTACGGAGGTGACGGAGGTAACGGTCTCACAGGAGGAACGAAGGAGCGAAGACGAACGGAGGTGGCCGTTCGATTGTCGGCGTGCGTAGCACGCCGACAACGGGGCGCCTACGGCGCCAATCGAACGGCCGCAGCCTTCGCTTCGTCCCATCTGGGATTGATCACGCGCTTGACGCCTTTGACCAGCCGGTCAACGTTGAAGTTGATCACGAGGCCTACTGGCAGGTGTGCGAGCCGCAAGTAAGTCAGAACCTGTGCTTGATGGATCGGAAGGACCTCCTCGATCGCCTTCACTTCAACCACGACGGCGTCGTTCACGAGCAGATCCAGTCGGTAATGGCAATCGAGCGTGATGCCCTTGTAGGAGAGAGGGATCCTTCGTTCGGTGACGAACGCGAGTTTCCGTGCAGTCAGTTCACGCTGCAGACAAGTGGCATAGGCGGACTCGAGGAGACCAGGTCCCAGATCGCGGTGAACCTCGATCGCAGCTGCGATGACGTCACGAGTGACATGATGGAAGGGTGGTTGCGCCAGCATGCTGATCTGATCAGCAAGACGGGCACCTGGTGTTTTTACGGGGCTATTCCGCTAAGACTGTTTGGAACGTGGCAAACGGCGCGTACTAGACAGGACCCGGAGTACGAAGAAGTTGAAAACTCCGTTCGCCTCCGTTCCTTCGTTCCTCCTGTGAAACCGTTCCCTCCGTCTCCTTCGTCGCCTCCGGCGTCTCAGGCAGCATTTCCAGCGATTTCATTCAACCGCCGGATCAACGCCTTGAACGCGCTCTGTGAGGGATCGAAGTAGGCCCACTCATCCGGCTGCGGTGGTGTTCTCCGCTGCCGCGGGGCGGACGGTGACGCGGTATTCACGACGCTGCTCGCAGCCGGCGCCTTGACCGCCGCGGGCGGTGGATTGATGACCGACGGTGTCTGCGGGGCGGGGGCAGCGGCCTGCGGAGCGTTCGCGACCGTCGGATCGAGTTCGCCGGTGTAGAAATCCTCAATCGATTCAGCCACGCGCCAGAGCGGTGGGCCTGCTGCCGGCGGCGTGACGAGACCCTCTTCATCGGCCGCATCCGACTGCTGCGTGTCCTGCTTCGGCTTGCCACGGCGGTTCTGCGCGTCCGTGGGTGCCGATGCCGGCGGCGCGCTGGCAGGCTGCGCCTGTTCGGCTGGTGGTGTGGCGACCGGCGGATCGATCGAGGGAATCTCGAGGCTGTCGACGTCGAATTCGTCCGCGCTGACCATGAACGACGACAGATCGTCGTCTCCTGCCGGTGCGTCGGCGTTCGCCGCCGGCCGCGGCGCGGACATCGCCCGGGCGGTGACCTCGCTGGCCTGGGCGCGCCGTTCGACCGAGGCGCGCTGCAGATAGATCTTGATCTGCTCCGCGAAGACGGCGGGATCGCAGCCGACGTTCGCGTCGCCCCCCTTCTCCTTCTTTTTCTGTCCGAGCAGCCCATTGCTACCGCCGCGGGACGACGGTGGCGCGAGGATCGGAATTGCCAGCGTCTGCACGTGCGATCCGTCGCTGCCCAGCTGGCGCAGCCGTTCGGTCAGCGCCGCTTCGTCACGCAGCCCGAACAGCGCCGGCGTGAGCACCACGTCCGGGATGCGATCGCCCAGCGCGGCGAGCGCGGCGGCCGCGGTCGGCGCCGTGACGAGTTCGGCTTTCAGGTGCTGGCGCACGAGCGCGTTCAGCTGGTGCGCCTGATTCTTGTTCGGTTCAATCGCGAGAATGAGCGACATCGGTTACCTGGTGCGAGTCATGACCACCACGAGGACGATGGCGACCGCCCCGAAGGTCATGAGTGGTCCGTAGACGTATGACAGCTCCACGACGGAGCGGCTGACGTGGCCTGCAGTGTTGCTGAACTGAGTGGCCACCCCGCCGTTGGTCGCGATGTTCGTTTTCACCGCCGCCGCCACCTGTGAACCCGCGCGGCCGTCGATGGCCAGGATGATCAGCCACAACAACACCAGCGATGTGGCGACGAACATCCCTTCCATAATCCGGCGCCGGAGCGGAATCGGTCTTTTGAACGGCACGGCGTGTTCCGGCAAATGGCAATTGCCATTCCGTGTCTGTGCGTTCACACACATGCGCAGGGAAGCGCGCGTTGCGCGGACGTGCGCAGTGGAAACTGTCAGGCGCACAGTGCCGGCCTGCAGATTTGATCGGCGCGGTTACAAAACGGGCTGACAGAGTGGCCGGCGCCGCCGCGACGCGCGTGCCCCGGCGGCCGATCCAGAAAAGCGACCGAGTCATTACGGTTCCGATGAT
>JBOGIQ010000066.1:0-21642 GCA_050742535.1 Vicinamibacterales bacterium | reverse complement strand
CCGCTCAGCTGAAGAAACGGCGATTTCAGGAGCGATTTGACGTCGGCAGAGGTCAATCCGTCCGCTGCAGAGAACGTTCGCCACGGAACACCAGGATGACGTCGAGCACCTCGCCGTGGACGTGTCCGTTCGACGCGACCAGATGCGCGGCGACCGGATCGAACGGCGACCCGTCCATCCCGGTGACCAGTCCACCCGCTTCCGACACGATCAATGCTCCCGCCGCGACGTCCCACGGCTGGAGGTGCTGTTCCCAGAAGCCGTCGAACCGGCCCGCCGCGACATAGCAGAGATCGATTGCGGCAGAACCGAGGCGCCGCACCGCACGCGCCTTGCCGAGGAACGCGCCGAACAGACCCACGAGGTCGTCGCGCTGCTTGTGCACGTCGTACGGAAAACCGGTGACGAGGAGCGAATCGATCAGCCGGCCGGTATTCGACACGTGAAGCCGCACGCCGTTCACATACGCGCCTTCGCCGCGCTCCGCCGTAAAGAGCTCGCCTCGGGTCGGGTCGTAAATCGCGGCCGCTTCCGGACGTCCGTTGATTTCGAGCGCCAGCGACGCACAGAAGATCGGCAGGCCGTGCGCGTAGTTCGTCGTCCCGTCCAGCGGATCGAAGACCCATCGATGCGTCGACGACGAACGCTCGCCTGGACCGCTGCTCAGCTCCTCGGCCAGCACGTCGTGATCCGGAAAGCGCTCGGCGATCACCGCGCGGCACATCCGCTCGCATTCCAGATCGACCTCGGTGACGAGGTCGATCGTGCCCTTCTTGTCGACACGGAATCCGGACTCGCGGCGCGCCATCTGGATGTAACCGGCGCGGAGGACGATTTCAGCTGCGGTGGCGAGAAAGACCGGGTCCGGGCGGCTCACGCGCTGAGCGAGTCGTGCACGGACCCGGCGCGCTTCACCATCACCATTTCCATGCCGCCTTCAGCGGCACGCTGGAGGACCATTTCGTCCATGAAGCTGCGGATCAGGAAGATCCCGCGGCCGCTGCCCTTCAGGAGGTTTTCGGGGGCGAGCGGATCGGGAACATCCGCCGGGTCGAACCCGGGGCCTTCGTCGCGCACGCGGATCACAACGCCCTGCGGGACGTCCGAGGATTCGAGCGGCGTGAATTCCACGTGTACGCGTTTGCCGGTGTCGTTGCGGTTCCCGTGCTTGATCGCGTTGATGACCGACTCACGAACGGCGACGTTCACCCAGTGGCGGGCTTCCTCGTCGAGCCCGGCGAGGCGCCCGATGTGGTCGCTCACGATCTGGACGAGGTCGAGCATCTCGAACGTGCTGTCGAAGTCGAGTCGAACCGTTTGGCCGCTCATTCAGGCTGCAATTCCATCTTACGACGCGGACGTCAAATCAGTGCACACCTTTACGGTTTCAGCCCCTGTGCAGTAACGGTCAACCGCACGCCGGGACGTGTCGCCCCGACCAGGAACTGGCCGCCCTCACCCTTCGCGTCCGCCGGCCGCTGCACCGTGACCCTGAACTGATGGCTCTGAAAGTTATGCGCCTCGCCGATCGTCTCGCCGAAGTTGGCCAGCAGCGACGACACGGCCGTCGGCGCGGCGATCGCTTCATAGCGCCCGCCGGTCAGGTCGGCGATGCTCTTCCCGACGTGCACCTGGCGCGCGCCGAGCAGGTGCGTCGGCGATGTGCCCCCCGTACTCAACATGATCACGTGCACGCGGGCCGGATACGTGGTGAGCCGGGTCGCCATGCGCTGCACGTCGCGATCGATCGCCATGCTCCCTTCCGGGCCGGTCGTGGAAACGACGACAATGACGGGGAAATTGTTCGACTCCTTCCGGTGTTCCTGCTCGATTCGGCCGGCGGCCTCGATCAGTCCCTCGACCATCCGTGACCCGGAATCGTCGGGTGTGATGCGGTCGACGCCGTTCTGGAGCTGGACCCTGTCGGCCGTCGGCCGGACAATCCATCGCGGCTGCGGGGCCAGCGTCAGCAGCGATGATTCGATGCCCGCCGGGAGCGCGCTGAACAGCGCTTTCAGGCCATTGCGGTACTGCGTGAGCAGAGTACCGGTCTGATAGCCGTTGTCGACCAGCACCGTCAGCTTGACGGGCCATGCGACGGGAACCACGCGCAAGACGCTGCCTTCCTTGCCGTCCTCCGTCACGCGCACCTCTTCGGCCTTCAGATCCGCGACAACGTCTCCCGTGATGGTCGTCGCGGACACGAAGAACGTGATTTCCCGCTGCGCGGAAACCGTGGTGCCTGCGCTGGCGACGAACACCGCGATTGCTCCCGCCAGGATTCGTTTCACAAAGCGCTGCATCATGCCGTTCTGCATATGGAGGCCCTCAGCCGCCCCCTGTTATAGTTCGGCCATGGGCTCGCCGCAAACGGTAATCGTGCATCCAACGTCATACGTGCGCGGCACCGTACGCCCGCCCGGCGACAAGTCCATTTCCCACCGGTATGCGCTGTTTGCGGCGCTCTCGGAGGGTAGTTCCCAGCTCGACGGCTATTCGACCGGCGCTGATTGCGCGTCCACGCTCAACTGCCTCCGTGCGCTGGGCGTCGGTGTCCAGGTCACCGGTCGCGACGCCACCGGGCTTCAGCTGCGCATCACCGGCCGCGGGCCGAACGGGTTTCTCGCCCCGGCCGACACGCTCGACGCCGGCAATTCGGGCTCGACGATGCGTATGCTGGCGGGAATTCTGGCCGCACAGCCATTCATATCCCGCATCGCCGGCGATGAATCGCTCGGCCGCCGGCCGATGCGCCGCATCATCGTCCCCCTGGAACGCATGGGCGCACGCATCGCTTCCAGCGACGGCCGCCCGCCGCTGACGATTCAGGGCGCTGCCCCTCTGCGCGCCATCGACTTCCAGACCGAGGTGCCAAGCGCTCAGGTCAAGAGCGCGGTCCTGCTCGCCGGACTGCACGCGGACGGAGAAACGCGCGTCACCGAGGCACTGCAGACACGTGACCATACGGAACGCGGCCTCGAAGCGTTCGGCATCGAGGTCCGCCGCGAGGGGCTGACGGTATCCGTTCGCGGCGGTCAGCGCGGACATGGCGCGGCGCTGACCGTGCCGGGTGACATTTCCTCGGCGGCGTTCTGGATGGTGGCGGCAGCGGCATTGCCCGGTTCCGAGGTGACCGTCGAAGGCGTCGGCCTGAATCCGACGCGAAGGGCGATCCTCGACGTGCTGGCCAGGATGGGCGCGGATATCGGCGTCGACGAGGGCCAGGCAACCGCGGCGGAACCGATGGGCCGTCTGATCGTCCGCCACGGGCGGCACCAGGCCGTGACGATCGCGCCGGCCGAAGTGCCGGGCCTCATCGACGAGCTGCCCGTCCTTGCCGCGCTCGCCACGCACGGCGGCGATCTGCGCGTCAGCGGCGCCGAGGAGCTGCGCGTCAAGGAAAGCGACCGTATCAGAGACCTGGCCGCAGGACTCCGGCGCATGGGTGCGGAGATCGAGGAGTTCGCGGACGGATTTCACGTGCACGGCGGCCGCCGCCTGCACGGCGGCGACGTGGACGCCCGCAACGACCACCGGCTGGCGATGGCGTTCGCAATTGCCGCGCTCGGCGCCAGCGGACCGACGACCATTCACGACGCCGGCGCCGCCGCGGTCTCGTATCCGGAGTTCTTCTCGGTGCTGGAATCGCTGCGCGCGTGAACGCGGACAAGGTTTATCTTGTCGGGTTCATGGGCGCCGGCAAGACGACCGTGGCGCGCGCGCTCGCGCGCCGGCTCGGCTGGCGTGTGGAGGACATTGACGATCGTATCGAAGCGCGGGAACGGCGATCGGTCGCCGCGATCTTCGCCCAGAGCGGCGAAGCCTACTTCCGGCAGCAGGAACGACACGTGCTCAGCGATCTGCTGCCGCAGCGCCAGATTGTCGTGGCCACCGGCGGCGGCACGTTCGCCGAGCCGGACAACCGGGCGCTGATGCTGGCCGATGGCGCGGTCGCCTGGCTCGACGTGCCGCTCGCGCGCGTCTTCGAACGGGTTCCGGCTGACGGCCGGCGCCCGCTGGCGGCCGACCGCGCACAGATGGAGCAGCTCTACGCGCGGCGGCGGCTGACGTACGCGGAAGCGCACGTCCGCGTCGATGGGACGCAGCCCGTGCCCGACGTCGTCGAGCGGCTGCTCGAATGGGTCGGGTTCTGATGATTTACCTGATCCTCAGCGACATCCACGCGAACATGGAGGCGCTCGAAGCGGTGCTGGCGGCCTCGGGGCGCTACGATCACGCGCTCGTGCTCGGCGACCTCGTTGGCTACGGCGCCGATCCGAACGACGTCGTCGAACGCGTGCGGAAGCTCCCTTCGGCGACGTTCATCCGCGGCAATCACGACAAGGTCGCCGCTCGTCTCGCCAGCGTCGAGCACTTCAACCATCTGGCGCGCTTTGCGATTCAATGGACGACGGAGGCGCTGACGCCGGCCAACCTCGAATGGCTGGCCGCACTGCCGACCGGTCCGGTCGCCGTCGATGACATCGTCGAAATCTGCCACGGCGCGCCGTTCGATGAGGACGCGTACATCTTCGACGACCTCGACGTCCGCCGCGCGCTGGCGACAGCCATTCGTCCGCTGTGTCTCTACGGGCATACGCACGTCCCCGCCGCGTTCCGGATGGCCGGAGAGTTGTACGCGGTCGGCCCGCCGCGCGGCGATCGCTTCCGCCTGGCGCTGGACACCGACGCGCGCTATCTCGTGAACTGCGGCGCTGTCGGGCAGCCGCGCGATGGCGATCCACGTGCGGCGTTCGCGCTGCTCGACACAGTCGCGCGAACGTTGACGATCGTCCGCGTGCCGTACGACGTCGCCTCTGCCCAGGCGCGGATCATCAACGCGGGATTGCCGGAGGTACTCGCCCATCGGCTGGCGATAGGGCGCTAGAAGGCCGAAGGGCTAAGGCCTAAGGCCCAAGGGCAGGTCTAGGAATAAGGTGTTAGGCCTGAGACCAGCCCTTAGGCCTTGGGCCTTTGGCCTTGGGCCTTCTCATGCCTGCGCAGCTGCGCGGCATAGGCGTCGGCGGCCGCGCGCGAGCCAAGGATCCAGCCAATGACCACTCCCAGGAGCAGCACGGCCGGAATGTAGATGAAGTGCGCAGCGGTCGGCATCAGGCGCGGCCGGTGCGTTTCACGTCCGCTTCCAGCCGTTCCACCTCCCGCTGCACCGCGGTCAGCCGGCGCGCGACGGATACCACATACAGGAACACCGCGACCAGCACGAACGAATACGCGGCAACGAGCAGCCGTGCTGCCGGGAGCTGCTCGGCCGGCGGCAGTTCATTGATCGGGATGTACTCCTTGGTCTGTTCCGACGCCTGTGCATACACGGGCGAATCGGCCAGCGCACCGCAGCACACCAACAGCAGGGTCAGGATTCCAACGCGTCGAAGGGTTGCAGCAGTCACGTTACTCATCCAGTGAAAGGTAGACAGCGTCAAGCCGTGCGCGCTGCTCTTCGAGCCGTACGCGCATTTTGAACAGCAGGACGAACAGCAGGAAAAACGATGCCACGCAGAACCAGAGCGGCCCACCCATCGAGACCGGCAGCGTCGGCACGACGCTCGTCGCCGGGTGAATCGTGCGCCAGTAGTTCACCGAGATGTAGATGAACGGCACGTTGGCCATGCCGAACAGCGCCAGGCCGGCCGCCAGCTTCTCCGACCCGGGCCCGCCGTAGCGGCGAAGGAGCAGATACGCGACCGCGATCATCCAGCTGACGAGGCTGGCCGTGACGCGCACGTCCCACACCCACCACGTACCCCATGCCTTGCGCGCCCACAACGGCCCGGTCACCAGCGTCAGCAGTCCGAACAGCACCGTGAGCTCCGCCGCGGCCCAGGCGGTGCGATCGTGGCGGGCATCGCTGCTGATCAGGTAGCGCACGCTGGCCACGCCGCACACGATGCCGCCGAGCAGAAACATCCAGGCGGACGGCATGTGATAGAAGAAAATCTTGAACACCAGCCCCATCGTCGACTCGAACGGCGCGTAGGCGATCACGATGGGGGTGGCCGCAAACATCAACGCACAGACGACCGCAGCAGGCAGAAACCACTTCGGCATCAGAAGATCCTACTGTTCATCCTTCCACGTTCTCACTTCCCGGTTCGTGTTCGAGGTTCGGTTCAACTTCGAACTGCGGAGTTCGGCCTTCGCGTTCCTGGTTCTGCGTTCGGGGTTCTGGGTTCGACTGACTGCACGCCTCGAACATTGAACGCCGAAACCCCGAACCGAACCATGAACACGAACCCGGAAGCGGGAACCGGGAAGCGGGAACAGTTCAAAGTCCGGTTCAAGTTCACGTCCGTTCCGTCCTAATCCGTCATCACCGGCTCGAACGTCCACAACGCGAGCGTGACGAACACGACGTCGAACGTGGCGAGCAGCGCCAGCCAGAATGCCGCCACCTGCGCGTCGAACTCGGGCTGCAGCAGCACCGCCGTGCCGCGGACTGCGGCAATCATGACTGGAACGATGACCGGATACAACAGCACCGGCAGCAGTACGTCGCGCGTGCGGGCCCGAATGAGCATGGCCGCGAAGAGCGTCCCGACCGACGCAAACCCGAGTGTCCCGGCGGCGAGGATCCCGGCCAGCCAGACAGGGTGCGCCAGCATCGCGCGCGCGTCGAACAGCAGCGCCACGAGCGGCACCAGCACCGCTTCGACGCCCGCGAGCAGCGCCACGATTCCAAGCAGCTTGCCGACGTAGACCGCCGGGCGCGGGGCCGGGGCCATCAGCAGCGCGCGCAGCGTTTCCGCCTGGCGCTCGCGCTCGAACGCCCGCCCCAGCGCCAGCGTTCCCGCGAACGCAATCGCGATCCAGAGCAGGCCAGCCGCCCCGTCCTCGGGCGCGCGCCCGTCGCGGACGAGCGCGAACGCGAATATCAGGATGCACGACACCGCGAAGAAGAGCGTCGTGTAGGCGATTTCTCCACTGCGGACCTCGACCGTCAGGTCCTTCCGCAGGATCAGCCAAACGGCCCTGCCAAACACTCAGGCTCCCATCACATCGCGATAGGTCGCGCGCAGGCGCTCGGGCCGTGAGACCACAGCTGCCACGCGCCCATCGCGCAGGAAGACGGCATTGTCGAGCAGACCCTCGGCGAGATCGAGGTCGTGCGTGGCTAGGATCACGATGGTGCCGCTCGCCTTGAGCATTCCCAGCCGTCGCACCAGCGCCGCGGCCGATGCGTCATCGAGGCCCGTGAACGGCTCGTCGAGCAGTGCCAGCCGCGGCTCGTGAATCAGCGCGCGCTCGAGCGCGACGCGCTGCCGCATGCCGCGCGAAAAGCTGATCACCTGATCGCCGGCCCGGTCAGCAAGTCCGGCCTGGTCGAGCGCGCGCAGCGCCACAATGGACGGATTCGCGCGCCGGTAGAGACCCGCAAAGAACGCGAGGTTCTCCGACGCGGTCAATTCGGGATAGAGAAACAGGTCGTGACCCAGGATCCCGATGCGGCCGCGGAGCCCGGCGCCATCCGCGCGCGGATCGAGCGACCCGAAGCGGATGATGCCGGAGGTAGGCTTGAGCAGCGTGGCCAGCATCGCCAGCAGGGTCGACTTGCCGGCGCCATTCGGTCCGAGCAGACCCAGGATCGTACCTGCGCGGGCGGTGAAGCTGACGCGTGAGACGGCGCGGCGGCGGCCGAAATGGCGTGACACGTCGTCAACGGCGACGTGGTCGAAGTCGCCGGAAGTCACGCAGCGATGCCCTCGCCGCCTCCTCCCCGCGGCCCGGCGGTGGCGTCCAGTTCCGCGTAGATGTGCTCGAGATCGTTCAGGATGCGCAGGCGGCGGCGGTCGGCACGCTCCGAAATCGTTCCGGCCCGCCGCTTCGCCTCGAGCTGCGCCAGCTCCGCGAGCAATGCGTCGCGCCGCTGGACGAGCGCCTTCCGATTGGCCGCGGCCGTACGCGGCTTGAGCGACAGCCACCCGCCGACTGCCGCGATCAGCAAGGCAAGAGCGAGCGTCACGTAGCGGCTGGTCCGGCTGTGAACCGGAAGGTTCGACAAGGTGAAGGTCAGCGGCGTGCCGGGCTGGAGCGCGCCCCCCTGCCCAAGAAGGTAAACGCCGTTTTCGGTCGGAAGCTCCGCCACCGACGAGAACTGCGGAGATGCAAGCCCGAGGCTCCCGATCTTTTCGACGCCGACGATGGCCCGCTGCAGCGGTACTGGAAACGGCTGGGAGATCGTCTGCGTCGGTTTGGAAAAACGAACGCTGAACTCGATCTGCAGGGACGTCGTCCCGGGGGCGAACGGTCCCTTCACCCTCACGCGCGTCCCATCGATCTCCGCGGCCGTAGACGAGCCTTCCCGGATCTGCGCGCCAACAGCCTCGGCCGGCAGCTGAAGTTCGAACGGCCCTCCAATGTCCACACGCGTCCGCGCCGTGTTGACGATCTCCAGGAGATAGAACGCGAACAACGAATCGTTGTTGAACTCGAAGACGAGGCGGCTGTCGCCACCCAGGACGACAACACCTTTGGTCGCGGGAGCGGCAAGCGCGGCGGCTTCCTCCTGCTTCTTCCGCTCCGCCGCCCGCGCGAGTCCGGCGACGAGGATGACGCGCAGACCACCCGATGTCGGAACGGCGAACGGCTGCGACTGCAGCATCTCGCCGTCAACCGTTGCGTCAGCGCGGGCCTCTCCCGCCGGCAGACCGGTGAACTCGGCGCGCCCCTGCTGATCGGTGGTGGCCGTCGTCGTCGTGCCGCCCACGGTCACGCGCACCTGCTGGCCCGGCGCGTCGTTGCCAAGGGCTTCCCGCACGACGCGCACGGTCACGGTGCCGTCGCGGAGTTCGGGCGCAGGAAGCGCGCGGCCATGGATCACCGACGGATCGGGCATTTCCTGGGCCTGGGCTGGCCGTGCCAGAAAAATGCCAAAGCCCAAAGCCCAAATCGCAAACCCCAAACGCTTCATGACGCAGACTCGAGTCGTCCGCCGCAGTTCTTGCAGAATTTCGCGTCCACATCATTGGTCGCAGCGCATGACGCACACGCGATCGTGGAGCGCGCCGCGCCGAAGCCTGTCGGCGAAGGCGGGTCAGGCGCGCTTGGCGGACCCGACAGGGTCCGCCCCACGTCGCTTGAAGCGGTCTTTTCCAACCGCTTGGCGACCTCCTTCTCGATCTGCTCGCGATAGAGCGAACCGGCGTCGAGCTGCCGCATCAGTCTTGCTGCGCGGGCGCGGAGGCGCGCCGACATCTCGGCGAAGTCCTTCTCCGACACCTTCCCCATGCCGCGGTCGAACTCGAGCTCCTTGATCGATCGCAGGACGAGCGTCTTCTCACGCTCCAATGCGGCACGGGTGCGATCGCCGATCGCTTCCACGGCTTCATCGCGCAGCGTGCCGGCCAGTGGCAGGACCGTTCGCAGCGCGGTGGCGCCGACATACGCGGCAGCGAAGATGGCGCAGCTCAAAAGAATGATGGCGGCCGGCGTCTGGCCGCGCGAGAGAAACACGACGACGGTCGCGCCGATCAACCCCGCCAGCGTAAACAACTGCCAGGGCTGCAGCGACTCCTGTCGCTCAGTCGAGGTCTCGGAGCTCATCGTCGAGGCGGGCGTCCAGTGCCGGGTCCGGCGCTGGGCCGGCCGCGGCCGCGGCGGGGGTCTGACCTGGACGCGACCAGCGGCGGGCGTTGATGATGATGACGGCGAGTCCGGCGCCGGCCAGCAGGTACGGAAACAGCCACGCGAGACGATTGAAGGCCGTGTCCTCCGGGATGTCGCGAACGTGCTGTCCGTAGTCGCGGACGAACGTCGCCAGGATCGTGTCGTGATCCTTGCCTTCCTCGACCATCCGCCTGATGAGCGCCGTCTGCTCCGCGTGTCCGTGGCAGGCAGGGCGCATCTGGCAGTTCGCCAGCGTGGCGCGCACGCAGCCCGAGTTCCCGCACATGCAGATGATTTCGCCTTCGAGCCGGCGCTGCAGCGCGCTCTTGCTCACCAGGCCGCCGTCGCCGCTCGGCTGCGCGATCGGCCCATCCTGCGCCTGAATGGCAGCCGGCAACACCAGGCCGATGAGAAGCAGCCACGTGCCCGTCGCGCGCGCGGCATTCGCCGGCACGCGGCTGACGGCAAAGGCGAACGCCGTCTCGGGCAGGAGCGCGATGAACGTGCCGATCGCCAGCACACCAAAGCCGAGCCACAACCAGTTGATGAGCGGGGTCACCGTAATCTCGAGCGTCGCCGACTGCTCGGCCACCGCGTAGGCCGGCATCACGATGTACAGGTCGCCGGCGATCGACCGGCGGATCGCGACCTCGGTCGTCGGTTCGTCCTCACGGCCACGGAAGAACCACCGGGCGGGATACAGCTTCGCGACCTCGGCGCCGTCGCGGGTCGCGGTTACATGTGCGGTGACCGCCTGCTTGCGGATGTCGTCAGTCACCCGCAGCGCGTCGAGCCGCACGGCGAATTCGCCGATCTTCACGTCCTGACCGGGCTTCACCAGCGCCGTTTCCTGCAGCTTGAAGTTCTCGCCGGCGAAGCCAAGAAAGATCAGCACGACGCCGACGTGTACCAGGTAGCCGCCGTAGCGGCGCTTGTTGCGGCCGACCAGTCCGATCAGCGCGGTGAACAGGTCCGTCCCGCTCGTGCGCTGACGCACGCGTGCGCCGCGCCAGAACTCCTGGATGATCGTCGCCAGCACCAGTCCGCCAAAGGCGAAACAGAGGCCCGAGCTCCAGATGCGGACGCCGGCAGCGACGACAATCGCGCCGACGACAAGGCCGGACAGCACCGGGAACAGGAACTGATCCTTGAGGTTGGCGAACGTGGACTTGCGCCAGGCGAGCAGCGGACCAATGCCGGTCAGCACGAGCATCGTCAGCCCGATCGGTGTCATCCACTGGTTGAAGAACGTCGCCCCGACGGTGATCCGCCCCTGCGCGCCCCAGATCGCCTCGCTCAACGTCGGGAACATCGTGGCAAACAGCACGAAGAACGCCGAGAACAACAGAATCCAGTTGTTCAACATGAACGCGGCTTCGCGCGACGCCCACGAGTCGAGCTCGTTGCGCGCCCGCAGCAGCGGCAGGCGGTAGATGACGGCACCGAAGCTGACGACAAGCGTCAGCACCATGAAGCCGGTGAACAGCTTCGCCAGCTCCGGATCCTCACCGAACGCATGGACCGACTGGACGACGCCGGACCGCGTCATGAACGTGCCGAAGATGGTGAGAAAGAACGTGAGGATCACCAGCGAGACGTTCCACGCGCGGAGCATGCCGCGCCGCTCCTGGACCATCACCGAGTGCAGGAATGCCGTCGCCGTGAACCACGGAAGCAGCCCGGCGTTCTCGACCGGATCCCACTTCCAGAAACCGCCCCATCCGAGCTCCTCGTACGCCCACAGCATGCCGAGGCAGAGCCCGAGCGACAGGAACAGCCACGTGATCATCGTCCACCGCCGGACGGCGCGGAGCCACGAGTCGTCCAGGTAGCCGGTGAACAGCGCCGCCATTCCGAAGGCGTACGGGATGGTGGCGCCGACAAACCCGAGGTACATGGTCGGCGGATGAATGACCATGTAGAAGTTCTGCAGCAGCGGGCTGAGGCCCCTGCCGTCGGTCTTCGTCTCGGTGATGTAGGTCTCGAACGGGTTGTTGTGGACGATCATCAGGAACAGGAAGAACACCTCCACGACGGAGATGACCGCCACCACGTACGGAATCAGTTCCCGATGGCGCTCCCGGTTCACGTAGACGGCCACGCAGCCGAAGATCGACAGCAGCGTCACCCAGAACATGATCGAGCCGTCCAGGCCGCCCCAGTAGGACGTCAGCTTGTAGGCGAGCGACTGCGCGGTGTTCGAATACCGGTCAACGTATTTGATCGCGTAGTTGCCGGTGACGAAGGCGTGAACGATGACCGACGAGGCCGCGAGCATGATGGCCATCGTCAGGTAGAAGGCGCCGGTGCCGCTTTCGATCAGGCGCTGTGAGCGCCGGCGTGCGCCAGCTACCGAGATCGCAGCCGCGTACGCGGCCGAGAGGAACGCGGCCAGCAGGAGGTAGAACCCGAGGGATGCCATCTAGCTGGTCGGCGTCGCAGCAGGTCCGGCAGGCGGCGCCTCCTCGTACTTCGACGGGCACTTCGCGGTCATGTCCGTGGCCGTGAAGCCGTCGCTGTTCTCGTGGAACTGGCCGGTCAGCACGACCTCCGCATCGTCCTTGAACGTGTCGGGCGCTACGCCCCTGTATGTGGCGCTGATGACCTTGCCATTGCGCTGCAGATCGAACTTCCAGTTCAGCCGGTCGGCCGTGCCGCGAACCGAACCCGGCACGACATAACCATGTACCTGGAGGGTCTTCCCGTGCCACTCCTGTGGCGCGGCAGCGACCTCATCCACGTACTTGTAGTACTGGAGATTGTCCTGAAGCGTCGTGAACAGGAGTGCACTGAAGGCGGCAATGAGAACGGCCGCGGTCAGACCGATTTTGATCGCTTTGTGGCTCATAGATAAGGACTTCGCCGAAAAAAGTACTGGTTCAGGATACCCCAAATCCCAGCTCGCTGGAGTTCGCCGCCGGACGCTTCCGCCCCCGGTAAAAACGCCACGCGGTTCCGGCCAGCGCAACCGTTGCCGCGGCGATGCCCGCGGCAGCCGCCGGTCGCAGCATCGCTTTCGTATAGACGCTCGAACCGCGCGTATGGCCCATCCAGTTGCGGCCGCGTTCTCCCCCATCGGCAGCGACGGGGGCGTAGAGGTTGTCGCGGCGTCCCGGCGGCGCGGGAGTGTCGGTCTTCTGCGCCTCGAACGTCCACCGCTCCATGTATTTGTCGGCGAGCCGTGGCGCAAAGCGTGCGGCGCTGAGCTTGGCGCCGGATCCGCCGGCAATCAGTTCGCGCAGCGGATGCTGCGCCGCGTGAAGGATGACGCCGGCAACGACTTCGGGCGCATACACCGGCGGTACCGGCTGCGGCTCCACGCCAAGGTACGTCCGTGCCTTTTCGAAGAACGGGGTGTCGATGCTCGCGGGCTTGACGAGCGTGACCGAGATCGGCGCGCCCTCGTCCTCGAGCTCCATGCGCAGCGTGTCGGTAAACGCCTTCAACGCGTGCTTGGCGCCGCAGTAAATCCCCTGCAGCGGAATCGCGCGGTCTGACAGCGCGCTGCCGACGTTGATGACCGCTCCTCCCCGGTGGCGCAGGTGCCTGACGGCGGTTCGCGAGCCGTACACCTGGCCCCAGAAGTTCACGTCCATTTGCCGGCGCATGTCTTCGATCGGCAACTCCGTGATGCGCCCGTACATCGATACGGCGGCGTTGTTGACCCAGGTGTCGATGCGGCCGAACGCCCGCAGCGCGGCTTCGGCAATGGTGTCGACCTGGTGCGGGTCGGCGACATCGGCGGTCATGTGAATGGCGCGCCCGCCTTCGTGGCGGATCTCCTCGACGGCGCGCGTCAATTCGTCGCCGTTGCGCGCGGCGAGCACGACCGAGGCCCCGCGTTGCGCCGCCTGCTTCGCCGTGACCAGACCAATGCCGCTCGACGCACCGGTGATCACCATGACTTGCTCGTTAATCGGCAGCAGCTCGATTCTCATGCGATTGACTCCAGCAATCCTTTCGCTCGATCGAACACGTCAACCGCCCGCGACTCCGGCGGTGGCTGACGCACGACACGCATCGTTCCCTGCGTGTGGAGCACCTCCCACTTCGATGCTCCGTTGTCGCCGCGCCAGAATCGCAGGCTCACCATGGCCCGGCCGACACGCAGATCACGCACGACGATCTCGGGCATCCACGTCGGCAGGATCGGATCGACGATCAACGTTCCCGCCGGCGCCAGCGGCACCAACCCGAGCATCGACTGCACAGCAAGCGGAAACGCCGTGGCGTTCCACAACTGTGTCGGGTTCGCGCGCGGATACGCGCCAGGCGTCACGCGGTCGCCTCGTGCATACCCACCCACACACTCCGGGATTCGATCTTCCGGATACAGCAGCGCCAGCTCGAAGAGTGCGCGCGTGAGATCCAGTGCGCGCGCGTTGAAGCCGAACCGTCGCAGCCCACAGATGATAGTGCCTTGCTCGACGGCCCAGACAGTGCCGCGGTGGTAGCTCAGCGGGTTGTAAAACGCATGAGCTGCCGACAACGTTCGAATCCCCCAACCGCTGAACATGTCCGGCGCGAACATGCGGCCGACGACCGCAGCGCGGTGCTCGCCATCGATGATTCCGGTCGCGAGACAGTGGCCGACATTCGAGGTCACAGCCCGGACCTGTTGCTTGTCTGGATCGAGGGCGACGGCGAAGAACTGTTCGTCGGCCATCCACCAGTCGCGGTTGAAGCGTTCCTTCAGCGCCGAGGCCGAGCTCAGCCATGCCGCGGCGTCTCCGTCCGCGTGCATCACCGCCGACATCACCCCCATGAGCTCCTGCGCGACAAACCAATAGCCCTGGATCTCACACGTCGCAATCGGCGACCCCACCGGCGACCCGTCGTCATAGACGATCGCGTCGCCGCTGTCTTTCCACCCCTGGTTCTTCGTGCCTTTTGACGACCGGGTGAGGTACTCCAGGTATCCGTCGCCATCGGCATCGCCGAGTTCCCGCGCCCAGTCGAGAATCCGCCGGACGGTATCCCAGTGCCGTTCGACGCACGTTCGATCGCCGGTCCAGGCGTACAAATTGGCCAGCGCGATCACGTACATCAGCGGGCTGGCGAAATCGGCGTAGTACGCGGCGTTCGGGTTCAGGTTCAGCAGCGCCAACGGACCGGTGCGGACCTGATACGGAATCCGTCCCGGCTGCTCGTCGCGCCAGTCATCGAAGCGATTGCTCTGCATGCGCCCGAGGCGCGTGAGCGCCGCGTCGAGCGCGTCTCCACGATCGATCGAGGCAGCCTGCCATCCGGCCGTGACCGCATCACGGCCGAAGAACGCGGGATACGCCGGCACGCCCGCTTGAAGGACCAGCCATTCGTCCGGTTCGCCGTCGAGCAGCGGAAACGATCCGAAGTCCCGGATGTTTCGCTCCAGCACGCGGCCGAACTCCCGGTTCCCCGGAACATCGATCTTCGTAAAGCCGGACCGCCATTGGCGAAGACGGCGTTCGCGCTCGTCAACCAGACCGCCAACCAGCGCGGCGCCCCTGAGCGACGCGGTGATGCAGACGGTGAACGTCTTCGTCTCCTGCGGATCGAGCGCAACCGGGCTGGCGAGCTGGTTTCCGCTGTCGTCCACCTCCGCCCGCTCCCAGCCGTCGCCGCGTACCTCGGTTCTGTATGGGAGCTGCGGATGCTCGTATGCCAGAACGATTGTTCCGCTGCTGGCTGACGCCGTCACGCCTGCCGTCTGCTCGCGCCGCCGCGCGATGGCTTCCTGGATGTCGGCGAAATCGGCGTCAACCACGCATCGAACGTCGAACGTCAGTCGCGTGCGTGCGCGGTTCGTGATCGCCAGAGCGACGTCGAAACCGTCGAGCGCGGGGATGAACGACATGCGAAGGTCGAGCGAGCGCTCCGGAAGGCCGTTGGCATCGATGCCCTCCTCGTCGCCTGCCTGACCGGTCCCGCCGCCGCCCGGCTGCGTAATCTCCGGATAGACGTAGTTGAAGTCCAGCCGCTCGGGCGCGGTTGCGGCGGCCTCCGACACCCACGGCCGCGCGCCGTTGATCTCGATGCGGAACGTGGACAGGACACGCGCTTCCCGGCAGTAGAAGCCGGAGAGCGGCTCGGCGGCGCCGCATTCGCCGTGCAGCGTGGTAATGAGGAGGGACGACCCCTTCCACGCGCAGAGCGTGTCCGCGCGAACAAGCGCGACGGACATGTGTCAGCCCTTCAGCCGCGCACGTGGCGCGTGGTCAGTGAACTTGGCGCATTCAGGTGCGCGCCCTCGTCAACGCCGACCGCCAGCCGATCGACGAGCTCGCCGCCAAGCCACCCGGTGACCATCGCCAGCCCACCGCCGACAAACGCCATCACGAGCGCTGGCGTTTCCGGTGCCGCAGGATTGGCTGCGCGCATCAGCCAGCTGATTCCGTACAGTGCGAGGACGAGGACATTACCGCCGCCATGGACCGCGCCGATCCGCTTCGCCCGGGTGCGCCAGGGAATGGCCAGCCAGTCGACCAGCCCGAACGGCGCAGCGACGAGTCCGGAGATGACGCCTGCCGCAATCATCCAGTAGGACAGCTCGGACCAGAATCCGTTTCCCGTGGCCAACTGGACGACGTCGAAGAGCAGGGCCGTCGCCAGCAACCCCAGCGGGAAGACGATCAACATCTGATGTATGGGATGACCGAAGAGTTTTGCTCTGCTTTCCATGAAGCCTCCGTTCACCCGCGACCCCGCTCGGGGTGACTGAGCTGAACGGATGCAAACGACATACTGGGCGGTCGTCGAGTCCGGCCTCAGCCGGACCTCGATTCGTAGTGTCCGGCTTCAGCCGGACCCTCGATTCGTAGTGTCCGGCTTTAGCCGGACCCTGGTTCGTAGTGTCCGGCTTTAGCCGGACCCTGGTTCGTAGTGTCCGGCTTTAGCCGGACCCTGGTTCGTAGTGTCCGGCTTTAGCCGGACCTTAGAACGTCAATAGTTTGTTGGTGAGCATCTGATAGACGAGCGCGATCGGCAGCCCGACCACGTTCGAGTATGACCCTTCGACTCGCGTCACGAACCGGGAAGCCAGTCCCTGCACCGCGTAGGCGCCGGCCTTGTCCATCGGCTCGCCGCTCGACACATACCATTCGATGTCCGCGTCGGAGAGCTCCGCAAACTCGACCGTCGTGGTGTCCATTCGCGTATCGACGATCTCGCCCGGATGGAAGATGGAAACCGCGGTGAGCACCTCGTGAGTGCGGCCGCCAATCATCCGAAGCATCCGCTTCGCGTCGGCCTCGTCCATCGGTTTTCCGAGAATCTGTCCGTCGACGACAACCGCCGTGTCGGCCGCGAGCACGGTCTGGTTCCCGTCACGTTCGTGAACGGCGCGCGCTTTTGCTTCTGCGAGGCGCGACACGTAGTCTCCCGGCGCTTCACCGGGACATATGGCTTCGTCGACATCCGCCGGCCGGACGTCGAAGTCGATTCCTGCGGCGCGGAGCAATTCGGCGCGCCGGGACGAGGCCGACGCCAGAATGATTCGATCGAGTGGACGCGAGGTCATCGCGATGATTGTAGGATCGCAGGCGTGATCCCGGTTCAGACGATCGTTCCCGCCGCCCTCGCGGCGATTGTCCGCAAGGCACCGCTGACGAACGAAAAGGTGGGCTTCGCCTGGCGCACCGCGGTGGGCGCCGCTGTCGCCGGCGCCACCGAAGTGCTGCTCGACGGGACGACGCTGCGCGTGCGCTCGCGCGATCGGGCGTGGCAGCGGGAGATCGAACGCTCTGCCGCCACGATTCGCACCCGGCTCGAGGACCTGCTCGGGCCAGGTGTCGTGCGTTACCTCGACGTCACTGTTGCGGCGGCTGAGGAACCGCGGCCGCCGGCGGCGGCACCTCGACGCGCGACGGGGCCTGCGGCTGCGGGGCCGGCTCCGAAAATTCCGCCGTCGGCAGGTGGATCAAATAGCGGGCGCCGGCGTCGGTGATCGAAATGCGCAGGAACTCACCACCGCGCAGCTTTTGAACGGTCGCTTTAGCCATCCGGCCTGTTGTTCCCGACGTGCCGACCGGACGTTCACCGGCCCCGAACACTTCGGCTACTTCCTTCGCGATCATCTTCCCGTTCTGATGCAGCTCGACGACGCGCTGCGCGTTCGAGGCCGCGCCGGTGAGGTTCGGGCGCTCGTCGAGCAGCCAGACCTCATACGTGCCGGGCGCGAGCGCCTTGCCGTCGGCTTTCACGGGTTCGGTGAGTGTCACAGTGGCAATCGCATGAGACTTCCCCGCCGTCTCGTGATGCGCGGCAACCGGCGCCGCCAGAACGACTGCGGCAAACGTGCTCATCAGTAGTCGGCCCATACCCTTGCCCTCCTGCTTGTGGGGTCCGGCTTCAGCCGGATAACCGCGGAAGACGCAAGGCTCATGCCCCGGCCAGCTAGATTAGGCGCATTCGAAGAATGCGCTAGAAGATCAGGCGAGGAATCCAGTCAAACGCCGACGGTACCGACCAGGCAAGCAGTAATCCGGCGGCCATGACCCCGGCGGCCAGTTCGACCGGCTCCATGACATCGAGCGGCCTGCGCACCTTGCGTTGCGCCTCCCATTGCCTGATGAGCCGGGCCTTCAGCCACAGAACATCCGCACCCGGCATCCGCGGCGACACGTGAAGCGGCGCAGTACGCAGCCGGTCCATGAAGGCTGCAACGATGCGGTCCTCGGGAACCGCGATGTCGATTCGTCTGTCCGTCATTTCTCCAGCCTTTCGGCGACGCCCCGCGCCGTCAGCAGGTCCCGCAGCCGTGCCCGCGCGCGCGAGAGCATCACCTTGACGCTGCCTCGCGTCAGACGAAGCGCCTGCGCAATATCCGCATGCGTGTCTTCCTCGACGTACGCCAGCCACAGCAGCGCCCGTTCGCGCGGCTTCAGCTCAGAGAAAATCCGTACGACGTCCGGGTCGTGCGCAGGGGTCGCGCCGTGCTCCGCTCGTTCGCCCGCGTGACGTTCATCGCGCACGCGACGCCGCCAGCGGTCGGCAATGAGATTGCCCGCGACCCGAAACACATAGCGGCGGAGCGTCTCTTCGTCCGACGGCAGGTCCGTCTGGAAGAGGCGAAGAAACGCTTCCTGGACGATGTCGTCGGCATCCGTGGCGTTGTTCGTCACGTGATAGACATACGTCCACACATCGCGAGCATGCCTCTCGTAGAACTCGCCGAGCGCCTGCTCTGTGGGCACTTCCCTACGCCGCGCCGTCCTTCTTCGCGCCGCCGTGCCCATTCACGCCCAACGCGCGCGCAATCGCGAACGACACCGCCGCCGACAGCAGCATACCGGCGCCGGCGGCAATCAGCAGGAGAATGCCCAAGAAGAGGGCTGGCGGCGGACTGTTGCCGGCGGGCGATCCGAACCACGTCGTGTGGAGCGCGAACATCAGGAAAATGCCGATGGTCAACAGCACCACGCCGATCCGCACCGACCAGAGCCCGCGGTGGTGCGGGCGGAAGTGAGTTGGAGCCAGAGCAGCCAGAAAGCGCTCCCCTTGCTCGGTGGTCATGAACTCGGCGAAGTCCTTGACGGACCCGACGCGCTCGAGAACGGCTTTCTGCAGCTCGACCCGGTGCCTCTCGCGCCGAGAGCGCTCGAGGTACGTCACCCAGATAGCGACAATCAGGAGGGTGAACGGCAGTATCAGTGCGACGAATACCGTCTTGTCCATATCAGTTCTCCGTTGGGTGCGCCACACGATCGATGACCAGCACTGGCACCGGCTCCCGTGCCGGGCGCAGCTTCAAGCCAAGCTGCTCTTCGAGCGCCGTGAATAGCGAGGCGCCGGTGGTGCCCGGGGCCGTCGTCTCTGGCGCAGCGCCTGAGTCTGGCGTGAACTCCAGATCGAAATCGAAGCTGCCGGTCAAGCCCGTTCGATCCAGGACGATGCGATCCGTCATACCGACGAGGGAGCGCACGAACATCGGCATGATTCCGCCGCGCATCGACACACGTCCAGTGCGTCCGGAGGCTCCACATTGCGACGGCGGCGGCATTGGCGCTTCTCCACGACCATACGCCGTCATGAGCGACAGGCAGTCGACCGTTGCTGGCGAAATCCGTGGTCCGAGACGTCCGTCCGCCCTCGCCACGGTCAGCTCGTAGACTGGCAACTCACGGGCCTCGGGGTGCACGGCGAGCCCGAAGCGCTCTGCCAGCAATCGCTGCAACATTTGCTGCGCGCGGCCCGGACGACCGCCGGGAACCGACGGTCCGAGATTCTCATTGGCTTGCGCAACGATGTCGAAGTGGTCCGAATCGAGCCAGGCCGGGCCGCCAACGAGCTGTTGTGGGAACAGCTCGTACGCCATGAGAATCAGTCGGCGCAACGGTGTGTTGACAATCACGGCGCGGCCACCCGGCAGCATCCGCTGACTCTGGCCGTCCGCATTCGAGCGGTTCGCCTTTACCGATACAACCTGGAACGCCGGCAGGGTCTCCTGCGCCAGTGCGGGGCCAACCGCCAGCGCGACGACCGTCACGATCAACAGCTCCCTCATTTCGCTCTCCTGCCCATACAACGGGGACGGAGGGCACACGGTTAACAGGCGGGGTTAGGATGGCCCTATGCAGGACGCTGTCATTGTCGCCGCCGTTCGAACGCCCACAGGCAAGTTCCTCGGCGCGCTGAAGAATCTCACGGCCCCGGACCTTGGCGCCATCGTCGTGCGCGAAGCCGTGAACCGCGCCGGCATCGACCCGGCCGGAGTCGAGGAATGCATCATGGGCAACGTGGTCTCGGCTGGAGTGGGCCAGGCGCCGGCCCGTCAGGCTGCGTTGCGCGGCGGGCTCGCCGACCACGTGGCTGCCCTGACGATCAACAAAGTCTGCGGCTCCGGCCTGAAAGCCGTGATGCTCGCACAGCAGGCCATCGCCACCGGCGATATCGAGATCGCCGTTGCCGGGGGCATGGAGTCGATGAGCAACGCGCCGTACCTGCTAGCGGCCGCGCGCGAGGGGCTGCGGATGGGCAACGCGCAGCTCGTCGACTCGATGGTGCACGACGGCCTGTGGTGCTCATTCGAGCAGTGCCACATGGGAAACGCCGGCGAGTTGATCGCCACTGAATACAACATCGGCCGGACCGCGCAGGACGACTTCGCCTTCAACAGCCATCGTAAGGCGGCCGCCGCCGAAGCGGAGGGACGCTTCAAACAGGAGATCCTGCCGGTCACGATTCCACAGAAGAAGGGCGACGCGATCGTTGTCGCGCGCGACGAGTCCGTGCGCGCGGACACATCGGTCTCGGCGCTCGGGGCGTTGAAGCCGGCGTTCAAGAAGGATGGGACCGTTACCGCGGGCAACGCGCCGCCGGTCAACGATGGCGCCGCGGCGCTCGTCGTGATGTCGTCCGCGCGGGCGGCGCAGCTCGGTCTGAAACCACTGGCGCGCATCATCGGTCAGGCGACAAGCGGATTGGCGCCGAAGTATCTGCTGATGACTCCCGTCGAGGCGATCCGCAAACTCTCGCAGAAGGTTGGCTGGAAGCTGGAGGATGTTGACCTGTTCGAGATCAACGAAGCGTTCTCGGTGCAGCTGCTCGCGGTTCTCGGGCAGCTGGGAATCGATCCGAACACGGTGAACGTCAACGGAGGGGCGGTGGCGCTCGGCCATCCGATCGGCGCCAGCGGCGCGCGGATCCTGACAACGCTGTTGTATGCGCTCGAGCAGCGGGGGTTGAAGCGCGGGATCGCGAGTCTTTGCCTCGGTGGAGGCAACGGCGTGGCGCTCGCCGTCGAGCGCGCGTGAAGTGCCGACAGCTTGTTAATCCGTCTCCGGGAACTCCAAAGTCCGTCTGGCCGTCTCAACCCGCAAGATGAACAGCTTCCCCATCGGACTTCCCGAAATTCTGATCTTGGTCGTCCTCGGTGCTCTCGGCTATGTGGCTTTCCGAGCACTCAGCAAACCGACCTAGGAGTCTGCGCGGCAGAAACGTTCGCACCGGCTCGTACGTAATAGAAGTATGCCGACGACGTTCCGTCCATGCGCACCCGATCAATCGCTGCTGTTCCCGCCCTCGCCGCGCGACTGGCTCCCT
>JBOGIQ010000065.1:0-21655 GCA_050742535.1 Vicinamibacterales bacterium | reverse complement strand
TGCCTTCAGCGGACAGCACGCGATCGAGCTGTCGTGGATCCATCAAGCCTTGTTCAAGCACCAGCTCACGGATCGATCGCCCGGATTGCACCGACGCCTTGGCGAGCTCCGCGGTTTTTGCGTAGCCAAGATACGGGCTGAGTGCCGTGGCGACGGCGGTGCTGCGGTCGAGCAGTTCGTGGCAGCGTTCCGCATCAGCCTCAATGCCTTCCACGCATCGCGATCGCAGCACGGTCATCGCATTGCGCAGGATCGCCGACGAGTGCAGTGCATTCCACGCCATGACCGGCATCATGACGTTCAATTCGAGCTGCCCGGCCTCCGCGGCGGCGCAGACCGCTGTGTCGCATCCGATTACCTGGAAGCAGACCTGGTTGACCATCTCGGGGATCGACGGATTCACCTTTCCCGGCATGATCGACGATCCCGGCTGCACTGCCGGGAGTTTGATTTCGGCGAGGCCCGCGCGTGGCCCCATGCTCAGCAGGCGAAGATCGCTGGCGATCTTCCCGAGTTCCACGGCCAGCCGGCGCATGGCTCCCGAGTACGCGAGCACGTCCCCCATGCTTTGCGTCACCCGGAAACGATTCGCCGCCGGCCGGAGCGTCAACGCCGTGAGCCTGCTCAAATGGCCGACGGCGAGCGTCGTGTAGTCGTCGCCGGCGTTGAGGCCCGTGCCGACGGCCGTGGCGCCGAGGTTGAGTTCCTGCAGCTGCGCCGATGTCCGATCGAGCGCATCGGCCGCGTGTTCGATACACCCGCCGTAGCCGCTGAACTCCTGGCCCAGCGTCATCGGCACGGCATCCTGCAGGTGTGTGCGGCCGGTCTTCAGAACGGAGCTGAACTCTCTGGACTTGATCGCGAATGCGGTTGCCAGTGCCCGTGCCGTGACCGTCAGATCACGGTGCGCAAAGAGAAGCGCGAGGCGCGTTGCCGTCGGGAACACGTCGTTTGTCGATTGCGACATGTTGACGTGATCGTTGGGGTGGACGAGCACGTATTCGCCGCGGGCGCCTCCCAGCAGTTCGGCCGCGCGATTGGCGAGTACCTCGTTCACGTTCATGTTGTGCGACGTGCCGGCCCCCGCCTGGTACACGTCGACGACAAACTGATCGCGCAGCGCGCCGCCGAGAATCTCGTCTGCTGCCTGGGCGATGGCGCTGCCGATCCCGGAATCCAGGCGGCCGAGGGTGACGTTTGCGTACGCGGCTGCCTTCTTGACGAGAACCGTGGCGTCGACGAGGAGTCCGGGCGCCCGGAGCCCGCTGATGGGGAAATTCTCGAGCGCGCGCGCCGTCTGAATCCCGTAGTAGGCGTCAGCCGGAACCGCCCGCTGACCGAGCGGGTCGCGTTCAGTGCGAGTGGTCATGGCGACCGGCTCAATTATACTGAGCGGATGGCCGCAGGCTTTTTCGACAGCATGGTGTCGCTGATCGTCCGGACATCGACCGATCTGCCGCCTGACGTCCGCGCCGCGATGGCCATGGCTCGCGCGCAGGAGCCGGCCGCCACGCAGTCGAGCCAGGCGTTGTCGATCATCGCGCAGAATATCGACCTCGCCGGCGCCGCCGAAGGCGCGATTTGCCAGGATACGGGCATGCCGACCTTCGAGGTCAAAACGCCGGTCGGCGCGAATCAGCTGGTCATGAAGGCGCAGATCCGCGACGCCATCGCGGAGGCGACACGGCGCGGCAAGCTGCGGCCGAACTCCGTCGATTCCATCACCGGCGAGAACTCCGGCAGCAACCTCGGCCCGGGCACTCCGGTCATTCACTTCGAACAGTGGCACAACGACGACGAGATCGAAGTGAAATTGATCCTCAAGGGCGGAGGGTGCGAGAACATGAACGCCCAGTATTCGCTGCCGGCGGAGCTCGCGCATCTCGGCCGCGCCGATCGTTCGCTCGAAGGCGTCCGCAAGTGCATCCTGCACGCGGTGTGGCACGCGCAGGGCAAGGGATGCGCGCCGGGGGCGGTTGGCGTCGCCATAGGCGGCGACCGCACGTCGGGCTACGTTGTCGCGAAAGAGCAGCTGTTCCGGACACTCGACGACATCAACCCGGATGCGCGGCTGGCGGAGCTCGAAGCGTCGATCATGGGCGAGGTCAACACGCTCGGGATCGGCACCATGGGATTCGGTGGCCGCGTCTCGCTCATCGGGTGCAAGATCGCCGCGCTCAATCGCCTGCCGGCGAGTTTCTTCGTCTCCGTTGCCTATAACTGCTGGGCGTTTCGGCGTCTCGGCGTGGTGCTCGACGCCGGGACCGGCGAGATCAAACGCTGGCTCTATCGCGATCCGTCGATGCCCGCTGTACCGATGGCGGACCAGGAAGGTTTCCGCAGAACCGGGCGCGAGGTCGTCCTGCGCACGCCGCTCACGGAGGAACAGATCCGCAGCCTGAAAGTCGGGGATGTCGTGCTCGTGTCGGGGCGCGCGTACACCGGCCGCGACGCGGTGCATCACCACCTCATGTCGCACGATGCTCCGGTCGATCTGCGCGGCGCCGTGCTGTATCACTGCGGACCGGTCGTCGCCAAAGACGGGGCGGGATGGAAAGTCACCGCCGCGGGCCCGACCACCAGTATTCGTGAGGAGCCGTATCAGGCGGACGTCATCAAGCGCTTCGGCATCCGTGCGGTGATCGGCAAGGGCGGGATGGGCGCCCGGACGCTCGCCGCACTGAAAGAGCACGGCGCCGTGTATCTCAATGCGATTGGCGGCGCCGCACAGTTCTACGCTCGAACCATCAGGAGCGTTGATGGCGTCTCACTACTGGAGTTCGGTACACCCGAGGCGATGTGGCATCTGACCATCGAGGACTTTCCCGCGATCGTCACGATGGACGCACACGGCGACAGCCTCCACCGGGACGTCGAACAGCGGTCGGCCCAGCAGTTAGCCGCTATCGGGGCGTCGCGATCCTGCTGAGCACGTCGTGTAAGGTGCTGATTATCAAAGGAATAGCGCGCAGGCATGAGCCTGAGCGCCTTTTGCCGCGGCGGTCGCCGGCGCGTATAATTTCCATATGATCAATGTGTCCCCAACGGCAGCGTCGAAGATCAACGATTTGCTTGTCGAAGAAGGAAAGGCGGGCAGCGGGCTGCGCGTGTTCGTGCAGGGCGGCGGCTGCTCGGGGTTCCAGTACGGCCTCATGATCGAGGAAAACGGCGGCGACGCCGATCAGGTGTTCGAGTCGAACGGCGTCCGCTTGTTCGTTGATCCGGTCAGCATCAGCTACCTCAAGGGCGCTGAGGTCGACTTCGTCGATACCGTGACCGGCGGTGGCTTCACGATCAAGAACCCGAACGCGACGTCCACCTGCGGCTGCGGCCAGTCATTCAGCGTGTAAGGAGCGGGCCTTCGCGGTGCCTACGGCTTTTCCCGATCTCACCAGGCTGAAGCCGGAAGGCGGCAAGCGCTCCAGCAAGCGCGAGCAAATCGTCAACGTCTTCCTCCGTCAGGAAGGGCACCTCAGCGCCGACGATCTCGTCGACATCATCCGTAAGGAAGATCAGCGGATCAGCCGGGCTACCGTCTACCGCACCCTGCAGTGGATGGTCGATGCCGGCATCGCCCGCAAAGTCGACTTCGGCGAAGGACGCTTCCGCTTCGAGCACTCATGGCGGCAGCCGCGGCACTTCCACCTGATCTGCAAGACCTGTCATCGCTCGTTCGAATTCCTCAGCTCCGATATCGAGACGCTGGTCGAAGAGGTGGCAGCGGCGCGCGCGTTCGCGCCGGCGCAGAGCGTCGTCCAGATATACGGCACGTGCGAGGCATGCCGGACCGGCCGTCCCGCCGCGGCGACCGACGTCGGGCATACCGATCTGGTGTTCGCCCGCGACGCGCTGCAGATTGCGATCGCGACCGAGAAGAGCGGGTTGGAGTTCTATTCACGCGCCGCCAGAATCGCCAAGGACGCCCGCGGCCGGAAGATCTTTCATGACCTGGCGATGGAAGAGAAGGAGCATCTCGGCAAGCTCGAGGAGCGCTACAGCCAGCTGTTGCAGCGCGATCCGCAGCTCGAGTCGCGGCCGAAGTTTCTGTTCTTCAAAGGTGCCGCGAACGGGCTGTTCGCTGAAGGGGCCGCGCGGTTGCTCCGCGGGGTGAACGACCAGCAGGCGTTGATGATCGGCATCCGGTGCGAGCGTGGGTCGCACCGGTTCTTCAAGAAATACGGGGAACGGTTCGAGGACTCCGAAGGCAAACAGATCTTCCTCGAGTTTGCCGACGAGGAACGCAATCACCTCGATCTGCTGGTCCGCGAATATCGAGCGCTGGCGAAACGGCAGGGAAAGTCGGCCCGACGGGCGGCCGCGACGTCCACCCGCGCCGCGCGCTGACGGGTCGTCGCCCACCCCGCTGTGATCGATCTTCATCTCCACACCACAGCATCCGACGGACGTCTGACCCCGACCGAACTCGTCGCGCACGCGGCGGCGTCAGGCGTTCGAATCCTCGCCGTGACCGACCACGACACGACCGACGGTTTCGATGAGGCAGCCGCCGAGGCGTCGCGCCGCGGAGTACTGCTCATACCGGGCATCGAGATCACCGCCGTCGAGCGAGGCCGCGACGTGCATATGCTCGGCTACTTTTTCGATCGCCGGGACGGTGCATTCGCGCAGTTCCTGACCGCGCAGCGTGCGACGCGGATCGCCCGCATCGTCGAGATCGCGAACCGGCTCGGCTCGCTGGGAATGCCCGTCGACGTTCAGCCAGTGCTCGAGGAAGCGCGGCGCCAGAGCAGCAAGTCGATCGGGCGACCACGGCTGGCGCGGGCGATGATCGACGCTGGATATGTCGCCACGACCCGCGAAGCATTCGACAAGTGGCTCGGACAGGGGTGTCCCGCCTTCATCGAACGCACCGGCGCCTCGCCGGAAGAGGTGATCGGGATCGTTCATCGCGCGGGCGGGCTGGCGTCGCTCGCCCATCCGGGTCGAACGAGGATCGACGAACGGATAGCCGCGCTGCGCAGCGCAGGCCTCGATGCCATCGAGGTGTATCACTCCGATCACGACGCACATACGGTGACGGCGTATCTCGCGATGGCCCGGCAGCTGGACTTCATGATCACCGGCGGTTCGGATTTTCACGGCGACCCTGCCCATGGCATCGCGCCGGGCGCATCAGTCCTGCCGGAGCGCGAGTGGACCAGGCTGGTCGGCGCACGCCGTACGGATGGCTGACGGCGAGTTCCTCGTCGAGTTGGCCGGTGTCTCCAAGGATTACCGCGCGCTTCGTCCGCTCCGTATCCAGCGCCTGGAGCTCCGAGCGGGTCAATCGATCGCCTTGCTCGGCCTGGACGCTGCAATGGCGGAGGTCCTCGTCAATCTGATTACGGGAGCCCAGCTGCCCGATGAAGGCGAGGTCCGAGTGTTCGGCCGGTCAACGGAATCCATCACGGCCGTTGACGACTGGGTGACCGGGCTCGATCGCTTCGGCTTGATTAGCGACCGCGCCGTGCTCGTGGAACAGTTCACCGCGGAGCAAAACCTGGCCCTGCCGATCTCACTGGATATTGAAGTGATGCCGCCGCCGATCCGCGAGGAAGTGCGGCGCCTCGCGTCCGAGGTCGGGCTTTCAGCAGACAGAATGGCGCTCCCGACATCAGCTCTGACGCCAACGGATCAGCTTCGGCTGCGTCTCGGTCGCGCGCTCGCTCTGCACCCACGCGTCCTTCTGGCGGAGCACCCGAATGCCCTGCTGGCCCGCGAGGAATCGCCGAGCTTCGCCAGGGATTTCCGCCGCATCTCACGCGATCGCGGCCTCGCCACGCTTCTTGTGACCGCAGACGCCACGTTTGCCGGCGCCGGGGCCGACACCGTGCTCGAGCTTCAGCCCGCCACAGGCGCGTTGAAGCGACGGTCGGGCTTACGGCGGTGGTTTTCCTGACGGAACAAAACTTGATTCGCTTGTCTATGGGTCGCCGGCGCGACACACGGAGGGTTCTGCACGTGGCGAACGGAACAATCAAACGTCTGGTGAGAGATCGCGGCTTCGGCTTCATCCGCGACGATGGCGGTCAGGAGTGGTTCTTCCACCGCAGTTCGGTTGAAGCCGGAGGATTTGAACAGCTCAACGAGGGTCAGCGCGTCAGCTTCGACGAAGAGCCGTCGCAGAAGGGTCCGCGGGCGGGCAACATCCGGGCGGAATCCTGAAACCTGGCGGGAAGTGCTCCCGGCCCCCGATTGGCGGGCCGGGAGATCGATGACGCGAATCCTTATCCTTCGATCCGGCCCTTACCCTTCGATCAGGCGGATGTCGCCTGCTCGCGGTCCCTTGGCCGACTCCTCCGGTTGAAATTCCACACGCTGGCCCTCTCGGAGCAGCTCGAACACAGCGCCGCGTACAGCGCTGCGATGGAAGAAGTGCTCGATACCGCTCTCATCGCGGATGAATCCGAATCCCTTGTCGATGAGGAGGCGTGCGATAGTCCCGGTGGGCATAACCTCGGTCCTCCGATGCGCGTCGATCGTTAGATGTTCGACTCGTCGTTGCGGCCGTCACGCGGAGCGGCCGATCCCGAAAGGAAGGACGTACGCGCGCACCGGCCGAAAAGCTGGGCCAGTGTAGGGAGTACGTCATACGAAGTCAAGCGTGCCCGAAGTCCTTTTCTTGCCACCAGTTGGCGTACGATGCCGCATGCTGCCTGGGGTGATTCTCGCTGCGGGGGACTCGGCCCGGATGGGGTTCCCCAAGGCTTTGCTCCTCACGCGCGACGGCAGACCCTTCGTCGCGGCGATCGCCGAAACATTTGCCGCGGCGGGCATCACCGAAATCGTCGTGGTGACTGGCCGTGATCACGAGCGAATCACTGCTGCCCTCGCGCACGACACGCGTGCAGTGTCACCGCAGGTCGTTCGCAACCCTGATCCGTCGCGTGGTCAGCTTTCCTCCCTGCTGATCGGAATCGACCAGCTCCCCGCCGACGCGCCTGCAGCAGTTGTGACGCTCGTGGATGTTCCCCTCATGACCGCGGAGACGGTTCGCCTCGTCGTTTCCGAATGGCACCGGACCGGCGCGCCGATCGTTCGCCCCGCGATCGGCGAGCGGCACGGTCATCCGGTCGTGTTCGATCGGCGTCTCTTCCAGGAGCTGCGGCAGGCGCCGCTCGACGTCGGAGCGAAGGCCGTCGTCCGTGCGCACGCCGCCGAAATTCTGAATGTATCGGTCACGGATGAGGGGTGCCTCGTCGACGTCGACACGCCGGGGGATTACGAGGCGCTCGGCCGCTAGCCCTCCGTAGCACGTCGATTCACCGTACTTACACTCCTGTCGTCAACCGCGACATCGACCGATACCCAACAAGCAGGAAAACGCTTGCCGACCTCGAAACCCGCCCTCGACCGCCGTGACGATGGGGTGGTGCCGTCTGTTCGGGTCGAACGCCGGTCGCATGACGCCGCGCGCGGGCACGCCGCGGTCGCCACCCTGGGTCAACGGGCGCTCGCAGGCACGGACTTTTCGCTGCTCCTCGACCAGACAGTCAGCCTTGTCGCCGATACGTTGGCGGTTTCCATGGCCGCCGTCTGCGAGATCACCGACGACGGGCTCCTGTTACGCGCCGGGCACGGTTTGACCGTCTCGGTTCCCCGCCAGACGCGTCTGCCAGCCGATCGCTCGCGGTTTCCAGTGTCTGCTCTTGCGTCCGAAACACCCGTCTGCGACTCGCCGGCGCCGAATCCTGAACCAGACTCACTGATGGCGTTGGAGGGACTGCGCCACACGGTGGCGATGCGCATTCCCGGCCGCGCGTTGCCGTACGGTCTGCTCGTCGTCGGTGCGCGACACGAGCGTACGTTCTCGCGCGAAGATCGGTTCTTCGTTCATGCGGTAGCCAACGTGCTCGGCGCGGCGTTCGACCGGGCAGCGATGGATACGGCGCGAGTGAAGCTCGAAGAAGAGCGCCGCACGCTCGAGCGGCAGATGCTGCACGTGCAGAAGCTGGAGAGCCTTGGCGTGCTGGCCGGCGGGATCGCGCACGATTTCAACAACCTGCTGGTCAGCGTGCTCGGCAACGCCGGCCTGGCGATCGCCGAGATCGATCCCGCGTCGCCGGCACGCGGACGCTTGACCGATATCGAGCTCGCGGCTCAACGCGCCGCGGAACTGACGCGGCAGATGCTCGCCTACGCGGGCAGAGGGCGGTTCGTCGTCCAGCCCCTCAACCTGTCGGAGATCGTCGGCGAGCTCGTGACGCTCCTCCGCACCGTGGTGCCACGGACGGCGGAGATCGACGTGCGTCTCGCGGATGACCTGCCGGGCGTCGAAGCCGACGCATCGCAGCTGCGTCAGGTCGTCATGAATCTCGTGACCAACGCCGCGGATGCGCTCGCCGGAGTGGCGGGGCGGATAGAGATCACCACTGGACGGATGTTCGCCTCACGCGACTACCTCGCGCAGGCATGCGTCGGTGAGGACATCGCGCCGGGCGAATTCGTGTTCGCGCAAATCGCGGATACAGGCTGCGGCATGGACCAGGCAACGCTGGCGCGCATCTTCGATCCGTTCTTCACGACCAAGGTCACGGGACGCGGTCTCGGGCTGGCCGCGGTCCTGGGGATCGTCCGCAGCCACCGCGGGGCCGTCACGGTGGATTCGACTCCCGGTTTCGGCACGTGCTTCCGATTGCTGCTCCCCGCCGCCGCGGCTTCTCCATCGCATCGCCAGGTTCCAGGCGTGATCGCGAAGACGGCGCTTTCCGGCGCAACGATCCTCGTCGTCGACGATGACGATGGCGTGCGGACCGTAGCGACCCTGTCGCTCGAGCGGTCGGGATTCCGCGTGGTCGGCGCCTGCGACGGCGAGGAGGGCGTGGCCGCGCTCCGTGAGCGCCGCGGCGAATTCGACGCGGTGCTGCTCGACATGACCATGCCGCGTTTGAGCGGCGCCGATACCTGTCACGTGATCAGGCAGATGTACCCTGATCTGCCGGTCGTGTTGATGAGCGGCTACACCGAACCCGATGCCGTGGCGCGTTTCGGACCTCAGGAGGTCGCAGGCTTCCTGCAGAAGCCGTTCAGCCCGGCAACCCTGGTCCGAATGATTCAGGACGCTGTCCAGCGTCGCGCGGTGGAGCAGGCATGATGAACGATGCATCCGCGAAAACGCTGCGCGAGGCGGCTCACGACCTGAACAACCTGTGCGCCACAATCCTCGGCTTCGCGTCGCTCGGCGAGGAGCTCGAACAGAATTCAGCAGTCGGCGCCTATCTCACCGAGATTCGTCTGGCGGCTGATGGCGTGGCGGCAATAGCCACACAGCTGCGCGAGCTCTCACAGCAGTTGGAAACGGCCGGCGGCGCCTGACGCCGCCGCGCTCCCTGCACACTCTTTTACGCGCCTGCGGGCGTGTTCACGTTCTTTGCGAGAAACCGTGCAAACCGTAGGCAGAATTGAAGTTGACAACGGTTCGTGTGGCTCCGCATACTGCTTGTTCCGCCGATCGCGCTCAGTGGTTTCTGGTTCGCGTAATCCGTAACAGCGGGGAAATCTATGTACAAACCGTTTCGAAGGTTACGTCTTGGTCTGTTGGCTGTCGCGGCCCTCGCGTTTGCGGCGGGCGGACCGTCTGGTGATCGTGTCGTCAGCGCGCAGGGGCGATCGGATTCCGCGCCGGGGCTTGCGAATCTCGAAGCGCTGAATCAGCGACTGCTGCCGGTCTTCGAGTTGGCCGGCGTGGTGTTTACCGACGCCGATGAAACGCGCGGCCGCGTCGTCGTGGGCGTCCTCGACGCCGACATGCAGGGGCTGGTTCGGGCCACCGCCGCGCGGCTTGGCGTGTCCGCGCAGGACATCGAGATCATCGAGACCGAACCGATCTTCCAGGTGGCGACTCTTCGCGACTCTATTCGTCCCGTTCAGGCCGGTTACCAGATCCGTTTCTCGCAGTATGTGTGCAGCCTGGGATTCAACGCCATCCGCAATGGCGTTCTGGGGTTCGTCACGGCGTCGCATTGCAGCACGAACCAGGGCAGCGTCGATGGCACGGATTACTATCAGCCGCTCAATCAAGTGTCGGGCGAGTTGATTGGCACGGAGACGGTGGATCCGCCGTATGTTCGCAACGGCAAAGGCTGTCCCAAAGGGCGGGTGTGCCGCAGTTCGGATTCGAACTTCGTCGCCGGCGCCGATGGCGTGGGTTTCGCGCTCGGCAAGATCGCGAAGACCACGGGCCCCAATAACGGGTCGCTGGAAATTGCCGGCGAGTTCACCATTACCGGCGAAGCCGTGGCCACGAGCGGACAAGTCAACAAAGTCGGCCGGACGACCGGTTGGGGACAGGGCAACGTCATCCGCACGTGCACGAACACGGGCGTCTCGGGCAGCAATATCGTGCTGCTCTGCCAGACGTGGGTCGAAAACAAGAATGCCGTCATCGTTCAGGGCGGCGACAGCGGCTCGCCGGTTTTCAGGATCGAGGGGGGCAACAACGTGACGCTCCTCGGGAATCTGTGGGGCGGCAACTCATCCGGCACGCAGTTCATCTACAGCCCGATTGCCAACATCGAAGGGGAGCTCGGCGCGCTGCAGACGCAGTAAGCTCTACGTCAGACATCGAGCCCGCGAGCGAGCTGCTGAACAGCAGCCGCTCGCGGGTTCACGTCGATCGGCCATGAAGCCTTCCGGCCGCATCGCGGCTCCGCCCCTTCTCGTTCCCTGCCTGGTGCTGGCAATGGCTGCGGCTGTCCTCCTGCACGGAGAGCATCTGGCCGCGCGTCAATCGCAGAACGCCACCAAGATGGAGACACACGACGACCTGCTGCTGCGCGTCGAGCGTGCCGCGCCGGGATTCGGCGGCATGTACGTCGATAAGGAAGGTCGGCTGGCGGTGTATCTGAAGGACCGCGCGCAGTTACCCGCCGCTCGCGCGGCCATCGAGACCGTATTCGGTCCGGGCTCGATACCAGCAGCCGGCGCGCATGCGGTCGCAGGTCAGTACACGATGTCGGAGCTTGCCGCGTGGACGCGGCGGGCCGGCCGGCTGTTGTCGCTGCCCGGGGTGGTGTTCGTCGATCTGGACGAAGCCAGGAATCGGGTAGCGGTTGGCGTTGAGGACGATTCGAGGACGCAGCCGGTTCAGAAGATGCTGGCGTCGCTGGACATTCCGCGCGCCGCGGTCGTGATCGAGACGACCGAGCCGATCAAGCCGGTCGAGCGGCCATAAGGTTTGTAGCCTTCGCGCTGGCTTGCCTAGCCGAAGCTCACGCTTCGGCGTCAGCTCGCGTGAGCGAAGGCTGGTGGACCTATCTTGGACCCAATCGAACCTAATCGTCCAATGGTTGAGGCGGATCGACGGTCTCCGGGGCGCAACGGACCGCTAGGACGTCCGCGAGTGGCAAAGTGCTTCGGCGCTCGCATCGAACGCATCAACAGCGATACTTCGCACGACGGCTGACGCGGGCAGGGAGCGATGTGCCAATCGGCCCGCAAGCTCTTGTGAGCGAGTCGGCCACGCGTTGACGTGTAACGTCATGGGGAGATCCGGAATGGGAGTCGGGTCCCACACGCCACACGATGGTGAACTACTTCGCCATCTACGAGCCACCGGATTTGACCTGGTTCCCACTCGATTGCATACCGGTGCGCGCTTTCCGACGCGTCGAACTTCAACGGAATGGCTACGGGCGTCCCGCGATAGCCGTAATCAAATTTGGCACCCTCTGGCCCCGGGTTATAGAAAACGTTGACCAAGGAGCCGGTCCGGACGATTCCCCGTAATCTCAACATCGATCTCTTGCCGGGGCGAATCGCGATGGCCGCTTATGAATAGAGGAGCACCGAGCCGGCGATAGAGCAGGATCGCCAGCGCGTGCCCGCCAGGGCTCCTGCCGATCTGTAGGCGTCGGGTATGGGCAGCAACGTTAACGAACACGCGGCGATCAGCCCGAGTAAAGGCCGCAGTACGCCGGCCGTCGCACCACGTTAGGCCACTGAATCGGCAGGCACCACTTCCAGCGCGAAGCTGTTGGCTCGATGACGAACGCGCATCAGTTCGATATCGCGCCCCGCCTCCGCTATCCAGCCGCGGGCTTCGATTTCGACTTGAGGCGGTGTTCTTAACCCGAGAACGAGTCCATCAATCATCCCCGTCGGCATGCGAGTGATCCCGGAGCGTCCGATCGCGATCAACCGCCACTCCTCTTCGTGCTGCCACGCTTCGGCCTTGGTCCCCAGGGTGTTCTGGATAAATCTGAGTCGGTCCGGGTCATAGAGCGACACGCGCGGAAAGTCCTTTGCGTATTCCACTTTGAGCGGTAGATACGGTTGTGGAATCTGCTCAAGGAACTTGTCTCCGGTGTCGAACCGCACGGCCACGCCAGCATGCGACGCTGCGTAGTACGACCACAGCAGAAAGTTGTCTGGCCTAGAGTTGAAGCAAGCGATTCCGTAGGTATCAAGAAGGTCGTAATAGACTTTCGTCAGTTCCTGCCGCCCACTTTCGGTTGCCGACTTCGCGATTAGTCGATCCAATTCCTCCTGACTGCGAGGGGGCCGCCCTTGGCGTGCCCATTTGTCTCGCCAGAACCGCTCGATGTCCACCGGGTCCGCTTCAAACGAGGGTGGAATCCGGCAGTCAAGTGGATCGTTGAACATGCTGGGTCGGGCAAAAAACAGGTCGGAGTTCACGACAAGGTTGCGCGTCCATTCCCGTCGTTCACCGTCCAGAGCCGTGTATTTGAAGAACTTCTCCGGACGCTTCAAAGCGATTTCAAGTATCCGGGGATGAGTGCTGGACATTCTGGGATCTCACGAGGACTTGCGCCAGGACCTCGGCGAAGCGTCTCACCGTACAGTCAGTCTCCCACAGGTCGTCGACGAGAAGCAGAACACGCAGCCCGTGGGCCGATGCAGGTCCAGGGCTGCTGCCGACAGCAGCGGGGTGCGTTAGTGCAATGGGACAACTCGTCGTCAACGAAGCGCGATTGGCGACTACTCGCACCAGTCCACTCGGCCATTTCGCAGCCAAAAGTGCGAGCGACAGCCGGTTTGTCGCCAGACAGAGGGTTTGAGGCTTGGTAGGCCAGCCGCATTGATGATCAGGTCCCAACGAGGCGCTGCTTCACGAATTGTCAGCAGCTCCAGCGTTTGCCCGCATCCGCAGGGGCAGCGCATACCAACGCACCAGTCTTCGTCTGCGTCGCGGGCGAGAACGACGTCGCGCCACGGCAGCCTCTTAGGCAAACTGTCTCCCGCGACGATCCGCAGTCGACGCGGAGGGCCAAGACGTGACGCCAGGCGCCGCCACCACAAGGGCAATCTCATGCCGCCTCACTACCCGATGCCGGCGCCAAGAATGGCAGCCCGAGGAGAGGCTCCAGCGAGCCACGTCCGAGGACCGCTGTGTTGCCGCTCGTCACGAACGCGCTTTCTGCAGTGAACTCCTCTTCGCAGGCGGCGAGACTGAAGAAGGTCCTGGCGTAGCGCTCGTTCGGCTCATGGCGATACGGATAGGCTCTGGCGATAAATTCGTTCATGCATGCGGCGGCAGCGCGCATGTTCAACGTGATCACTGCGGGAGCTTCGTCGATGAGCCCGGGGATATAGCCGGCGGCCAGCTCCTCACGATGAGCGTTGGGAGCGGTGCGACGCAGGTACTCCGCACGCAGGCTTTCCGGGGAATACACGCCTCGATCCTGCTGCGTCGATCGTCCGGGCTGCACGTAGTCGATACGACCGCAGACATCGCCGATGGCGGGCTCGGCACCGGCGCCGCGAAGCGGGATCACGACTCCGACGTCGAACAGTGGCACCAGGAAGGCGGTCGCGATGAGGTCGGCGACGTGCCGCGCCTCGAGGCAGTCCACTGAACAGAACAGCACGTCGCACTGACTAGCCTCGATTACCGCTTCGCGCGTCAGGATCGAAAGCGCGATCGTTTCGGCGACGCCCTCGCCGCGATACCCGCGCACCGCCTCCGCAAAAGCGTGCACCTTCAGGCGGTGCGCATGCGCATCGCGCAGCGTACTGTTCACGATGCGATTTAGATTCTTGCGCTCGACCTTGTCGAAGTCGATCAGCTTGGCGCGTCCGAAGCCGAGACGGCAGGCCTGTTCGGCGTTGATCGAGCCGGTACCGGACACGCCGATGAAGCCTGCCGTAAGGCGCTTGAGCTCACGACTCATGCCGCTGGTGAAGGCGAGCGGCCGCGCGAAGCGTCCACCCCCTGTCGCATCCTCCTCCCACCAGTACAGAAGGTCATGGCCCGCGACGGTGACGAGATCGACCGGGCGCACGCGCAGCTCGCGGTCGTACCAGCGCGCACGCACGGCGCCCTCCGGCACCATGATGGCCGAACCGTGAAAGCCTCCGTGATTCTCAATTAGGCTCGGCATGACGAGCCGGTCGCTGTCATCGTCTGCGGCAGAAAAAGCGAAGAGGCCTCCGGGATGCGAGTGCATCAGGATTACGGACAGATCTTCGGCTTCGGCGCGGTCAAGCGCCTTTTCGATGTACTCACCGGGCCAGGCGATGAAATCGGCGCGCCGAATTCGGCATGCTTCGTGAGGCACCAAGATCATGTCCCGCACGAGAAGCCGGATGCGCGGAGACGACGAGCGGCTGCACAACAGGATCGCGGCCGCCTCAAGCCCGTCACCGGGGAAGAGATGTGCGCGCAGGCGCTCGTGCTGAATCCCGGCGAAGGTGAGGGCGGCGGGCGCGTTCATTCGCCGACTTCCTTGGCGAGTGCGGATTCGACGAGCGCCAGATGCGTCGAGACGTTGTCCGTCGCCGGATTCCACTTCGACAGCTCACCACGGTGACGCGACCAGCCATTGAACGGCTGGCCTTGGATACGGGCCGAAACTTGCGTGCGGTCGATGGCGCGGCCGGTCTTCAGTGCCAACGGCGGATGCGTGTAGAACATGTCAATCTGCGCTCCGGGATAGGTAAGTGGGATCTCCAGTGCCAGCAGGGTGCGCGAGGTGGTGTAGCCGTGTGGTACCGGATAGTCATCGATCAGGAGCCAGCGCCGCCCGGCGTCGAGGACCGTTTCCCACCACAGACCGAGCCCGTTGAGGAAGCGGACGTCAACGTCGAGTAACGCGAACTGTCGGCGCGGCTTCACCGCCGCTTCGCCGTTGTTCACTTCCTTCGGGGTCAGGCGGAGCTTCTCGATCCCCGGCGTGCGCAGATCGATCACCTCGTCGAGGCCGACTTCGCGTCTGGGCTGATCGCGCACACGCAAGACGATGATCCAGTTCTTGGTGGGGTCGAAGCCCGCTTTCTGGATAGCAGTGCGTACCACGATGCTCGACTCGTCGAGCGTCAACAGCACGCCCTGCACGTTGAGTTTCCAAGTGCGCTTTCGTGTCTTGAAGGCCTCGACGGTAGGCGTACCGAGGTCCGCCAGGTCGTGTTCGCCGATGATGCGCTCGGCACTGCCCGGTAGATCTTGATAGATCTCACGGCCTGCGCTCACCTGACCGAGCTTGCGCAGCTGGCCGCCGGAGATCACTCGGGATGGCCAGTCGACCCGAGTGCCATCGAGGGTGAGCTTGTAACTGCGGTCGCTCTCGACAATCACGAACTTGCGCGTGGACTCGCGCAGGTTGACGCGCTCGTCCGAACGGCGATCTTCGAGCTCGCCGTTCGCCAGCATCTCGAGCACCGTCGCTGCCTGATCGGGTTTGAAGCCCGCGACGGCGGCGAGCTGAGCTCCGGTCGGAGAGCCCTCGATGATGTGGTGATCGTGAAAGGTCAGCGAAAAGCCGGCGATGGCGATGACGTGCTCAATCGGCTTCGGGGCGTTCGTTGCGTTAGCGGTCATAAGGCCTCCTGCGGCGACGACGTGCCGCCGGTGTCTGCTAAGTATGACGCGCGTGCTCACTTTGTCAAGCGTAACTGAGCATGCTTGATGTAATGTGCATTTTCTGCTATTGTTCTTGTCGGTTTACCGGGCGAGAGGACGCATCTATGGCTCAGAAGGACGGCCGCGGGGCCCAGGCGCTCAGCGACGCCCCGCAATCCAATGCGTTGGGCGCATTCATCAAGAAGGCACGACAAGACGTGAGCATGTCGCTTCGTGACGTCGAGGAGGCGACGAACAAGGAGGTGTCGAACGGGTATCTCAGCCAGTTAGAAAGCGGCAAGATCACCAAGCCATCGCCCCATGTGCTACATGCGCTTTCGCAGGCGTTGAGCGTTGACTACGAGACGTTGATGCAGCGTGCCGGGTATCTTCTGCCGACGGCAAAGCGTGCAAAAGGTCTCAAGCATGGGCGCGTGGCGACGTTTGCCATCGACAACCTCACCGCCGACGAGGAGAGTCAGCTGCTCGAATACTTGACCTTCCTCCGCGCGAAGAAGAAGTGAACTCATGCCCCGGCGCGACGATTCGAGTTTGACGCCGAGTCAGCTGACTCGAATTCAGAGGGAGGCGCAGCGTGCGCTTCTGGAAGCGTCCGCGCTCGGGGTGTTGCCGACCCCGGTTGAGCAGGTGATGGCGGCGGCGCGACTGACAGAGGTGGAGGAGGATGTCCTCAATCCCACCTTCGTCGCGAGAATCCTGAACAAGGCGCAGCAAGCCGGCCACGTCATCAAGCGCGCGCTATCGAAAGTCGTGGGACTGTTCCATGCCTCCGAGGGCTTGGTCTTCATTGACCGGACGCTCGCGGTGGTGAAACAGCGGTTCGTGGGTTTGCACGAGACGGCGCACGGGTTTCTGCCCTGGCAGCGCCCGATGTACGCTGTCGTCGCGGACTGCGAGAAGGCGCTCGATCCGGAAACCGCCGATCTCTTTGACCGTGAGGCGAACGTCTTCGCCTCGGAAGTGTTGTTCCAGATCAACAGGTTCCGCGACATGGCCGAAGAAAAGCCGTTCAGCATCTGGACACCTGTGCGGCTAGCTCGGACGTTCAATGCGTCCTTGTATGCTTCGATTCGCCAGTATGTCGCCAAGAATCACCGTGCTTGCGCGGTCGTGATTCTGGACAGGCCGCAGCTCGAGGAGCGCGTTGGCTTCCGCGCCAGCGTACGGCGTGTTGTGCAGTCGAGCAGTTTCACCACGACATTCGGCCGGCATGCGTGGAGGGACTCGTACACTCCGGACGACGACATCGGTGCTCTGGTGCCACTTGGGCCTCGTACGAGCTCTGGCAAGCGGCAACTCGGCCTTACCGATGCGAACGGAGTCTTGCACGAGTGTGTCGCTGAAGCGTTCACCAACAAACAGCAGGTGTTCGTGCTGATCTTGGTGAGGAAGTCGCTGACCGCTACACACGTGCTATTTGGCCCGACCGCGGTGCCGGCATTATCGTCGGGCGGTCCCGTGCGTCGTGCCGACATATGACGGGCAACGATTCGAGCAGGCCGGGGAGGCGTGGCTGCCGTGGCGACCATTCTTGAGTCGTTTGATATCGACAGCCCGCAGCACGGCAAGACGTTCAAGATCGATCTCGCCGAGGGCTTGGACACGGCGCATCTCGACTTCATGGAAGCACAGTGGACGCCCGCGATGCAGCGTCAATACAGCCTCGCGTTGCTGCACTTCTTCCAACTGCCCGCGGCGGAACGAACGTTGGAGAAATTGGACGAAACCCTCGCGAAGTTCGACGTTCAGGACCGTCACTGGAAATGGCGCACCAAATGCGCAATCGCTCCGGGCACGAACCGTAGAGTCTTTTCGCTGCTCAACGCGGATGAAGTCGAGGCGGCGATGCTGCTGTTGCTCGGCAAGACCTCTCGCGACCCGACCAGCTCTTTGCCGATCGTGTACGTGGACTTCGTTGCCATTGCGCCTTGGAATCGGAAAACCTTCCAGAACCCGCAGCGATTTCGCCATCTCGGGACCCTAATGCTTGGCGCTGCCGTTGAGTTCAGTCGGACGTGGAGGCTGGACGGTCGTTGTGGCCTTCACTCATTGCCCCAATCGGAGGGATTCTACCGTCATATCGGCATGCGCGACTTCGGACTGGATGCGGCGTACTCATCGCTCCGGTACTTCGAGTTCGACGCCACTGGCGCGGCGAACTTTCGGAAGTAGGTGATCTATGAAGGATTTCTCACTTGGACAAGGCTGGGTTTCTCGGGTCACAGGAGCAGACTTCCCCGAGGTATCAGTCATCGGGGCCGATCGGAGCCCGATGCCGGACGCCGCTCAGTTTCACGCGGTGCTGCGCGAGCTCTCACTGACTGAGACTGCCCGAGAGATGGTCCGGCGCAGATGGATTCAGCCGAAAGGCATCAAAGACAAGGTCGCAGAGAGAGGTGAAGCGCTGTTCGAGTTCCTATTTGTCCGTCCTGCGCACCGACCTGCGATCGCCATGTTCAAAGGTCGGCGACTGAGCACACAGCGCGGTCTCATCGAGGACATCGCAACGATGGCGTGGGTCGCGCACGTTCTCGACAGCGCTCGTACGAACGCTCGTAGCGTGAAGTTCAAGCCATCCAGTCTCAGCGATGGTTTTATTCGCAAGCTTGCCAAGTTGAGTGTGCGTGACGATGGACCGAGGCGAGCGTTGGCCGCGGTGCGCGAGATCGGCATCAGCCTCGTCGTCGAGGGCGGATTGCCTGGGATGTCCGTCGACGGTGCCTCACTTCATACGAGCGCAGCCGGTCCCGTGCTCGCACTGACGTTACGCTACGACCGGCTCGACAACTTCTGGTTCACCTTGATGCATGAACTTGGACACATCGCGTTGCATCTCAGCGATCCGAGCGATGACGTGTTCGTCGATTCGCTGGAGGACGGCGCGAGTGATGAAGAAGAGGCGGAAGCTGAGGCTAACGCGTTCGCTAAGGATGGCCTGATACCGCGCGATTTGTGGCTGAGAAGCGATGCCTATCGCTTAGGCAGTGAACGCAGTGCGTTGAACCTCGCCAACCAGCTCGGCGTTCACCCGGCTATCGTCGCTGGCCGAATCCGATACGAACGGCGCAATTTTCGAATCTTTGCCGACCTTGTTGGCGAAGGCGGCGTTCGCGATGTCATCTTTGCGGGCGGATGACTATGTATTCGCCGATCTTGAGAAACAGGCAAAGCGAAATGTTGGCGTTAAAGCATTTATACAATTCCATTCGGCCTTATGTCATGCCGGTGATCGACGTTGCGGCGCCCACCAAAACCGCGGATCAAGCCCAGGCGCTCAAGTACGTGGCACGAAACATCGAGCGGACCGAGAAAGTCATCTCGGGCTTTCCTGCCGTGTTCGTGGACTCGAGTGAACTTGATCCGGACTTCCGCCTGCCGGGTGGCGTCCATCCGCTCGCACGGGCGGCCGACTCCGTAATCGATGCGGGTGTGCGTCCGATCGCTGTGACCGGGCTACATCGCGACGACGAGCACCGCTCCGAGGCGCTGTCGATTGCGAAGGCGCAGGAATTGCCAGGTCTGTGCGTGAGGCTGGACGCGACCGATGTGAGCACCGCGACGCTTACTCACAAGCGCCTTCGCGACTTGGTTGATGTTGCTTCGCTCGAGCCAACGGACGTCTATGTGCTGCTCGACCTGCAGTGCCTTTTCGGCCACGACAAAGAAACAGTCTCGAAGCAGGTCCTGCGTTTTCTCAAGCTGCTCGATAGCGATACCTGGGCGGGCATCCTAGTCGGGGGCTACGGGTTTCCGGACCAAATCTCATCGGCGTGCGCCACAAACGGTCAAGCGTATCTGCGCCGAATCGAACAGGACGTGTATAGCGACGCTGCGGCCGCCGAGATGACCACCCCTCACTGGTTCGCCGACTACACCGTCTTGTCGCCCTCGGTTGTGGAGCTCGACTGGCGTCTCATTCGCAAGGTGATGGCGCCGAAGGCACTCTATACGCTCGAAGACGTTTGGTTTGTCGTACGCGGCGGAGCCTTCTCCAGTCATCCCGACGAATACGACCAATACTTCTCGATGGCCGATGAGATCGTGGCGCTGGACGAATTCTGTGGCGCGGATTTCAGCTACGGTGATCAGTACATTTCAGATCGACACAATCGAGAAGGAACCCCAGGAAGCCCAGCCTCTTGGATCACGGCGTGCGTGAATCACCACGTCAGCTTCACTGCCGACGCCCACCGGGATCATCTGGGCGATCATTAGATAGGCACGCCGCGCCACTCCGTTCTCTCCCGAAGCTTGCGCAGGCTCGCTTGGTGAAGAACCGGCGGCTCGACCTGTGCCAGCAATTCCGCCCGAATCGATTTCTTGGTAGCCCTCGGCTTTGGATGGCTGCCGAGGAGATCGGCAAGCAGCGCGTCGATCTCCTCGCGCCACAGGAGCGAGAGAACCTTTTCGAGATTCAAGCTCGGATTCGTGTCCGGTCGTCGCTCAAAGCGGTAGCGGATGCGGCCATCGACCTGTCGCCCCGCGATGAGTCCCCACCAATCCGGGATGAGCGCACGCGCTTTCGTTGCCAGCGACTCGTGAACGATGAGCACGACGTGGTCGAAACACTGAGAATACGCGTTCGCCTGGCCCGGTAGGCGGGTGACACTGTCCTGCGGCCCTTTGATTTCAATGCCGATCAATCGGTCGCCGATCACGGCGAGATCGATGCGGGCGCGACCGGAACAGACCTCCATCTCCTCGACCAGGAACGCCTTCGATAGGCTTGGAACCAGTCGCGCGAGTCGAGCCTTCACAAACGTTCGGATTGCCTGTTCTGTAATATCCGGAGCGTTCTTCGGAGAATCTGCTTCCGGGACTCGCGTTCGGGGGTTCGGCACACCCGCGATTCTGATCTTCACCGATCGATCCGTCAACATCGGTGCGTCGGACCTCCCCTGTTGCGCCCGTGTCGACAACAGGACTTGAGGTCCGTACACGAATGTTCGTCCGATGGCAGGCTACCGGCGCAGCAACGGACGCGCCAATCGCACCGCGGCCCGACAACCGTCAGCGGCGCGGTCGCTATCGCCCCCTGCATGGCATCCGCGATGCGCTGCATCTGCGCCCTAAGCTCCTCCGGCCCCGCGAATCGCTGAGCGCCGGACCGAACCGCTGCCCGCACACAGTGAACACTGATAATCGGTGGGAATGTGGCGGCACCAAGCGCGCCCCTGCACCGTGCCGCGCCCCTCATGGCTCGAAGTGACGTTTGGCAAAAGCCCGGCCGGAACCCGATTTCAGGTAACGCTCAAAGCAATCGCACGCTTCGTCAGGGAATTCGATGACGACGTGGAGTTGCCAGGGCCGATGCCGCGCCGTGTGAGGACACCGCCCTGCGTTGTGGTCGGCCAGCCGGCCGTTCACGTCCGATGCGAGACCGACATAGAAATGCGATGTTCCCGCTGAACTCCGCAACACATATATAAACCGCTTGGTAGTCATGACCCTGCTGGTAGCAAAGCCACTGCTCGGTCGAACGGTCGTTGAAATGCTCGGAATTGGGACGCATGTGGATCTTGAGTACGCAGTTTCTGCAGTCGTTGCCGACTGGCGGGTACGAACTCGTCTCGCCGATCAGGCGCACGGCTTTGCCAGGGGACGCCGGCTGTGTTAGGGTCCGCCTTCGCCCCTTCGGCGCGACAGCCTTCGCCTTGGCTCGCCGAGCCGAAGCTCACGCTTCGGCGTCAGCTCGCGTGAGCGAAGGTTGGTGGACCAGACCGGGATCGAACCGGTGACCTCGTGAATGCCATTCACGCGCGCTCCCAACTGCGCTACTGGCCCATTTCTTGGGAAGATCCGAACAAATAATAGTAGCCCACGGCCAGACGGGTC
>JBOGIQ010000064.1:0-21692 GCA_050742535.1 Vicinamibacterales bacterium | reverse complement strand
TCCGCGCGCGCGGCATCGGCCATCGCGCGATCGGCCACGAGGGTGACGATCGCGTTGACCTTCGGATTGACCCGTTCAATGCGAGCCAGGTGGGCGCGCACGACGTCGCGGGCCGACAGGTCCTTGCGGCGAACGCGCGCAGTCAACTCGATCGCGCTCAGGTCGCACAGCGCGTCGCGTCCGCCTGCCTCTCGACTGCCGCTATCGCGTCCCTGCGCTGCATCCGCCGACAGACCCTGCAGCGCGCCCGCCGCGGCCGCCAGTCCGACCCTCTGCGCAAACGTCCGGCGATCGATGTCGTCGGTCATTCGACCCGTCGATAGACCCGCTCGTCGAGAGGGCTGCCGGAGACCGGCTGCACCTCGTCGCGGTACTGCTTCGTGTGAGCGGCGGCGGCATGGCGATCGAGCGCCTGCTGATCCGCCCACACTTCCACGACGGTGAAGTGGTTGGCGCGGACGGTGTGCTGCGTGACGTCGAAGCGGAGACACCCCGGCTCGGCGCGGCTCGCCTCCGCGAGTTTTGTGAGCATCGACGGGACGTCGACCTTCCCACCCCCGCCGATGTCGACGTGGCTGACGACGATGACGGCGTTGCGACCGGCGGCGCCGCGCGGCGGCGCGACGCTCAAGGTCCTGTACGGTCGCTGGTCGTAGCCACTCGTGCGAATCGATTGCAGCGAGTCTTTCAGCGCCAGGATGGACGCGTTCGACTGGTGGACGTCGAGGGCCGCCTGGTCGCGCCACGTCTCGACGACGGCAAAGTGGCCGGGCCGGCCGATCTGCTCGAACATCTCGGCCGCTACAAAGCCTGCCTCTCGCCCCGATGCCTCCCGATACGCGTGAAACGCCTTTGCCGCGTGCGCCGCGCTGGACGGCGTCACTTCGAAATACGCGACGGCGTAGCGGGTTGCGTCGGCTGCCTGAGCCATCCCGGCGGCCGACACGGATATAACGATGGCCAACGCGCGCAGTAGTTGGCGAATCATCTGACTTCCATGAAACCGGCTGAATCCTAGCATGCGCCGGGCTATCCTCCGTCTGCGATGAGCGCATCCCGCACGGCGGAGGCGGTGATTGCAGGCGCCGGGATCGGCGGAGTTGCCGCCGCGTACCAGCTTGCGGTGCGCGCCGGCGTCTCCCGCGTGGTGATCGTCGATCCGCGGGAGCCGCTCTCGCTCACTACCAGCAGAGGCTTCGAAGGCTATCGCAACTTCTGGCCGGGGCCGGACGACACGATGATGCGCTTCATGGACCGCAGCATCGATCTGCTGGAGGCGCTCGACCACGAGAGCGGACACGCGTTCGCCCTGAACCGCCGCGGCTACGTATTTCTCACGGCCGACTCGGCGGAGGCGGCACGTCTCCGGGCAACGGCCAATCCCACCACGGAGTTTCTCGCGCACGGGCCGGGCATCCGCGCGCGCTATCCCTTCGTCACCGATCGCGTCGTCGCGATGCTGCACGCACGCCGCGCCGGGTATATGAACGCGCTCGCGCTTGGCCGCTGGCTGCTGGAGCGAGCGGTCCGGCAAGGCGTCGATATCGTTCGAGACGACGTGAGCGACGTGATCGTCGAACACGGTGGGTTTACGGGCGTGCGGCTCGCATCCGGCGGCCGCATCGACGCGCGGTCGTTCGTGCTGGCCGCCGGGCCGCGGCTGCCCGAATGGGCGCACAGGCTCGATCTCGAGGTACCGATCGTCAACGAATTGCACGGCAAGATCTCGTTCGAAGACGACTCCGGCGTCGTCCCGAGGGACGCGCCGATGATGATCTGGAACGACCCCGTGGAGATTGCCGGGCTCGGCACCTTTCCCGCGGGCGTTCACCTGCGCCCGCGCGGGGAGCGCTCGGTGCTCGGCATCTGGACCTACGACACGCGCATAGAGGAGGCGCGCGCTGATCCGGTCTTTCCGCCGCAGTACGCCGAAATCGTGCTTGCCGGCCTGGCGGTGATGATTCCCGCGCTCGCCGCCTACCGCGGCGCCGGAGCAACGGTTGACGGCGGCTACTACTGCAAGACGCCCGACAACCGGCCGCTCGTTGGCCCCACGACAATCGCCGGCGTATTTCTGCTCGGCGCGCTGTCCGGCTTCGGCGTTATGGCCTCGCAGGCCGCGGCTGAACTCGTCGCCGGGCACGTCCTCGAGCAGCCGCTCCCTGGTTATGCGGCGGCGTTTCGCCCGGGACGATTCGCCGATGCGGCGTATCGGCGAGGGCTCGCGGGCGCCGACGCGAGACACGGACAGCTATAGGGTGACGGCGTGCCAGTGTCTGCCGGAACGCCTGGACGGCGTGCCAGTGTCTGCCGGAACGCCTGGACGGCGTTCCAGTGTCTGCCGGAACGCCTGGACGGCGTTCCTTAGCGCACGGCGATTGGCGCGACCGTTGAGCCCGTGCCGCCCTGAATCTTCAGCGGCTCGACGATCAGCGCGAACTCGTAGGCGCGGCGCGCGGCGAGCTCGTCGAGGCGGAGGTTCTCGAGCAGGTGGATGCCGTTGACGACGAGCAGAATCTGGTGTCCCGGACCTGCCAGCTGCTTGTCGGGATTCGGCGAGATCTCGACGGCGGTGTTGTCCGCTCCGACCAGCATCGGGTCCTGCCTCGCCAGCCACTCAGCGGCCGCGGTGCCAACGCCGGGACTGGCGCGCTGGTAGCGTGCGTTGTCCTTGCCCCACAGCGTCCCCCATCCGGTATGGATCAGAATCGCATCGCCTGGCGCGATCGTCAGCTTCTGGCGCGCCAGCGCGGCCTCGAGATCGGCCGGCGTGATTTCGTAGTTCTCCGCGAGCGCGGGAACGCCCTTCAGCGCCGCGACGTCCACGAGCACCCCGCGCGTCATCAGCGCCCCGACCTGTTCCACGCCCAGCTTCGAGAACCCTGTGCGCGTCGCCGCGTCCTCCAGCGTGACGCAGTTGTACATGCTGTTGCCGATCATCTGGTGGCTGAACGTGTCGAACTGCGTGCCCACCTGTCCGATCTCGGCGACGACCAGTTCCTCGTTCGAGCCGCGGCGGTTGATCCCGGGATCGTTCCTGGTGCGTTTGGTGAACAGATCGAACTGCCGGCCCGCAGGCATCGGCATCGATGGAGAGAGCACGCGCCCGAGCTCGAACACCTCACCGGCCTGGATCAGGCGGGCGGCCTTCAGCACCGTTGCCGGTTTCATGTGGTTGGCCGATCCGCGCTGGTCGCCGGCTCCCCATTTCGACGGACAGCGCTCGTTGTCCGCGGGCGGCTTCCACGTCTGCGCGGACGCAGAGCCGCTGTCGATCGCGATGAAAAGGACCATCAGGATGAGGATGCCGCGCATTTAAATCCTCCGCACATGCGAAAAGGCCGACGTAAACGCGAAAAAGGCCGACGTAAACGTCGGCCTCTACCACCCGTCGCGTGCACGCGGACCCGACAGGGTCCGCGCCACTCAAACGCAATCGAATCATCCGCCTATAGCACGCCGGCCTTGAAGGAGTACGGCGTGGTCTTGCCGTCGCCCTCGCGATAGAGCTTGTGGCACGCGCCGCAGGTTGCTCCCTGGAATTCCTTCACCGCACCCTGCACCGCCATCTGATCGACAGTCGCCGCCGAGAGCATCTTGTCGATCGCGTCAAGCCGGCTCAAACCATCCTTGACGATCGCGACCGCATCGTCTTTCTTCACACTCGCCCACATGCCCTGCAGCGTCATGAAGTTCGTGCGGAGCGCAGCCACCTGTGTGCGTGCGTCCGCGTAACTCGCCGAGGCGACGGCTTTGTTCATCGGCCCGAACGCCGACACATTCGCTTTCATGATCTTGGCGTGTTCTTCCAGCGTCATCTTGGCCTGAGCCGCCACGCCGACGGCGAAGACGAACAGGAGCGCCGATGTCCACATGAGGAATCGCTTCATATTGCCCTCCTTGGGAGCAAAAAATCCGCCGACAGGCGGGCGAATACTACGTCAGCGACATGAAGGAATCAATGAAGGAGCGCGATACGATCAGCGCATGAACAAGCCGGCCGCGAGCCGCGGTCCGTCAGCGTCGGACCTGATCTCGAAAAGAATCGCCGATCTCGGCGACTGGCGCGGCGACACGCTCGCCAGAATGCGCAAGCTCATCAAGGATGCGGATCCGGACGTCGTCGAGGAGTGGAAGTGGACGAATCCGGTGTGGTCGCACGACGGCATCATCTGCACCGGCGAGTCGTACAAGAAGGCCGTGAAGCTGACGTTTGCCAACGGCGCCGCGTTGAAGGATCCGGCCCGGCTGTTCAACTCGAGCCTCGAGGGAAACGTCCGCCGCGCGATCGACATCCACGAAGGCGTGCAGGTTGACGAGTCGGCCTTCAAGGCGCTCGTTCGCGAGGCCGTCGCGTTCAACACGCAGGCAACCTGAGTCGCGCTCCCCTCGTCCAAGCATCATCCGACGCAGGGAGACGCTCATGCGATTTTCAGCCGTTCTGGCCGCCACACTGCTCCTCGCGCCGCTTGCCGTACAGTCCGGCTTTAGCCGGATTCAGGCACAGTCCACTGCTTTCGACGTCGTCTCGATCAAGCCGAACAAGAGCGGGGCCGCGGCCTCGGAGACCGAGACGACCCCCGGACGACTGAATCTGATCAACGTGACGCCGCTGTCGCTGCTGCTCCGGGCGTTTGGCGTGCTGACCCCCCAGATCGTCGGCGCACCTGGCTGGCTGGCGACGGAGCGTTACGACGTGGTGGCGGCGGTGCCCGGCGGCGCTGTGCTGAACGATCACACCCGGCAGGCGTTCATCGAGCAGATGCTGACCGATCGCTGGCGGCTTCGATACCACCGGGAGACGCGGGACATTCCCGTCTATTCACTCGTGACTGCGAACGAAGGGTCCAAGATGGTCACCCACACGGGCCCGGGTGAATACGGAATGAAGGTCGAGCGGGCTGGCCCGCGCGTGATTCTCCGAAGTACGCGCGGCAACATGCAGCGGCTGATCGAGATCCTGAGCGGCTTTGCCGGCAGGGTGGTGAGCAACGACACCGGGCTCGGCGGCGAGTACGACTTCACGCTCGAATGGATCCAGGAGGCCAACGCCCCTGATTCCGGTCCGTCGCTCTTTACGGCGCTCCGCGAGCAGCTTGGCCTCCGGCTGGTGTCCGCCGAGAGGCCCGCACCGGTGATCGTCATCGACCAGATCGAGCGGCCGTCTGAGAATTAAGCCGCCGCTACTGCGGCACGCCGGCGAATGCCCGGTTATCGAGCTTCGCCGCGAGCTCCACGAATTCGGGCCGCGGGCCATCCCACCGCAGCGACTCCACGTCGTCGAACAACGGCAGATGCGTTCGCAGCGTGGCCAGGTTGCGGAACAGCAGCGCCAGCTCCAGATCCCGTGCGAGCGTTTTCGCGAGCGCACCGGAATTGGTGGCGTTCACGGACCACAGGGCGGGATCCATCGGGATCGCCTCGAGGTGAGCGAATCGCGCAAGCACTGCCGTCGTCGACTTGGCGCCCCAGCCGCGCAGGCCGGGATACCCGTCCGCGGCATCGCCTACCAGCGCGAGGTAGTCGGGAATCGACGCCGGTGAAACGCCGAATTTGCCTCGAATCCCGGCTTCATCGAACGTCGTGCGCGTCCGCCGGTTCATCTGCACGACGCGCGTTCCCTGCACGCACTGCGCCAGATCCTTGTCCGGCGTGCAGATGACGACGCGATCGACACGGGCGTCGCGAGCGGCGATCGCCGCCGCAGAGGCCAGCGCATCATCGGCCTCGAACTCCGTCATCGGCCAGACGGCGATGCCCGCCGCCGCCAGCGCCTCTTCGAGAAGCGGGAATTGCGCGTAGAGCTCCGGCTCGATCCCCGCGCCTGTCTTGTATCCCGGCCAGAGATCGTTGCGGAACGATTCGATGACGTGGTCGGTAGCGACGCCGACGTATCGTGCTCCGCCCGTGATCATCGCCAGCACCGACTGGACGACGCCGCGCACCGCGGCGACTTCACGTCCGTCAGCGTCCTTCGCCGGCGGCAGCGCGTAGTAGTGGCGGAACAGTTCGTAGGTGCCGTCGATGAGAACGACTTCCATTATCTGGGGCTCCGCGGAGGCCGCACGATTCGCGGCGAGGACGAGAGCTGTTCGTAGCGGAAGCCGTCGGCGGGCCGTTCGAGCTCGCGTACGTAAAGAATCGCCTTCTGATCGCGTCCGGGCCTGCCGGACACGAGCAGCTGCTCACCGGGTTTCAACGTGCTCGCGGTCATCCCAATCTGCACCAGCTCGAATCGATTATCCAGTTCCAGGCGCCACACGCTCGACAGCGAACCCGCCCTGGCCTCTGCGATCAGGTATGGGTGCGGATTCACGAAGTGAAACTCGCGGACGACGACCGTCAGTGAAAGTTCGCGGGCGGCATCATACTCGGACAACGAGTGATGTCCATAGACGGGCGCGGCGGACAACAGGACGACGAACGCGAGAGCCTTCATGTCGTTGCCCGACGAAATGCCGAGGTGCGCGGTATCCAGCATCGCACGTGCTGCGAGTATGTCTCGAACTCATCGCCAAAGGCGCCACGAAGATCGCGTTCCTCGGCCGGGCGGACCAGGTACTCCCAAATAAGTCCGCCCACGATCACATACGCCAGGACCGCCCACGAGCCGAACCACAGCGCAACCGCAAGCCCCTGGCCCAGCCCCGCAACGACCATTGGATTCCGCAGATAGCTGTACGGTCCGGTCGTCACCAGCCGGTTGGTGGCGACAAACGGCAACGGCGTGCCGGCGCCTCGACCGGCCATCGTCAAGCCGCTGGCGAGACCGAGGCTGCTGAAGGCCACAAACAGCAGAGCGGCGAGCAGACGCTGCCCGGTGAACGCGAACGACGGCCACCGCAGCTGCCGCTCGACGAACACGATCGCCGACGGCACGACGAACAGGAAGAACGACCAGAACACGACGATCTGAGCGAAAGTGGCGGCAACGTGGCGCACCGCGTTTCCAGGTGCGGCCCGGCGGAAGATCGGGATGCTGCCCGCACTGACGTCGAGTGCGCCGATCGTCGAGAACAGGGCCGCCGGCGCCATCAGCGCGACGTTGAGCCACCCGCCGCCCCGCCACATCGACCAGCCGACACAGTAGACGAAGGCGTAGACCATCGAGCCGGCTGCGAACCACGCCAACGGCATCGCCCAGCGCAGCGACAGAAGTATCGACGCGGCGGCGGCCAGAGACACCGGCACGGCAACGAGGAGGTCTGGCATCTGAAACGCGCGGAGGTCGGCTGCGGCCGCACCGCGAGGCAGAAACAGCGACACGGCGGACGGCTCGGCGGCCAGGTATCCCCACCATGCCGCAATTCCGAGCGCCTGCACGAGGAAATACCAGCCGCCGAAGCGACTGCCCGAAAAAGAATTCATCGGCCGGAGAGGCGATCCGCGGACGGCGAGGGAGACGTCAGGTTCGCCGGCGACGCGAGGGTTCTCGCGAAGAACGGCAGCACGCTCCATTCGATCCGCTCGCGGATCCGATTCGAACGCTCGCCGTCGTACTCCTCGTAGGCGTGGGGAACGCGGAGCTTGGTCATCGCGGCGTGCAGCTGCCGGGTCGCCTGCAATGACGGATCGCCGGTGCCGACGTCAATCGAGATCGCATAGTACACATCGAGATTGGATGCGTACTTTGCGAGCTCCGTCGTGACGGCATCCACAGCGGACGGACTCATCGCATACAGATTCGCGAACACGTCCGGCCGCTTCATGCCGATCCGCAGCGCGGCCTCGGCACCCGCGTCGTGGCCGGCGATGCCACGGCTCATTCGATGCGTCAGCGTCCGGAAACGAGCATCGATAGACGAGACCAGATCATCGGCGATGAACCGTTCCCAGTCGCCGCTCGCCGCCGAGCTGACGTACATGTTTCCCTTCTTGAGCCTCGCGGCGTTCGGCGTGACGACGATGAACTCGCTGAAGCCCTGGGCGGCGGCGAGACGATCGGCGCTCTGCTGGAGCGCGAATGTCTGATCGACGAATGTGTTCTCGCTTCCGCCGTCGCCGTGAAGTAGGTAGACCGTCGGAAAGCGTCTCTTCTCGTCGCCGGCGTAGCCGGGCGGGAGGTACACCGTGACTGCGCGCTCCGGCGATTCGCCCTCCCGATTTCCTTCGAGCGCCTTGCCACGTACCGTGATTCGTTCAACCGTGCCTGTCGTCGCGCGCGCGCCGCGCCCGGGGCCCGCAGGACCGCCTGGCGCACCACCGCGCCGCTGGGCTTCGGGTATCGTCCCCGCCGCGATAACGAGGGCCATCGACACGGCGAGCGAGGCTGCATGACTCGGCCTCATGGCGTCTCCCGCCGGCTCTCGCCGAACCAGTAACAGAGACCATCAGGTGCCACGACGTAGAAGACCTCCACTCGAGATCGCTGTGCCGCTCGGTGCTGAATCGCGAGGGTGCCGCTCACGGGCTTAGTGTAGCCGCGAAGAGGGTGCGAGATCTCTTCGCAGGTCGGTGCGAGGTGGCTTCGCGAGGTCGGTATAAGCGGCCGGTTCGCACCCAACGGCGTCAGTCTCATCGCACCAACCGCGTCAGCCCGATCGCACCGACCGCGTCAGTCTCATCGCACCGACCGCGCAGCCCCGTCACCGATAGCCCAGTTGAATGACTTCGAAGTCGTCGCCGGTCAAGCTGCGGAATGCCGGGTTGAGCTCGCTGTTGTTCCAGCGCGAATCCATCGCGCCGGTCACGTAGAGGTCGCTCCCGTTGTCAGCGACGATGAGGCCGTGCGTCTGCATGCCGCGGAAGATGTTGCGGATATAGGCCGGATACGGCGTCAGGTCCTTCGACGCTTTCAGCCGCAGTCTGGCTCCCATCGGCAGCGCGCCCGGCGACGAGCCGGCACGGTGCGACGCGGGCCAGACGTAGCCATTGGTGGCGCGGACGGTGACACGAAGTGCGTGGCGGATCGGCCCGCGCACGGCTTCGTCGTAGCGAACGAGGCCCGGAAGGATCGCCAGCCCCGCGGCGTCGGCGGACGTCCAGCCCTCGGGGCGGCGCGCATTCGATGCGAGGTTGAACACCGCGCCCGAGCCTGCTTCCCACCGCTGGGCGCTGGCGTTCCACCGCGTGGCAAACAGTTCGAACAACAGCCATCGATCCCGATCGACGACGATCAGGTGACGATCACCGCTCGAGCCGCCGCCGGGCACTCCACCCTCGAGGTAATTCGGCTGCGTCGCCGCCTCGGGCGGAATGGGGTATCCGGCTTCGCCACCAAACCCGGTGTCACTTTCGCTGCCGTAGGCAGTGAAGGTGATCGGCACGCGCGGCTGACCGCTGCCGACGCCAACGTACGGGATGCCGTACGGCGGCGGCCCGAAGTCGGGGTGGGACGAGCGCGTCCGGCCGATGAAGTCGATGTACGCGCTCGACTGCGGATCGACCGGAGCGTTCGAGATATCGAGATTCCACCAGTTGTCGTCGGGGAACAGCCGCCGGCCGCCAAAGTCGTCCGACAACTGGACGCCGGTCGAAGAACCGCCCGCACCGGGACCGGGCGACTCGGACGGGCTCGTGGGCGCGCCGCCGCAGGCCATGGACACGAGCGCGATCACGATTCCCGCGCGTGAATTACGGATTCGCTTCGTCATCCTGTGCTGCCGCGCGATCGGCCGCGGCGGCAGCACGGACGGAATCAAGAGTCATTCCTCTGCCCGTCAGGTATGACGCCGCGACACCGCCATCGCGCAGCAGCGCGAGCACGACGTGTACGGTCGCAATCTTCTCGTGGCCAAGACGATCCGCCTCTTCAGCGGCGAGCAGGAACAGCGTTTTCGTCGACTGTTGAAACGGCACCTGCACCGGCTCGATCACCGCCTGGCGAGGCGCGTTCGCCGACGCAATCACCGCATGCGCGTCGTCGTGGTCGATTCCCGCGGTCTGAAACATCGTGCGCGCAGCATCACCGGCGCCGCGAATCACGCCAAGCAGCACGTGCTCCGGTGCAATCTCGAGACGCCCGAGCGAGGCCGCCTCGTACCGCGAAAAGAACAGCGTCCTCTTGGCGGCCTCGGTAAATCGCGGGAACAATGGTGCCGGCGACGACGACGATGCAGCCGGCGGCGGCGGTGGCGCCGCCTCGACGTGCGCTTTCAGCTTCGGCCAGCTGAGGAAGCCATAGTCGCGCGCGAGCGCGTGCAGGGCGTCGGCGAGCGTGGCGTGGGCATCGCGCTCACGCATCGAGCGCAGCAGCGCCTTCGCTTGCTTCCTCAGGTGTTCGAGATCGGGGCGACGCGGAAGATCGCGAGACATGACTCCTCCTTGATGCCCGGTGTCCGCCGGTGGGGCAAGGGGGTCAGACTCGGATCACGGATGCAGCAGGTGGGATGATCCCTTTCCGCGGACGGGGTGCAACCTGGATTGCAGGAAGGATCCTAACGCGGCTACCGCGAGTAGTTCAAATAGAGCTCCGCGCCGTCGGGATCGGTGATCGTCAGCGTGCGCGACGGGTACTGCGCATCCCGGAGAAGCCGGAGGACATCAGGCAGGCTGGCCGATCGCCGTCCCACGATCGTTGCCGCGCCCCGTCGACCACGGATCAGCCCGTCTGCGGCCAGCTCGTCGTACGCGGTCAGCACGGTGTTGCGCGACACACCGAGCAGCGTCGCCAGCATGCGGCTCGACGGCAGCCGGGCCCCTTCGTCTGCGCCACCACGAAAAGCCCGCGCGATCTGCGTGCTGATCTGGCGATGCAGCGGAATCGACGCTTCGCGATCGAGCTCGATCGGCGGCAGGAAGAGCTGACGGGTACGGCGCACAACTGGCTCCTTCAAGTGGCTCTTTTCCAGGTCCGCCTAAAGGCGGACACTACGAATGTGTCCACGTAGTGTCCGCCTTCAGGCGGACCCAAAAAAGAATACTCTGCCAAGGAGGCCTGTCAGCCATGATTTCCAGCGGCAACGCGACCGTCTACGTCTCCAGCCTCGACGAAGCGATCCACTTCTACACACGGCAGCTGGGGCTGAAGCTCACGAATCGCATCGGCGATCGCTGGGCGACCGTCGACGCGGGATCCAGCTATTGGACGAGTCAAGGAACCGCTGCCGGCCTGACTCTCGGATTGCGACCTGCGTCTCCGCGTTATCCGCCGCCAGGTACAACCGGCGGTGTCGGCTTCGGGTTTGAAACCTACAGGCGGATCGAAGACGTGGCGGCACAGCTGAAGGGGCGCCGTGTTCGCGTCACCGGCGACGTCATCAGCTTCGAAGCCGGGAAGGTCGTTTCCTTCACCGATCTCGACGGCGTCAAATCGTACGCGTGGGAGTTCTCGGAGGAGATGCTGGCGGAGGTGGACAGGGACTCAGTGCCCGACGCGCTCCTTTCAGGCGGCCACGCGATCGTCTATGTGTCGGACATGGACGCCGCCATCCGTTTCTATGCCGACACGCTGGGGCTGAAGTTGACGTACCGTTTCGAAGACAAGTTCGCCACGATCGAGGCTGGACGAAATCTGCTGCTCGCGCTGCACCCGAAAACACCGAACACGCCCGACCCTGGCACGAAGGGTTCAGTGACGCTCGGCCTGGTTGTCGACGAGCCGATCGATACGGTCGTCGCGCGGCTGGCCCGGCGTGGCGTGCGGGTTACGGGGCGTTCGGAACCAGACCGCTCCGTGGACATCGAAGATCTGGACGGCAACGTCATCACGTTGTGGGACGTGCGCACACTCAGTGCAGACGCCGGTGACGAGACACCCGCCGCGGCGGCAAGGTCCATGTAGTGTCCGCCCTGCAGGCGGACCTCCTACGTCGTCCAGCCGCCGACGGTCACGAACGAGCGATCGACGGGCGAATACTGCCAGCAGTGCGCGGTCGTGTTGTCGGTGAATCCGCACACGACGGTCGTGTTCCAGCGCGGCGCGATCTGGCCGTGAATCGTCTCTGACTGCCGGATCGACCGTTCAAGCTTCTCGGCTTCGGCCCGCGTATAACACGAAAGGTCGGCGCGGCCCGTGAACTCGGAGAGTACCGTCGCGCGCCCATCGGCATCGAGCGCGAGATAACGGCCGGCCCCGTGATCTCCCACGGCAAGAGCGAACGAGCCCTGCTGACCCGGCTGAAACTCCGCCCGGCACCACGTGATGATCGGAGCGAACGTTGCCTTCGCCGCTAACGCCGCGAGCTCCTCAGGAGGCTTCGGGGCAGGCTGCAGGGCCACCGCGAGTGCGAGAACGATCAGCGCAACCATGTTGAGCGGCTCAGTTGAACGCCTGGATTGTCCACGCACCAGACACGCCGCCAGCCCGGAACGTGCCACTGACCGCTGCCTCGAGCGCTTTCGTAAACATGTCGGCGAACCGTGCGGCCGGCTTCAGATCGACGCGGGCCGTCCACGTGCCGGCATACTCGCCGGATCGTCCATCAGCGGCGGCCCGCCAGCTCCCGCTCCACCCGGACGGCGCTTTGGCTGCCGCCCAGGCTCCGCGGGCAACGATCCGCCGCTGCTGGTCGACCAGGGTCCACGTACCGGTCACACTACCGGTCTTCGCATCCTCCGTCGCGGTCCACGTGCCGCCGAGCGTCAGCCCGGTGCTGCTGCGCGCCGCCCAGGTGTTGGCACGGGAGCCTCGCACGGCGCCCGATGCCTGTTCGCCTGCGTTCGCGGCGTAAGCAACCATCGCGAGAATCAGCGCCGTCAGCAGGGACTTCATGCTTCGCGATCTTAGCGATCCTTCGCGGCCTTCGCGGTTAGAATTGCGGGTCATGCGCCACTTTCTTACCGGCTTTGCGCTCGCCAGCGCCCTCCTCGCGCCGTGCGTCGCGCCCAGCGCCTGGGCGCAGCACGAGACAGCGCAGGACCTGCTCGACGGCGAACGCGCGTATCGCGACCGCGGCTGCGCCAACTGCCACGGCCCGAACGGGGATCTGATTCCCGGCATCAACTTCTCCGCCGGTCAGTTCCGGCGGCCGATGACCGACGCCGAGCTGTCGCGCATCATCCGCCAGGGCATCCCGAATACCCCGATGCCGGCGACGAACGTCACGGAGGCCCAGGCCGGACAAATCGTCGCCTACCTCCGCTCGCTTGCTGCCGGCAAAGCCGCGGTGGCGATCACCGGCGACGCCGCGCGCGGCAAGCTGGTGTACGACAGCAAGGGCAACTGCGCGTCGTGCCACAGCGTCGGCGGTATCGGCGGCCGCCGGGGACCGGATCTCTCGAACGTCGGCCAGGCGCGCCGCGCGCCGGATCTCGAGCGCGCGCTGCTCGATCCGAAGGCGGACGTCCAGCCGAACCACCGCTACTACCGCGTCGTCCTCCAGGACGGAACCACCGTGACCGGCTGGCTGCTTGGTCACGACACCTTCAACGTGCGCCTCATCGACGGCAAGGAGCAGCTTCGCTCGTTCGCGAAGAGCGATCTCAAGTCGCACGGGTTCGCCGACACGCCCATGCCTTCATACAAGAACACGCTGACGCCGCAGGAGATTGCCGATATCGTCAGCTATCTGTCATCGCTTCGGACTGCGCCGGCGCCAACGGGTGGCCGCGGAGGTCAGGCAAAGTGAGGAAGTTCATGTTGCTCAGACTTGTCGTCATCCTCGTTCTCGCCGCCGCGTCGCTGCAGGCGCAGGTCACCTACGACCGCATTCTTGCCGGCGTCGACAAGGAGCCGCACAACTGGCTCTCGTACTCCGGGACGCCAAAGAACCAGCGCTTCAGCCCGCTGACGCAGATCACCACGGCGAACGTCAAGAACCTGCAGCAGGCGTGGATCTGGCAGGCGCGCTCGCTCGAGAAATTCCAGGCGACGCCGATCGTCGTCGACGGCGTGATGTACACGGTTGAAGCACCGAACAACGTCGTCGCGCTCGACGCGGCGACCGGCCGGCCGTTCTGGCAGTTCAACTACACGCCGGCGCCAGAGGCGCGCGCGTGCTGCGGCCGCGTCAACCGCGGAGTGGCGATTCTCGGCAACACGCTTTACCTCGGGACGCTCGATGCACATCTCATCGCGCTCGACGCGAAGACCGGCCAGCAGATCTGGAAATCGCAGGTCGCCGTCGCGAAGGCTGGCTACTCGATCACCCACAACCCGACCGTCGTGAAGGACAAGGTCATCGTCGGAACCGGCGGCGGCGACGGGCCGATCCGCGGATACATCGCGGCGTTCGATGCGAAGACGGGCGCCGAGGTCTGGCGGTTCTACACGATTCCGGGACCTGGAGAACCCGGAAACGACACGTGGGCCGGCGACTCATGGAAGGTCGGCGGCGTGGGTGTCTGGAATGCGGGCGCCTACGATCCGGAAACGAATCTCGTGTTCTTCGGAACCGGCAACCCGGCACCGGACTGGGACGGCTCCACGCGCCGAGGCGACAACTTGTACAGCGACAGCGTCGTGGCGCTGGACGCGGACACAGGCAAGCTGAAGTGGCATTACCAGTTCACGCCGCACGACGAGCTCGATTACGACTCGACGCAGGTGCCGGTGCTTGCGGATATCCAGTGGCAGGGCAAGCCGCGCAAGGTGATGCTCTGGGCGAACCGCAACGGCGTGATGTACGTGCTCGATCGGGTCACCGGCGAGTTCCTGAAGGGCAAGCCGTATGTGAAGACGAACTGGCTCGACGGCTTCGACGCAAAGGGGCGGCCCAATCGCGTGAAGTTCCCGTCGAAGGAAGGCACGGCAATCTATCCGCACGTCCACGGCGGCACGAACTGGGCCCCGCCGGCGTTCAGCCCGCGCACGGGCCTGTTCTACGTCGCCACCTGGGAGAACTCGGGCACGTTCGCTGTGGAAGGGCAATTCCCGCGCGCCATTCCTGGTCCGAACACCCGTCAGACGACGATGGGCGCGACGAACCTGGTGCCGTTCTACAACGATCCCGATACGGGCGAGGCGTACGGGGTGGTGCGTGCGTATGACCCGCAGACGCTCGACCAGAAGTGGGAATTCAAGCTTGGCGACATCACGTGGGGCGGGACGCTCGTGACGGCGGGTGATGTCGTATTCAGCGGTGGCCGCGACGGATATTTCCTGGCCCTCGACGCCAGGACCGGCGCGCTGCTGTGGAAGGCTAACGTCGGCGGTCAGATTAACCACGCGGCGATGAGCTACGCGGTGAACGGCAAGCAGTACATCGCGATCAACGCCGGCAGCTCGCTCTTCACCTACGCGCTTCCATAGTCGTAGTGTCCGCCTTCAGGCGGACCTCCCGACATAGCGAGGCACTGAGGTCTCGGTGCCTTTTTGCTTATGGAGTCCGGCTTTAGCCGGATTCGTTTCCGAAGAACGACCGTCCGTACTTCCCGACGACGTAGTCCTTCGACGGATAGTCGATCGCGGCCACGTGTTCGGGACCGAAGAGGATGGCGTCGCCTTCGTGGAGATTCAGCCCCTCCGACTGTCCAGGATCGTTGTCGAGCACGCCCAGGTAGCCATCGGGGCCGACGGCCCTCACGATGACCCACATCCTGTCGACGCCGCGGTCGATGACCCGATTGGCCTCCCTGGTTTCGATGTGAAACAGGAGCTTGGCCGCCGCGCCTGGCACAAGTGTCTCGCGATCGACTTTCGAGGGGATCGCAAAGGTTTCCGGGTGAGCGGCATGGCGTTGCTCCGCGGACACGAGCATCCATCCGTCTGCGTCCAGCGACGGCCGAGTGTGCGTTGAACGCGTCATGTCCGCGGATCCTCTGCGAACAGATGCTTGAAGAAACGATCGGGCGAGCTCAGAAAGTCGCGAGTGATGAGGTAATGCTTCGTCTCGCGATAGGCAATTGCCTCGATGGCGTCGCCGTCCAGGCTGAAGAGCACGGCGCCTGGATACGCCAGGATGATTGGTGAATGCGTGGCGATCAGGAACTGCGCACGGCCGGTCTTCGTCAGGTCATGAATGATCTTCAGGAACGAGAGCTGGCGCTGCGGCGAGAGCGCCGCCTCGGGCTCGTCGAGGATGAAGACACCCTGGTCGAACCGGTGGGCAAACAACGCCAGGAACGACTCGCCGTGCGATTGCGCGTGCAGCGACTTTCCGCCGTACGCCTGCATGTTCGAGACGCCTTCAATGTAGGTTGCGAAGTTGTAGAAGCTCTCGGCGCGCAGGAAGAAGCCCTTCGTCACCTTCGGCCGCCAGGTCAGACGCAGCGCCTCCAGCAGCGGCGACCGCCCGGCGGTGATCTCACGGTGATGATCGCGACTCCCGCCTTCCGGATTGAAACCGCAGCCCTCGGCCAGCGCCTCGAGCAGCGTCGATTTCCCGCTGCCGTTTTCGCCGACGAAAAACGTGACCGCGCTGGTAAAGGTCAGGTCGATGCCGCGGGAGAACGCCGGAATCGTGAACGGAAATGTTACCGGATCGATCTTCTCCGGCAGCGTTCTGACGTTTTGCAGAAAGGGCGCGTTGGCTTTCACCGAGTGCCCGGGCCCGGCTATTAATCGAGCATTAACACGATGGTGCTGCCGACGATGGCACCGGCAGCGCCGCCCGCGATCCAGCGGACGAACGTCCATTTCGAAGTGGGTGGTGACATCGAGAACACGAACACAACCATGATCCACGCGACAAAGAAGCCGAGTCCGCCGGCAATGGCTCGCGGCAGCCAATTCTCGAGCACGGCGCCGGCTGGAACAGCGACGACCCCACCAAGAACACACGGCCACCATACTCGGTCGGAGCGGCGATCGAATGCTTTGGTCGTCATCTCAGTTCACACCCGTCACGAATTCGCGTAGCACGCAACGAGGTTATCATCAGCGACTGATGACGCTCAAAACATCCGCGGCAACCCGGCATCTGGCGGGCCGCAGCGAGGGCATCCCCGAAAAAGGCCGGCTCGTCGTAGACGTCGGCGAGAAGACCATCGGCATATTTCGCGTGAACGGCCGGCTCTTCGCCTACGAGAACACGTGCCCGCACATGGGCGGCCCGGTTTGTCAGGGGCTGATTATTCCCGCGGTCCGCGAGCTGATCAACGACAAACAGGTCTCGACCGGCTACGCCTTCGACGAGTCCGAAATGCGCATCGTCTGCCCCTGGCACGGCTACGAGTTCAAGATCGAAACGGGATCGCACCCGGCGAAGGAGTCGATCCGGCTGAAGGCGGTGACCGTGCATGAGGAAGGCGGCGAGGTGTATGTCACCGTCTGAGGTCCGCCTGAAGGCGGACACTACATCAGTGGAGACGAAGGCGGACACGACGGCGGCGGTCACGATGCTCGAGCAGCTCGCCGATCGGACGGATCTGACCGAAGACGAGGTGCGTGCGATTGTCAGCGCGGCGACGCGGCTCTATGCGAATGCGTCCGCGCAGGCGGGGCGCGAACTGCCACCGCTGACCTCCGGCGTTGCGACGACGGATGCGATTACGCTCGCGTGCGCGCTGCTTCGCTCGCAGGATCTGACGCCGTTCGACATGGCCATGTGGTTTTCCAGGGGCGCCGGAAGGTAAACATGTCCAAGGTGTTCGAGACGCCCGCGGTTCGTGCGCGAGAGACGCAGCAGATTACGACGCGCACCGATTCGCGCGAGATCCTCGCCAACGCGCGCCGCGACGTCGAGCGCTACAACCTGAAGGACTACTTCATCGTCGACGTCGATTCCCACCACGTCGAGTTCGATTCGTGGTCGGAAGTGCTGGATCACATCGAGGACCCGGTCCTGCGGCGCAACGGCAAGACGATGGCGGCGTTGTGGCCAAATGCCCACAACATCGCGCTCAGCAATCATCCCCCCGGGCTGACGTTTCAGGACGTGCACGGCCGCATCCCCCACCAGATCCAGCTTGCCGAGGACGTCGACACGTCGAACGGCGAGCATCGCGACCTGACGCTGATGCGCCGCGCGATCGAGACGATGGGGATCGACGTGCAGATTGTGTTTCCGCAGCCGATGCTCGAAATCGGGCTGCACCCGTCGGCGGAAATCGAGACGCAGCTGATCTTCGCCTACAACCGCTGGTTCACCAGCCGCATCCTGGCGCACGAGCCGCGCATCAAGTCGATGCTGGCGCTGCCCTTCGGCAGCCCGGAGGCGTGCCTGCGCACGATCGACGAGTTCGCCGGCAAACCGGGCGTGATTGGCTTCCTCGTCACCGGGCAGCGGCAGGTCGGCGTCTATGGCGCGCAATACATGCCGGTCTATCGCGCCCTCGAGGAGCGCGGCCTTCCGCTCGGCTTCCATGCCGGCCCGGACTACAGCATCGGCCGGCTCCTCAACCGCTTCGTGTCGGTGCACTCGCTGTCGTTCGTCACCTGCAACATGATTCATCTCACGAACTGGATCATGAACGGGTTGAACGAGCGCTTCCCGACCCTGAAGGTCATCTGGATCGAGAGCGGCCTCGCCTGGCTGCCGTTCATGATGCAGCGCCTCGACCACGAGTACCTGATGCGGCAGTCGGACGCTCCGCTGCTCAAGAAACTGCCGAGCGAATACATGCAGGACATGTATTACACGTCGCAGCCGATGGAACGGACGAACCTGAAGCTGCTGCAGGCGACCTTCGAGGCCATTCACGCCGAGACGCAGCTGCTCTTCGCGTCGGACTGGCCGCACTGGGATTTCGACGTGCCGGGCAAACTGATGTCGCTGCCGTTTCTCAGCGAGCAGGCGAAGCGGAATATCCTCGGGGAAAACGCGCGGAGGTTATTCCGCCTGTAGAGTCCGGCTTTAGCCGGATAACCGGATAACCGCGAAGGACGCCAGAAATGCGAAGAACGCGAAGGCTCGTGATGCTCGTAATCGCCGCTTGCTCGCTGTTTGCCGCAGCGGCACCAGCGCAATCTCAGACCGGCTCGGCTGACACCCGGCTGCGCGCACTCGAGGACCGGGAGCAGATCGCGCAACTGCTGATCGACTACGGCCGTCACCTCGACAGCCGTGACCTCGCGGCCTACGCCGCGTTGTTCGCGACCGACGGAGAATGGGTCGGTGGATTCGGCACGGTCAAGGGGCGGGCCAACATCCAGGCGTTCATGGAAAAGAGCCTGGGCACCGGGCCGAACCGAGGCGGCTCGTACCACATCATGTCGAACTTCGTCATCACGGTGAAGGGCGACAGCGCGACGGCGTGGTCGCGATGGACGTTCGTCACGCCGGGCGAGCACGGCGCCACGATCGCGCAGGCGGGCCGCTACGACGATACGCTCGTCAGGGAGAACGGCGCCTGGAAGTTCAAGCGGCGCGTCGCCTCGAACGACACCGCTCCGCCGGGTTCACGCTGACGGCTGGTCCGCCTCAAGGCGGACACGACGTGGTTGCTATGGCTCCTGCGGGATCGGCAAGTATCCCGCCCGCGCGAACAGCCAGCAGGCAACGCCGTAGCTAAGGCCGAGTACCAGGTACAGGCCCGTCGTCGCAATCACGCCGAGCGACGATCCGAACACGCCAATCAGCAGGCCGGCACACGTGATGAGCCCTGCGCACGTCGGGACGAACACGAACGAGCCCGGCGGCGTGGCCGATCGCTCCTGGCGAGGGAGTCGCCGTCCGCGCCGCCTGATCAGGCGGAAGACCTCGACGGCAATCGCGGCCCCCATCCAGGATTGCAGGCCGATGGCGAACGGCAGCGAGAACGAAAAGAGGCCGACGAACTGCGCCAGGATCGATTCGGGCGCGAGCCGGATTGCCAGCCAGACGCCAAACGATCCACCGCCCAGAAAGAGGAGCACCAGGACGAGGATCTGCCACGTCACCGGACGGCCGACAGGTTCGCTGCTCAGGACCGGCTCTCCGCGCGGGCGATGTGCTCGGCCAGCCGGCGGCGGTTGTCGTGAACGCGGGCCGGCAGAGCCTCATCAAACTCACACAGCCGATCGATGATCGCCGCCAGACGCTTCCGGCTCTCCAGATCGCCGCGCTCGAGCACCTCCGCGATGTCCCGGTCGTACTGCTGTCGCAGCACGTTCGCGTGACGGGCGTCGCGCCGGCATGTCAGACAGTGTTTCGGGATCGAGTCAACCCAGAACCCGTACTCCTCGTACCAGAGGCGCTGCTCGCCGGCGCTGAACGTGAACTCTTCGCCGCAGCGCCCGCACGCGAACGTCGCGTCCACGTACCAGTACCGAGGACAGATGGAACAGTTCTGCTTCTCGGTGCGCGCGCGCACGGCGGTCCGATAGTCCATGTGCACGACGCCGAAGAAGAAATGCAGCGGCATCTCGCGTGGGTCGTTGATGCCGAAGTCGATCATGCGTGTCAGGGATGAGAAAAACAAAAGGGCGCGAGAACAGGTGTTCTCCGCGCCCGTCGCGGTTATCCGGCTGACGCCGGACTCTACTTCGGCTGACCGGGGGCCGAGCCGCCGAGGAACAGGCGCGAGCCATCGGCGAGGATGAAGTTCCGCCCGACGGCCTTGTTCGTCCCGTCCTTCGCCAGGTACCCCTCGACGATCAGCGTCGTCCCGATCGGCACGGTCTTGCTGGTGACGCCCTGGCGAATCAGCTGATTGGGGCTGCCGCCTTCAATCATCCACTTCTCGCCCTTGATCTCCATGTGGAACCAGGAGTGCGGGTTCACCATGTCCCATTTAATGAGCTTGCCTTCGAACTTGATCGGCTTGTTCACGTCGAACTCGGCGGCGAACGCGTGATGCGCACGCGCGACGCTGCCGGCGCCGACAAGAGCCACGGCGACAATGGCGGCAATGAGTGCCGTTCGTCTGGTCATATCGTCCCTACCTCGATCCGGTCTTCGCGGCGGCCGCTTCAGCCGCGCGCTTCTCGTCGGCGCGGGCGCCGCCGAGGATGCCCGAGACGCCGATGTTCGTCTCGTGGCACGCGAACTCGAAGATCGGCCCGTTGGTCTTCTGCAGATAGTTGAGCGCCGTCCAGGGACGCGTCCACGTCTGCGGATCATCGACCGTGAACTTGTATTCGATCTGATCGTCCGAGATGCGCGTGAAACGCTCGGTGATCTTCACGGCGTCCGACGATCCGCCGCCGCCGCGGCCGCCGCCGACGGGATTACGCCCGTTGAAATTCGTCGTCTCGACGACGAGCGTCTCGCCTTCCCAGCGGCCAATCGGGTTCCCCGTCAGGCTGCGGACGTGGGGCGGCAGATGTGGACGTCCATCGAGCGGGATAATGCGAGGCTCGTGGATCATCTCAACGAGAATCATCACGTAACCCGGCCCCTGGATGATCTGATAGTTGTTGTTATAGGCGCCCGGCAGCATCGGCGGACCGGCGCGGTCCATGAGAATGCATCGCACGCTCAGGGATTGGTTCTGTGCAGCGTCGGTGGGGCCGCCCATGCGCTTTCTCGCTTCCGCCCGCACCGCATTCCGTTTCTGTCCTTCTTCGGTCATCGGGGGGAGCTGCCCATTGGTCGGATCGAAGATGAGTGACGTCCGCAGGTTCAAAGCGAGTCCTCCCTGATTCCGGTCCAGCCCGAACTGCGTGAAGTCATAGTGCACGTCGGGAATCGTGCCAGGCTCTGTCTGCTCGCTTTCGAGAGTGGCGGCGGTCTTGAGGATTTCGAGCGCCTCCTCGCGGGTATAGAGCTCTTTGGTCACTTCCTTCGGCCGCTGAAGAGGCGTGTACGTCGTGTTCGTCCAGAAGCCCTGCAGATCGGGTTGACCGTCCGGCGTGCGCGGCGCCCGGTAAGCGCGCGTCTGCGCGACTGCCAGCGACGTCGTCGCGCACAGGACCGCGACGACCGCTATCAACCTGCTGGCGATGACGACATATCGATGGTTCATGTCGAATCTCTCTTTCAGGCCATCAGTTGCTAGGCTGCTTGCGGAGG
>JBOGIQ010000063.1:0-21966 GCA_050742535.1 Vicinamibacterales bacterium | reverse complement strand
GAGGATGACGTGGCGAGGCGATTTGGGGTTTTTACCGGCAACGCCGGCGGCGATGGAGTGGCGCTCCTGCCGGCCTTCGAGGCGGGTCTGCGCGGTTTGCTCGAGTGCGAGGACATCAGGGTCGCGTGCGGCCAGGGGGGCCGCGCGTGGGTAGAGGCGACGCACGGCGCTGCCGCATTCTCCGCCGCGTTCCGACGGATCGGCGACCGCCTCGGCCAGCATCGAAAGACATCGCCCGCGTGACACTTGGCGTCGTCCTCACCAACTACGCCCGGCGCGAAAACATGCCGGTGATCCTCGAGCGGCTGCGGGCGCAGTCGCTGGAGACGACGATCTTCGTCTGGGATAACTCGCCGGCGCAGGACTTCGACGATCCGCGCGTGGACTGGATCGTCCGGAGCTCGAGGAACGCGCGCTGCGCGGCGCGCTGGTGGATGGCGGCGCAGGCACAAACCGATTTTGTCCTGGTGCACGACGACGATCTGGCGCCGTCGGATCCCGCGGTACTCGCCGACACGCTCGAAGGGGCTGCGCGTGCGGCTCCGTTTGCCGTGGGCGCGTCCGGCGTGATCCTCGCGGGACACAGCTACTGGAAGTCGGAGCATGTCGGCGTTCGTGCACGGGCGATCCAGGCTGACACGGCGGTCGACATCGTGAAGGGGTTCTATTTCTGTTGTCCGACGGCCCGCCTGCGGACGCTAGGCGCTCTCAATCTCGACGCCGAGGACGACATCGCGGTGTCGGCTTGGTTGAGCAACGACTTCCAGCGGCCGCACCGGATTCTGCATCGCCTGCAGAAGCGCTTCTCGTTGCTCCCGGAGCACGGCGCCGCGCGCCGACGCCGGCGCGGGCATCGCGCGGCTCGTGACACTGCACGATACCGGCTCTTCCCCCGTCGGTGAGCCGCCGCGGCTCGGAGGCAACGAGCGCCTCCACAGCATCAGTATTCCGCGAATCGTCCGGCGATTCTCAGCGCCATCGCGTGCGTCTTCGCATGGGAGACATTCGACAGGACGGATACGACGATCCCACGCTTGGGGAGGATCAGCAGGGTGGTGGTCTGGCCGCCGAGTACGTTCCCGTCGCGACCGACGGCGCGAGGGATGTTCCCGCCAGCGTCACCGTCTCCAGGTCCCAGCCGAGGCCGGAGCCGGTTTCCGTTCCCGAGGTCACGCGCTGTGGAGTCTGCAGCAGTTCAACCGTGGCGGGTTGCAGCAGCGTACCGGCGCTGATCGCCATGCCGAATTGCACGAGGTCGGCCGCAGTGGAGAGGAAGACGCTGGCTCCAGAGTAACAGGAATACTCGAGCGGGCGCATCTCGGCTTGAAGATATGCTCCTGCATGAACGTCAGCATCGGCCGTCCCGCGGCGGCCTCGACGGCGGCGCTGAGTAAACAACGGCCCTTCATCACCCATGTCGCTTGCGACGCCCGATACGTCCGCCATCAACTGGCGTACCGTCACCGGCCATTCCCTCCTGGGAAACGCGGGCACGTATTTCTGAATCTCATCGTCCAGTTGCAGTCGACCCTGTTCGACCAGCAGCCCGACGGCTTGGGCGGTGAGGTTCGGCTAGGCGCCGATCGCCGCCGAGGCAGCCGATTCCGCTTGGCTCGGCACACATTGGACTCTATAGTTTGGGGAGTTTCTCAACAGACCAACGGCCCTTTTCACTCATGACCGGGAGTGCCGACATGCCGAGTTACAACCTGACCGTCAACGGGAGACGACAAACCGTCGACGTTCCTGAAGATATGCCCCTGCTGTGGGTGCTTCGGGAGGTCCTGGATCTGAAAGGTACCAAGTTCGGCTGCGGCGCCGCCTTCTGCGGCGCCTGCACGGTGCACGTCGGGAACAACGCCATCCGATCGTGTTCGACGCCGATCTCCAGGGTGAATCAGCCGGTCACGACGATCGAAGGGCTGTCGGCCGACGGCAATCACCCGCTGCAGGTGGCGTGGCGCGACATCGACGTACCGCAGTGCGGCTACTGCCAGGCCGGTCAGCTCATGCAGGCGGCCGCCCTCCTGCGGACGACGCCGAAGCCGACCGACGCGCAGATCTCATCGGCGATGAGCGGCAACGTCTGCCGCTGTGGCACCTATACCCGCATCCGCGAGGCGATCCACGCCGCGGCCGACGGCAGGAGGGCTTAAGCCATGACGACCGCAAGAAAACATTCCGAAATGGATCGTCGAACCTTCCTGCAGGTCACCACCGTTGCCGGCGGTGGGCTGATGATCGCCCTCTACACGCCGGAGATGCTGGCGCAGCGCGGCGGCGGACCCGGCAATGCCGTGCTCCCGCTGGCCAGTAACTACATCACCATCAACCCGGACAACACCGTCACCATCGTCGCGCAGAACCCCGAGACGGGGCAGGGCATCAAGACGGCGCTGCCGCAGCTGATCGCCGACGAGCTCGACGTGGATTGGTCGCAGGTGACGATCAAACAGGCCGATTACGACAACACGAAGTACATCTCACAGACCGAGGGGGGCAGCCGCGCCATCCCGACGCACTACACGCGGATGCGGCAGGCGGGCGCCGGCGGACGCGCGCTGATGATCGCCGCGGCGGCGCAGCAGTGGAACGTGCCGGCCGGCGAGCTGACGACGGGTTCAGGCATGGTCAGGCATGCGGGCTCCAATCGCAGCGCTACGTATGCGTCTCTCTCCGCGCGCGCCGCGACGCTCACCCCACCTGCGCCAGCCGATCTGCGGCTGAAGGATCCGAAGGATTTCAAAATCATCGGCAAGGGGCTCGCCGGCGTCGAGAACCGGGCGATTACGACCGGCCAGCCGATCTTCAGCATCGACGTCAAGCTGCCCGGAATGTTGTCGGCGGTGTTCGAGAAGTGCCCGGTCTTCGGCGGCACGGCGGTCAGCGCCAATCTCGACGAGATCAAGAAGCTGCCCGGCGTCCGGCACGCGTTCATCGTGCCGGCCCCTGCGCCGGGTGGACGTGGCGGCGCGGCGTCCGGGCCGGCGTCCGGCGTGGCGATCGTCGCCGACCGGTGGTGGCAGGCGCAGAACGCGCGCAAGAGCCTGAAGGTGGCCTGGAACGAGGGCCCCGTCGCCACCCAGAGCAGCGCCGGCTATGCGGCCCAGGCGCAGCAGCTGTCAGCGACGAGAGCGTCCCAGAAGCCCGCTGGTGGGGGTCAGACCGCAGACATCGGCGACGTTGATGCGGCGTTTGCCGCCGCGGCGAAGGTCGTCGAAGCGTCGTACACCTTCCCGCTGCTCTCGCACGCGCCGCTCGAGCCACAGAATTCCACGGCGCACTTCAAGGATGGCAAGCTCGAGATCTGGTCACCGAGCCAGATTCCCAATCCTGGCCAGGTCGCGGCATCCGCCGGCATCCAGGCCGGCGACGTCCTGATGCACCTGGTGCGCGCGGGTGGCGGCTTCGGCCGGCGCCTGAACAGCGACTATGACATCGAGGTCGCGAAAATCGCGCGGATCGTGTCGGACGAGCGCGCCGCCGCCGGGATGCCGAGCGTGCCGGTCAAGCTGGTGTGGACGCGCGAGGACGACATGCACTTCGACCAGTATCGTCCGAGCGGATTCCACTACTTCAAGGCTGGCATCGACCGCGATGGGAAGATGATTGCGTTCCGCGATTACGTGGCCAGCACCGCCTCGGTGATTCCAGCGAACGAGTTCCCGCGCGGCTTCGTCCCCAACTTCCGCGTCTTCTCCGACCCGGTGACCCCGTTCGGTATTCCGACCGGAGCACTGCGCGCGCCCGGCACCAACGGCGTGTCGTTCGTGATGCAGTCCTTCATCGACGAGGTCGCGGTCGCTGCAGGCAAGGATCCGCTGCAGTTCCGGCTCGACCTGCTGGCGAGCCCGGTGGCCGGCGGCCCGGCGACTCCCGGTGGCGGCTTCAATGCCTCGCGCGCGCGCGGAGTGCTGGAAGCGGTGCGCGACATGTCGAACTGGAACAGGCGCGCCAGTCTCCCGAAGGGAACGGCGCAGGGGTGCGCGTTCCAGTTCGCCCACTCCGGCTACGTGGCCTACGTGGCGGAGGTTTCGATCGGCGCCGACAAGAAGGTGAAGGTCAACAAGGCGTGGGCAGCGGTTGACGTGGGCCGGCAGATCGTCAACCCGAGCACCTCGATCAACCTCGTGCAGGGCGGCTTCATCGAGGCGATGAGCCATCTGATGGCCTGGGAGATCACGATCGACAAAGGCCGCGTCGTGCAGAATAACTTCGGTCAGTACCAGCCTGCCCGCATGATGCATGCGCCGCCGCTGATCGAGGTGAAGTTCCTGCAGACCGACTACGACCCGACGGGCCTCGGCGAACCGGCGCTGCCGCCGGCGCTGCCGGCGGTCACCAACGCGATATTCGCGGCCACCGGCGCGCGCATTCGCACCCTGCCGATGGCCAGGGAAGGCTACAGCTGGAGCACGTAACCATCGTAGGGGCCGACCTTAAGCCGGCCCCTACTCGTAATTCAAAATGCAAAAGTCAAAATGCAAACATCGCGAGGGCCGCGAGCTCTCGCCGTTTGCATTTTGCATTTTGAATTTTGCATTTCTGATCGCGGGTCATCCCGCCATCGCGCAGGCACCGGCCGGTTCCGTGCTGGTGAGCCACGAGTTCACGGAATCGGCCCAGGGTTGGCAAGTTGCCGGCGACACCGGAACGATCGCCCCCGAATTCACTGCGGGCGGTGGCGGGTATATCACCGGCAACGACGAAGCAATCGGCGAGACCTGGTACTTTCGCGCGCCGATGTCGGTACTGCGGCAATTGCCCGCGGCCGTGAACGGCACCATCAGCTTCAGCCTCAAGCAATCAGGATCACAGGTCAGCCTGTTTGACGACGACGTTGTCATCGTCGGACGCGCGGGACGTCTGAGCTACCGGTTTCAAACCGCGCCGGGGACGGACTGGACCGATTTTTCCGTACGCCTGCTGGAGAGCGAAGGGTGGACCTGGAACTGGAACCGCCGCGCTACACAGGCGCAGATCAACAGTGTGCTGGCGGTTCCGACCGGCCTCGACATCCGCGGGGAATACGTCACCGGGCAGGATGAAGGCTCGCTGGGCAGGTTCGTCTTGAGGGCGCCGGCACGATAGAGCGTCCTGCTCGGCGACTCAAGTCAAGGCCCGTTGTCCTATCCTGGGCTCCAGTTCACGCGCTCCCCAATCCGACGGATATCAAATCGGACATCGACCGCGCTACGGTGACGACATGCGGTCACTACTCACCTTCACATCGGGATCCCTGGCGTGATTACCGCGTCCCTGCCTGGTTGGCTTGTCGCGGTCAAACACGGCACCTGTAAGCGGTGGATCGCTTCGCGCTGTTTGCTGCCGATGCGCCGTTGGGCGCACTCGCGGTTGATCGAACCATTCGCTCCCCGGGTCAGCGACAAGTGGCTGCTCGAACACGAGTCCACGGCCGGCAGACGCGGCGACGAATAGACACAGATCTGGTACGGAGGCTGAACCATGACGTGTGGCGATGTTATCGTGAGCCGCAGCGCAACACGTCCCCCCGACAGACGCCGGAAAATCACGTCAAGACCCGAGCCGGGGCGCGCGGTGACCAATGTCCCCGCTTCACGGGATAGACGACGACCAGTCGGCATACCACGATCGGATGGAAGGGCGACTGCGCGATGCCTCCCCGCATCGATCCAGGTACGTGCCATGGGTGACGCACGAACCCTTCTCGAGGGGGGCCGATTGGCGGCCCCTCCTCGACGTGCGCGGCTCGACGATGAGATGTGTCGTGGTTCTGGCGATGTCAGGAACTGAGAGGGCGTATGAATGTCGATGCCGACACGTGCGGTGCGGACGAACAGTCGACGGTGATCGTATTTGCGTGCCTGAAAGGTATGTCGCTGGAGGCATCGCCGTGTCAGCTTCCGTGGCCCGCGGTTGATTTGCTCCGCGCGTGGGGTGCCCGGTTGATTCTCGTCAGCGCATCGAGCGCTGACTGCGTGCGCCAGCTTCAGCGCGAGCTGCACGTCGTGGAGGCGTTCGTGTGCGACGGGGGCGCAGCCGTGCACGTGCCCAGTCGCTATCGTTGCGGCAGTCAGGACATGCACAGGTCTGAAGGCGACTGGGAGATACTCCGGTTCAACCCGCCTGACAAGGCCGCCGCGGTCAAGATGGTCCGTGACGTGTTTCTTGGCTTGGGCTGGCGAGACGTTCTGACGATTGGCATCGGCTGTGATTTGGACGATTATGGCGTGCTGTCGACCGTAGACGTTCCCGTCGTGGTACGTGATGTCATCAAGGATCAAAGTGGCCTGCTGCGATACGTCCCGGGGGCCTACCTGACAAACGCAACCGGTCCCGATGGCTGGGCCGAGGCGTTGATCGGACCTTAGACGGCGCCGAAAACCAGATCGTCAGCCGCTGAACGAGCGGAGCCCACCGCGTCGATCAACACGAGCGGCGGCGGACCGGCGGAGCGACGACCGAGAACATCCTGTGCCGCGTGCACCCTATGACGGGGCTTCGAAGAGTCCGGCGAGGCAGAGCGAGCCACCGGCAACGCCGAACAACGCCCCGCGGGCGACCGTCGGCGCGTAGCCGACAATGCGGTCGCCCCGTCGTTCCCGTGCGGCCAGGCCGCGAATGTTCCCTCTAGGGCCGGTGATGACGAGCCACCGTGGTCCGTTCTCTGTGGCGTATCGGCCGGACACGCGCAGCCCTCCGTCGCGCACCTCCAACTCCACCCTCGCTGCGCATGGCGCGGTCTTTACCGGAAAGGCGAGCGTGGCCGGGTGGCCGATGGCTCGGACGAGACGATTTCCGAAAAACCCGTACTCGTGTTTCCTCAGGAACGGCAGGAGTCCGATGGGCACCTGTGGGTCTGGATGCAGGTCCGACGCTATCGCATCTTCGTCTGGTGTCCCCGCAACCATCGAAAGCACCGCCGCCGTTGCCTTGTCGGCGCGCTGCACGAACGGTTCGGCGGCGACCGTCTGAATCGTCATCACCGGCTCCAATCCAAACAGAAGGGCGCCATAGAGGGCCCAGCGGGCCACTCTCCAGTCGCGAACCGTCGTCAGTGACCCGCCGAACGCGAGCAGTCCGACCCAGTAGAGGGAGCTGAACGCCATGTATCGGCTGGACGCTGGGACGGCAATCTCCGCTCTGGCCACGGCCGTCAGCACCGCGACACAGAGACCGAACGCGATAAGCCCCACGGCCAGATCTCCCAGTCGGTTTCCACCACGGCGCGTCAATCCATACGCGACCGCGAAGACACCGAGTCCGATGAGCAGCGCCCCGAGCAACACTCGAATATCGTCTCGGATGTAGAGCGGAGGCAGGTACCGGCACACGAAGAGAAGCATCTCGATCGGCCTCGTCAGCACCATCATCGGTGTCGCGCTGGGCTCGGCGGTCAGCCAATGCGGCACGATGGACACGACGGCTCCGAGCCCGGTGACGATCAACGCCTGGGCACCGCGCCGTTGCCGAAGCGCGATGACGAACAGCGCCGGCCAGAGCGCCAATCCCGCGCCGAGACTCAAACAGGCCGCAACCGCCATGACCGCGGCCGTGACGATGGGCCAGTCGATCGGTGCGCCTCGCGGGCGCCACGACACGATGGCGATCGATGCCACCGTGAGGAAGGCGGGCAGCACGAACGTGATCTGGACGCTCCAGTTGAAGTTCTCCATCTGGACGGTCCAGGTCAACGAGACGATACTTGCGGCAATCAGGACAGGTTGGAGAACCGAGCCGCGCAGGCCCGGCTCGCGCAAAAACGCTGCGACGATGATCCCGATCAGCACTCCCTGAAGCACCAGGCAGGCGGCGATCAGTGCGATGGCATCGCCTCCGAGCAGCAGGTCACGGCCCAGGAAGAGCAGCCGTGGAATCGGCTCGTAGTGTCCGTTGTAAGGGGTCCAGAGCTCGGCGAAGACGTCGCCGCTCTGCGTGATATAGCGGTGAACCGTCAGCAGATCCCATTCGTCCCAAAACGGCACGATGAGGCGGGCATCCCATGCATCTCGAAGCGTTATGCACGCGAATGCGACAGAACCACCCCACAGCAACGCGGTTATGGTTCGCCGCCAAATGGCGGCGAGTTGTCCGACGCGGCTGGGAATGAGCCGGATTGGCACCCACGCCAGAACCCCGCCGGCTGGATCGGCGCGCCGCCACATGAGCGGGTGCTCAAGAGTGGACATGAGGTGCTGAAGCACCCCGGGAGCGTGCCATCGCTCGATCAAGATGGGCCGAATGCTCATCCGTGGAACCTCGACCGTCTATCGGGTAGGGCTAGGAGATTTGGTCGAGGCGGGGGACGAATTGTGGCTGCGAGAGATGGAATTGCCGTCAAAAGGCACGTTGACCGATCAGAGTCACCGATTTCCCTCAGCCATTGCGGTGCGAAACGTGGCCATCAGTTCCACGGCTTCGACGTCGGTTGGATCGAGGCTCAGCGCATGGGTCATCACCTCATACCCCTCGGCGAGGTGGCCACGAACGCCTAATGCCCGTGCCAGCAGCAGGCGCGCATCCCTGTTTTCCGGGAGAAGCGCGACGGAACGTCTGGCGTGTGCGATGACCCGGTCCGGGCTCGCGCGGACGTCGAAGAGGGCGGTCGCGAGCAACAGGTGCGCGAAACCGGATTCGGGACTCAGGGTGACCACTCGTTCAAGTGGAGGAATCGCGGATGCCGCGTCGCCGTTGGCAAGCCCCGCGGCACCAAGATTCTGGAGCACGGACGGTTGATCGGGGTGACGCGCGAGGACGCGTTGATAGTGGACGATGGCGCGTCTGTACCATCTCGCACGCAGCAGTTCATTGCCCAGGAGCCGATCGGCATCGCCGGACTCCAGGTCAGGATACGCGCTGTAGTCGGCATCGGGCCAGCGGTCCAGCCAGTAGACGAAGATTGAGTTTCCGATGACATCCGTCGGCGTCCTGCGGCGCAGGCCGCTGTAGAACAGCCGCCATTGCGGATCGAGGTAGACCCCCGACAACACGGTCGCGCTGATGGCGACGTAACCGGGAAGCGTGGGCCGCGACCAGCGCTCCGGCGCCTCCGGCAATCGAAATCCGGGTGTGGCCGCGGGCAACCCGGCATAGTCGATGCCGTAGTATTCCGGGTCGGCCGACCCGAAATATGCGAGGTACACCCGCTGCACGTCGCGTCGCGTCATCCATGACTTGAGCGACTTCAGACCCTGGCCCCAGTCGATATTGGAGTCTGCCAGGTATTCGGATCCCCGACTCGGCCCGCCGACCAGAAGGTTGAAAAAGGTGAGCGTGTGCGGATAGACGCTCGCCAGCGCGAGCACGCAAATCGCGATCGGCGCCGAGAGGACGAAGCGGCCCAACCGTGTTTGCACGAGCGTCCGTACGCCTGCGGCCGTGATGACCAGGAGAAACGGATAGACCGGGAGGATGTGCCGGATGCCGACCTGAAAGGGGTTGTTCATGGCTGTCGCGAGATAGATCGCGATGGGCACGAACAGGAAACACTCGTTGAGACCGCCGAGCTCGCGGCGGCGCCTCAGGCACATCGCCAGGCCGATGCCGATCAGGAGGAGGAACCCGAGGGGCGTCTTGATGAGGAAGGCGACCGGAAAGTAGTACCACCAGCCGCTGCTGCTGTAGTCGCCGGCGAGGAAGAAGTGACCGTCGGTCATCGACTGCGCGAACATCAGGAACCCTTCCGTGAACATGTTCGGCAGGAGGTGATGGTGATCAATCCAGCTCGTCGAGCGTGCGAGCGCGGGAACGGTCTGGGCGAGAGACGCCGTCTCGAGGCTTAGAACCCAGGCCGCCGATCCGCTCGGCGCGTAGCGAAAGCCGTAGACCGACCAGATCGCCGCAACGGCGGCGACGGCGAGCGTCGGCACCAGCGCAGCGATGCGCCGCGGCGTGATGCAGGTGCCGGCGCGGGCGGCACACGCCAGCAGCACGACAATCACCGGCCCCAGGATGAGAGCGGAAAACTTCGTGACGATCGCCAGCATGAAGAAGGCGATGAGCCCGGCGACATTCGCCGCCGAGTAGCGCCGCGTGGCACGCCAGAGAAAATACACGGTCCCGAATATGAAGCAGGCGCTCCCGGCGTCGGTCGTCACCAGCGACGTGTGGGCGAGCACGTTTGGCGAGATCGCGTAGAGCGCCGTTGCGCCTGCCGCGGGGACAAGTCCAAGCCACTCGTACGCCCAGGCAAACACCAGGATCCCGAGCCCGATGCCACACAGAACGATCATGAAGCGCGCTGCGTTCAGCAGGCGGTTGGCGTCGTTGTCGATGTAGAGGAACTTCGTCGCATGCGTGAACGCCGTATCTCCGGAAACCCACTCGCGCGGCGGCGTGCGATCGATCACGCTCGTGTCGAGACGGACGTCGCCCATGAACAGGAGTGGCAGCGCTGCCCACATGCGCATAAAGGGCGGATGGGTACCTTCGAAACGGTAGTCACTTTTCGCCAGCGCGGCGTAGCCGCTGGCGAGGTGGATCGGCTCGTCGAAGGTGGCCGACGTCTGCGTGTACCCGAACCACTGCAGCAGGCCGAAGGTCAGGGCGAACAGAACGAGGACGCACGCGATCTGGAGACGCCGGACCGTCACCCGGAACGACATGGCGGCTCACCATAGAGCCGACGATCGACGGAAGGAATCAGGTCTTCCAGGTAAATGGAGCGGGTGACGGACCGGATACGCTCGTCTGTGATGTTGGTCGAGACGCGGTCTCTGTTTAGCGGGTCGGTGCGATTCTGCTGTCGGGTGTCGGTGCGATCGCGGCAGCACGTCGGTGCGATCGACCCTCGCGCGAGTCGGTGCGCAGGGTCAGTGTAGCGGAGCTGACTGAAAGGCGTCGAGGACGACGGGCCTCGGCGCCCGCAGGAGCGTGGTGAGTGCCTCGGTGGTGCCGCGCTGCTGGGCGGTCCGAAGCAGAGACGCCAGGATCTGTTGGGTCGGCGCACCGCGGGTGGTGGCGTCGAGGGCCTCGATCGCGGAGGGGTGGTGTCCGGCGTCGCAAAGGCCCGCCCGTGGCCGGGCCAGCTCGAGGCGCGCGAGTCCTATTCTGCGAAGTCGCGCACGGATCGAACGCTAGGCGCGAGCAGTGGGTGATCCGCGAGTCTCCGTGCAAAGCGCTCGTCGCCCGTGACGACCTGGGTTTCGAGGCGGACAGCCAGGGTCAGATAGGTCGCGTCGTAGACCGTGAGCCCGGCCGCGGCCGCCAGAGCGAATGCATCCGGTACGAGCGAACGCATCGAGACAGCCTCAACGGCAACGGCGGACATGTCTTTGACCAGATTCTGACCGTCTCGAGGAGTCAGCTCGCCACGCCGGACTTTCTTCCAGATGGCGTTGCACGCTTCGGGAAAGAGGAGGTCAGGCGCGAGGTAGTCGTGCGATGGGTGCAGCCACTTCCGTGCTGCATCGGAGTGGATCTCGGGAACAAACCATTTCACGATCAGACTGGCATCGACGACGAAGACGCTCACCGGGCGTCGCGGTCCTCCCGAATCAGATCCGCGCTGTCGGAGTGGCGGGACCGATTGAGCCGTTTCAGCCATTTCGACGACAGCCGGCGCGTTTCGGCGAGATTACGAGTGTTTCCTCGATCACGCGCAGTTGAAGGCGCTGAAGAAGCGGCCGTCGGGTCCTCGCGTGAGCGCGCCAACACTGAGTAACTGCGAGAGCACCCGATCGCACGTGTCGAGGTCGAGACCCAGAAACGCGGCGGCCTCTCGCGCGGTGAGCCGCAAATCCGGCGTGGCCTCGAACTCTTCGCGAATCCACTGCACGAGTTTTCGAAAATACATCGCGTCCCCCACGGTGTTATGAGATCGGGATCCCGCCGAGGGTCTTGTAGAGGGCGATGACGCGTGTGAAGACGCCGGCCTCGGCCTGCGCGACGGCGTCTTCTGCCTGTAGCTGCGTGCGCTCGGCGTCCAGCAGCGCCAGGAAATCGACGACGCCTTCCTGATACCGTGTGCGTGCGATGCTGGCGGCACGCGTGCTCTCGCGCGCCTGATCCCCCAGCCGCACCAGCCGCTCCTGATCCTCGCGGTAGTTGACGAGTGCATTTTCTGTCTCCTCGAGCGCGCGCAGCACGACCTGTTCGAATTGCGCCAGGGATTCGCGCGTGGCTCCTTCAGCGCCGCGCAGCCGCGCCCGCGCGCTGCCGATGTCGAAGGCGGCCCAGCTGAGCGCCGGCGTCACCGCCCACGCGCGTGAGTCCGACACCTCGAAGAGCTTGCTGCCACGGCCGGCGATCAGGCCGAGGAAGCCGCTGAGGCTGATGTGCGGGTAGAGATCCGCGGCGGCCACGCTTTCGTTCGCCGTCACCGACGCCAGCCGGCGTTCCGCGGCCCGCACGTCCGGCCGACGCCGCAGCAACGAGCCCGGTTCGCCGATGGCCAGCGCCCTGGCCAGCGGCGGATACGGCCGCGGCGACAGATCAACGCCGACCGCGCCGGGCCTGACGCCGATCAGCACGGCGAGATGGTGCTCGCGCTCGACGATCGCCGCCCGGATGGGCGGGATACTCGCTTCGATTGCGGCGACGCGCGCGGCTGCGCTGGCCACGTCCTGCTCTTCGCCAAGCCCGGCATCGCGCCGGACCTGGGTCAGGCGCAGCGTTTCGCGCTGGTTGGTCAGGCTGCGCTGGGCGACGGCAAGCTGCTGCTGGAGACCGCGCATCTCGAAGTAGTTGCGCGCCACCTCCGCTGCCACGCTGACCCGCACATCGTCCACGTCGGCCGCGAAGCGCTCGGCGTTCGCGGTCGCGGAGCGCACCTGCGAACGGACCCGCCCGAAGACGTCGATCTCCCAGAACGCGTCGAAACCGGCGCGAAACGTCGTGAGGGGACGGGGTCGTTCCGAAAATCCAGGAATCGCCTCATCCCTTCGATCGACGCTCGCGCCGGCCACGGCCGTCGGAAAGCGATCGAGCGCCACGTCGTCGAAGAACGCGCGCGCCTGATCGACTCGGGCAACGGCCATACGGACATCGTGATTGGCGCTCGACGCCTTGCTGATCAGGTCGTCGAGCACCGTGTCGTCAAACTGCTGCCACCATCGCGGGTCGAACGGCTGCTCGGCCACGAGCGCCGAGTCGATGTGACGGAGCGCCGCGGCCTCGACGTCCGGCGCCACGTACGGTCTGCGGACGCCGCAGGCCGCGGTCCACAGCGCCAGGAGGACGACGGTGGCGGTGGTCAGCACGGGTTTCAACCCGCGCGCGACGCGCCGGCGCGTCAGCCTGCTGATGACAACGTAGAACACCGGCGTCAGGAAGAGTCCGAAGACCGTGACGCCCAGCATGCCGGCAAACACCGCGATGCCCATGGCCTGCCGGATCTCGAAGCCCGCACCGGTCGAAACGACCAGCGGGATGACCCCCATGATGAACGCCATCGACGTCATCAGGATCGGCCGCAACCGGATGCGGCACGCGGCCAGAATCGCATCGATCGTGGAATCGCCGTCCTCCTCGCGCTGCTTCGCGAACTCGACGATCAGAATCGCGTTCTTGCACGCGAGTCCGGCCAGCACGAGGTAGCTGATCTGCGTGAAGACGTTGTTGTCCCCGCCGGTCAGCCAGACACCGGCGATGGCCGAGAAAAACGTCATCGGCACGATGAGGATCACGGACAACGGAAGCGTCCAGCTCTCGTACTGCGCGGCCAGTACCACGTAGACGAGCAGCACGCACAGCGGGAGCACGAACAGCATCGTGTTGCCGGCGAGCAGCTCCTGGTACGCCAGCTCGGTCCATTCGAACGTCATTCCCGACGGCAGTTCCGCGCGCAGCGTATCGGCGATGGCCTGCTGCGCCTGGCCGGAGCTGAATCCCGGCGCCGGACCGCCGTTGATCTCGGCGGCCGGATAGCCGTTGTAGTGCATCACCTGCTCGGGCCCGTAGCTGCGCGAGACGGTGACGAGCGATCCGAGCGGAATCATGTCGCCGCGGGCGTTGCGCGTCTCGAGCCGCCGGATCTGTTCGGGTTGGAGACGGAACGTCGACTCGGCCTGAGCGTTGACCTGATACGTGCGGCCGAATCGATTGAAGTCGTTCACGTACAGCGATCCGAGGTAGACCTGCAGCGTCTCGAAGACGTCCGTGAGCTCCACGCCGTAGCTCTTGACGCGCTCACGATCGACGTCCGCCTGAATCTGCGGCACGCTGACCTGGAAGCTCGAAAACAAGCCGGCCAGCGACGGATTCTTTTGCGCTTTGGCCAGACCGTTCTGCAACTGCGCGTAGAGGTCTTCGAAGCCGTTGCCCGCGCGATCCTCGACATAGAGCTTGAACCCGCCGACCTGTCCCAGCCCCTGTACCGGCGGCGGCGGGAAGATGGCGACGATCGACTCCTGAATCTCGCCAAAGAACTGCCCGTTCAGCGCCTGAACGATGGCGCCGGCGCTGAGGTCGGGGCTGGTGCGTTCCTCCGCCGGCTTCAACACGACGAACGCGATGCCGGCATTCGGCGCGTTGACGAAACCGTTGATGGACAAGCCTGGAAACGCGAGAGCGCTGTAGACCCCGGGATGCGTCAGCGCGATTGACGTCATCTTGCGAATGACCGCGTCCGTGCGATCCAGCGTGGCGCCGTCGGGCAGCTGGGCAAACGCGACGAGATATTCCTTGTCCTGGGTCGGGACGAATCCCTGCGGCACGCGTTGGAATCCCGCGGCCGTCACACCGATCAGCGCGACGTAGAGCACAATCGCGACACCGGACACGCGCAGGAGACGGCCGACGCCACGGCTGTAGGCGCTCGACCCGCGCGCGAACACCCGGTTGAAGCCGCGGAAGAACCATCCAAAGAGCCGATCGGCGGCGCGCTGGACGACGTCCTTCGCGTCCTCGCGTGGCTTGAGCAGCCGCGACGCCAGGGCCGGACTCAGCGTCAGCGAGTTGAACGCCGAAATGACCGTCGAGATCGCAATCGTCAGCGCGAACTGACGGTAGAACTGGCCGGTCAGGCCGCTGACAAACGCCGTCGGAATGAACACGGCGCAGAGGACGAGCGCGATCGCGATGATCGGCCCGGACACTTCGTCCATGGCCTTTCGCGTGGCCTCGAGCGGCGGAAGCCCGAGCTCGATATGCCGCTCCACGTTCTCGACCACGACGATCGCATCGTCAACCACGATGCCAATCGACAGCACCAGGCCGAAGAGCGACAGCGTGTTGAGGGAGAACCCCATCCCCAGCATCACGACAAAGGTGCCGATCAGCGACACGGGCACGGCGACGAGCGGGATGATCGAGGCGCGCCAGGTCTGCAGGAAGACCATGACGACGATCACCACCAGCAGAATCGCTTCGAAGAGTGTCTCGACGACGGCGCGAATGGAGTTGCGCACGAAGACCGTGGGGTCGTAGACGATTCGATAGTCCACGCCGTCAGGAAACGACTGCTTCAGGGTGTCCATCGTCTGCCGCACCTGGTTCGACGCCTCGATGGCGTTGCTGCCGGGGCGCTGGAAGATGCCGATGGCGACGGTCGGCTGATTGTCGAGCAGGGCGCGGAGGGCGTACTGGTTTGCGCCGAGCTCCACGCGTCCGACATCGCGCACGCGGGTGATCTGTCCGTCCGAAGTTGCCCGGACGACGATGTCGGCGAACTCGTCCTCGGTGGTCAAACGGCCGCGTGCGTTCACCGAGAGCTGGAACGTGGTATCCACGGGTGCTGGTTGCGCGCCAAGCACGCCGGCCGCGACCTGGACGTTCTGCTCACGAATCGCCCGGATCACATCCGACGTCGTCAACTGCCGCGACGCCAGGCGGTCCGGATCAAGCCAGATGCGCATGCTGTACTCGCCGGCGCCGAAGACCTGCGCGCTGCCGACGCCGGAAATGCGCGTGAGCTCGTCTTTGATCCGCAGGGTGGCGTAGTTCGCGAGATAGAGCTGGTCGTAGCGCTCGTTTGGCGAGACGAGGTTCACCACCATGATGAAGTCCGGTGAGGACTTCTCGGTGACGACGCCGATGCGCTGCACCTCCGCCGGGAGACGCGGCAGTGTCTGCGCCACGCGGTTCTGCACCTGCACCTGCGCGTTATCGAGGTCGGTGCCGAGCGCGAAGGTGATCGTCAGCTGCAGCCGGCCGTCGGAGGTGGCCTGCGAGAAGGTGTAGAGCATGCCCTCGATGCCGTTGAGCTGCTGCTCGAGCGGCGACGCGACAGTCTCGGCGATGACCTTCGGATTCGCGCCTGGATAGGCGGCACGCACGACGACGGTCGGTGGCACCACCTGCGGATACTCACTGATCGGAAGCTGGAAGAGCGCCAGTGCTCCGGCGACCACGATGACAAGCGACAGCACGGCCGCGAAGATCGGCCGATCGATGAAGAACTGTGAGAATCTCATGACACGTGATCCATCTGCTCGACGATGGGGGTGACCTGCGCTCCCGGTCGAACGCGCTGCAGACCGTTGACGATGACGGACTCGCCGGCTTCGAGACCGCTGCGGACGACGCGGAGGCCATCGACGATGGGTCCGAGGGTGACGGCGCGATACTGGACGTCATTGTTCGGCCCGACCACGTACACGAACTTCTTACTGAGGTCGGTGCCGACGGCGCGGTCCTGAACCAGCAGGCCCCGGTAGGCCGCCGTGCCGGCAAGACGCAGCCGCACGAACAGTCCGGGCGTGAGCTGGCCGTCGGAGTTTCGAAAGACCGCCCGACCGCGAATCGTTCCCCTGGTGCCATCGAGCTGGTTGTCGAGGAAGTCCAGGTGGCCAGCCCGCGGGAAACCTTCGTCGCTCGACAGCGCCAGGCGGATCGGAAGCCGCGAGCCGCGGCTCCGTAACCCGACTCCTTTCGTGCCGGCGGCCGCGCCGCTGTACTTCAGAAAGATCTGCTCGTCGGCGTCGAAGTAGGCGTAGACCGGATCGAGCGAGACCACGGTCGTGAGCAGCGTCGCTTCACCCGGCCCGCTCGACACGAGGTTGCCTTCGGTGACGATCGCTCTTCCAACGCGCCCGTCGATCGGCGAGGTGACCTGGGTGAACTCGAGGTTCAACTCCGCGGACCGGAGCGCGGCCTCGACCGCTGCCGTCTGCGCGGCTGACTCCTGCGCGAACGCCGCGCGGCGATCGTGCTCCTCACGCGAGATCGCGTTCTCGGTCCGCAGGCGTTCGGCGCGCTGCAGTTCGGAGTCGCCGCGCCGGGCGGTGGCTTTCGCGCGCGCCAGCTCCGCGCGCAGGCGATCGACCTCCGCCTGGAACGGACGCGCATCGATCTGGAACAGCAGCTCGCCGCGGTGGACCATTGCGCCTTCGTCGAAACGCACGGCCGAAATCAGTCCGGCAACGCGCGGACGGACTTCCACGGAGTCGACGGCCTGGAGCCGTCCGGTGAATTCATCCCACTCGGTCACGTTGCGTTCGATGACGCTGGCGACGGTGACCTGTGGGGGAGGGGCTGCTGCCTGCTGGGCGGCTGTCCGCGTGCAGCCGGCCGCGAGAGTGATAGCGGTGATTGCAGCAACGAGGTAGAGGCCGACGTTTAGGTCGGCCTTTCGGACTGTCTGTGCACGTGTCATGTGTTGCAGTCTCTCGCTCGCGAGAGGCGCAAACAATCGGGCAGTAGGCGCATTTCGGGCTCTGGCGTGTGGCGCAGGCCGCCGCCCGACCTCCTGCAGAGGGCCGTCTACGACTTTTGGACGAGGCGGCTATCGTCCCTGCGGGCAGTGACATCTCGGAGGCGAACGGTTCGATAATGAAAGGGCCATGAAGGAACGAGAGATGGACCGGGCGCGCGGAGTCCGCCTGAAGGCGGACACTACGACCGGCGATGTGGACGCGCTGCGTTCAGCGCTCGAGCAGGAAACCATCGAGCGGCGCCGCGCCGAATGCCTCGCGAAGATTCAGACCGACGTCGTGAAGATCGCCGTCGATCTTCTCGCGCGCGAACCGGACATCAACGGATTTTTCCGCGCGCTGCTGCAGACGCTTGCCGACGAAGGCGAGAGTCACAAGGTCAGCGTCTGGCTCATAGACGACGATGAGCAGGGCTGCCATCTGTGGATGGCGCACCTGAATGGCGAGATCATCACTCCAACGCGCGCCGAAACTGCCACATCGGCGTTTCCCATCGACGTCCTCGCGCAGCATCTGTATTCGTACGCGCCCGGGTGGAACAAGACCGTCGAGTACCTGGTGGACGACGAGCGGATGCCCGCCGTCATCCGCGACGTGATCCGACGCGACGGATTGAGCACGACCATCGTGTCGCCGCTGATCCTCGCCGGGAAGACGCTGGGCTGGATCACGCTCTGCACGCTGGAACGGCCGGAGGCCTGTGCCGAGGGCCAGTGGTGGCGCGTCGCGCTCACCGAGGCCATCGCACGGCAGGCCGCCATGGCGCTGCACCACAGCCGCGTCGTGGACCAGATGCGCGTCGAGGAACGGCGCAAGGCGATCCTCGAGGAGCGCAACCGGCTCGCGCGTGATATTCACGACAACCTGGCGCAGGGATTCGCCGCGATCCTCATGCAGCTGCAGGCCGCGCAGCGGGAGGCGGGCTCGGTGCCGCCATCGGTCGCGCGCAACGTCGAGAACGCGGTCGATCTGGCACGCACGCATTTGACGGAAGCGCGCCGATCCGTTGGCACCCTCCGTCCGACCGTCGGCACCATCGAAGATGTCGGTCAGGCGATCAAACGACTCGCCGAGCTCGGACAGCGCTCGACCACGGTGCCGATCGACGTGCAACTCGACGAGCTGCCGCGATTCGGCGATGGCGTCGAGCGCGAGATCCTCGGCATTGCGCAGGAGGCACTGACCAACGCCGTCCGGCATTCACAGGCTCGCCGCATCCTCATCAGGGCCTCGAGCATCAATTCGCTCGGGCTGCGGTTGTCGGTGGCCGACGACGGGAGGGGCATTCCGGGCGATCGGTCGAACGCGGGATTCGGATTGACCAGCATGCAGGAGCGCGCCGATCGCATCGGCGCCTCGCTGACCATCGTCACCGCGCCGCGCAGCGGTACGGAAGTCGTGCTGGCGTGGGAGCCCTCGTCTTTGCCGACACAGGTCTATGCCGTCGGTTGATGCCGTGGTGACCACTCCGACCGGCAAAGCCAGCGTCCTGTTGGTGGACGATCACGCGCTCCTCCGGACCGGTGTCGCAAACATCATCAATCAGGAAGCCGACCTGCAGGTTGTCGCAGAGGCGGGCAACGGTGCCGAGGCGCTCGAGGCGTGGGACCGTCATCGTCCGGATGTGACGCTGCTCGACCTGCGGATGCCCGTCATGGAGGGTGTGGAGGTCGTGCAGCGCCTGCGCGAGCGCGATCCGCGGGCGCGCGTCATCATCCTCACGACCTACGACACCGACGGCGAGATCTCACGTGCGCTGAAGGCTGGCGCGAAGGCGTACGTGCTGAAAGACATCGGCGCGGATGCGTTGATCGCCTGCATCCGCGACGTGCTGGCGGGGAAGACCTATCTCGCACCCGCGGCGGCGGCGAAGCTGGCCGAGGAAGTGACGCGGGTCCAGTTGACGCCACGGGAGCTCGCCACGTTGCGACTGCTGGCCGACGGCAAGGCCAACAAGGAAATCGCGACCGAGCTCGGGATCAGCGAGCGGACGGTGAAGACGCACCTCGGGCACCTGTTCGAGAAGCTGGGTGTGACGAGCCGCACCGAAGCCGTCAAGGTGGCGACGCGGCGTGGTCTTGTCCGTCTCAGTTAAGGCGACCCTCGTCCAACGCAACCTCGGCAACGATTGTGCGAGGCCTGCCGTCTCACCGGGTGATGCCCGTCCTCCACGAATCCAGATTCAGAATCGACGCTGGTTCGCGATCAACCGGACCGTGATGGAGCTCATCGCATACAGTCATGAGCTTCATGAAGTGCCACGCGCTCTGTCCTATGAGGGCCTTCGACGCGGCCCGCGGGGACGGAAGCGTCCTGCCGTCCGGCCTCCGGGCGCCCTCGCGGCAGCCGGCCGCTTGCCGCGCGCACCGTCCTTCGGTTTCCGATCTCCGTGTCCGCTCGCGGACCGCGCGCCTGCGGCACGTGCCGCCGCGTTGACCTTGGCGCGCTGGCGCTCGTCGTGCTTCCGCTGCCGGATCGCGGCGATGCGATCGCGGAGCGGGACCTCGAGCTGCGCTGCTGGCGCGCGGTAGTTGAAATCGGGCAGGGTCACGCGCGGCAGGCTCCTGCCAATCGCGCGTTCGATGGCGCGCAGGTCCTGCTCCTCGTCCGGCGAGACGAAGGTGAACGCTTCGCCCGTCATTTCCGCACGACCGGTTCGGCCGACCCGATGGATGTAGTCGTCGGGTGCGGCAGGGACGTCGAAGTTGACCACGTGACTGAGTGCCTCGACGTCGATACCCCGCGCGGCGATGTCGGTGGCCACCAGGATGGGATACCTGCCGCTCTTGAACCCGGCCAGCGCCTGCGTCCGCTGCGCCTGCGATCGGTTGCCGTGAATGCGCTCCGCGTTGATGCCGCTGCGCAGCAGGCTCTCGGCGAGGCGGTTGGCACGATGCTTCGTGCGCGTGAAGACCAGCGCCTGGGTCATGATCCGGCGCGTGAACAGCTCCACCAGCAGCGCCGGCTTCAGCTGTTGCGGCACGGGATACGCGGCCTGTGTAATCCCGACCGCCGGTGCGGACTGTCGCTGCAGCGCGATCGTCACCGGGTTCTTCAGCATCTCCGAGGCCAAGGCGGCAATCTCGCGCGGCATCGTTGCGCTGAAGAAGAGCGTCTGGCGCCTGGCGGGAATGTGGCGCAGGATTCGCTTGATGTCCGGCAGGAAGCCCATGTCGAGCATGCGATCCGCTTCGTCGAGCACGAGGTACTCGAGCCCGGTCAACTTCGCGTACGAACGCGTGGCGTGATCGAGCAGCCGCCCGGGTGTGGCGACGATGACATCGACGCCGCTCCGGAACGCATGCTCCTGCGGTCCCATGCCGACTCCGCCGAACACAGCCGCGCCGGTGAGCGGCGTGTGCATGGCGATCGCGTTGAATTCCTCGAGGATCTGCGCGGCCAGCTCGCGCGTCGGCGTCAGGATCAACGCGCGCGTCGTCCGCCGCGGTTTGTTCATCAGCCGATGCAGTACCGGCAACAGGAACGCGATGGTCTTCCCACTCCCGGTCTGCGCACAGGCCAGGAGATCGCGGCCGTCGAGCGCCGGCGGAACAGCTTCAACCTGGATTGGAGTGGGGCGGGTGAAGCCGAGTTCCCTGATCCCCCTGAGGAGATCCGGGTGGACGTGAAGATTGATGAATGGCAATGGACGCGCGGCTCTTACCAGCGCGATTCGCGGCGCTGACGGCCTCCGCCAAAGCCGCCGCCGTTACCGCGCGCCGCCATCGGCCGGGCTTCGTTGACGGTCAGGTTACGGCCGCCGTACTGGTGACGGTCCAGCTCGGTAATCGCGCGCCGTGCGCCGTCCGCATCGCTCATTTCCACGAACGCGAATCCGCGCGCCTGACCGGTGGCGCGGTCGCGAACGATCGTCACGGTGCTGACCGCTCCGGCGCTCTCGAACAGCGTCTGCAGGTCAGACTCGCTGGTTTCGTACGGCAGGTTTCCGACATACAACTTCGTACTCATGAACTACTCCTGCATCCCGAAGGATGGGGTGAATCTGATGGCAGGCTCGAGCGAAATGCCCGGTGACGAAACGCAGGAGAGGCGAGAAACTCGGATCTGATGCGGAAGGCCTGAAGCGCAGCTCTCAGAAGGCTCACTCAGTGTAGCACGCGGAGGCGCGGCCCCTACTCCGCCCGCATCGCCTCGATCGGATCAGCACGAGCCGCACGAAGGGCCGGAGGGAGACAACTGGCAATGCTGACCATCAGCGCCAACGCAATCGCCGTCGCAAACGTGCCAGCGTCCGTGGGATTGGTGCCGAAGAGCAGCGCCTGCAGGAGGCGGGCTGCCGCCACCGCCAGCACGGCGCCAACCGTCACACCGGTCACGGCCAGCGCCAGGCCGCGCCGAAGCACCAGAGCCAGGATGCTGCGCCGTTCTTCCT